>JAZNIV010000081.1:0-12625 GCA_045577675.1 Clostridia bacterium
TATAAGAAATAGTAGTGGGCGTTTCGCCTGAGTTAAAGCTCAGCCCTACTATATAATCACTTTCATAGGCATCATCATCAAATGTAAACACAATCCCTTCCATCGATAGCTGAAGTCTTAAATCATAATTATACATATCTATAAAACTAAATGTGTAGGTTGTACTTGCATCATTTGTGCTTACTTTAGTCTTTTTAGCATATTTTTCAGAAATTACATCGCCTTCACCGTCACAGTCTGCTATTTGGGCAAATCCTGCATCATCCGCCCACTTTGCTCTTAGAACATAGCCATTACCATCTTTATTAAGTACATTTTTAAGACTGTTAATGTTTTCAAGCTGTTCTTCAGTGAGTTTTTCTTGAAACCCTCCGCTCAGTTCATTCTTAATTTCCGCCTTATCCTCGTTCGTCCAGTAGTCAGTACCTCTTTTTGGAGTATAGCCGTCTTTTCCATTTGCACCGTCTTTCCCTGTTTCCCCGGCTATGCCCTGCTCTCCTTTATCGCCTTTATCTCCCTTAGTGCCCTGCAAGCCTCGCTCACCTTGTTCACCCTTTTCGCCTTTTGCCGAAAGTCCTGAATCAATATGAGAATCAGCTTTCATATCATACACAAACCAATTACCATTTTCACCGATAATCGGAACAGTATTTCTTACAAGCGATTCCCATACATCCGGTGTCGGCACCTTCGGAGCTGTACCCTCAGAATACGCACCCTGCTTTACATTAAGCTGTATCAAATTTGTACTTACCCTTTTTATTTCATCATCTGCAGATGTTCCATAGCAGCCAATATATACAGGGCCTGGATTTGTCAGCACTTCATAAGGGATGATACATTCACCGCCCTTTATAGGGTGAGTATATACATCAATGCCCTGTTTGAATACACAGAACCACAAAAGACCTTCTATGCTGCATTCAATTTCAAATCGACATATATATGTATTGACATTCCCGGTAAATCCGGAATTATATCCACCTGATGCAAGGCGGTCATTTTTAATTTTGAAATTAAATTCCATACTTACTCACCTCATATTATACCGATGCTGACATTACAGCTGACATAAGAGAAGTTGCTTCCGTCGGCTCTTTTTACATATATCTCAATACCGTCCTCCTGTTTGGCTGCTACAAGAGAGTATCTAGTTGACGTGGAGTTGTTTATTTTTACTGTCACGCCTGCTTGAGCAGAATCATCGAAGCTCGAAATACTTCCGTTATAGGGGGAGAGATTATACACGTTTGTCCCGATGCTCATCTCTCCGTCCCAAAAAACTATATGCTTAACACCTTGCAGTTCTGCATTAATTTTTACTATTCCGGTTCGGTATACACCTAACGTTGTATCTGATACCACCCCTGAAAACTCGACGTCAAAATTCTGTAGCACATTTCCTGCAGGAAGCAGCACCTTAGCCTGTGCAAACTTACGCAAATCCTGCAGTGAGCCGTATCCGATAACCTTTGCTATCATAACAAAATCACCTTCAGTAGGCTCTGTATCAGACACCTTTAGGCTTGCTCTGCCTGTAAATGTGTCATTAAACGCATAAATATACGAACCGTCAGCGGCATATACCATTTCTGAATCAACATATACTTTTGCACCGGACGCAAAAACTATTGTGCCGAGACCTATAGTCACTAAATTATCCTCAATAGTCGGTTTACATCCCATATTAAGACCGC
Organism: Clostridia bacterium; assembly: GCA_045577675.1. GTDB lineage: Bacteria > Bacillota > Clostridia > UBA1381 > UBA1381 > UBA1738. Next base: position 1,698 of record JAZNIV010000081.1, read on the forward strand.
CATTTCCGTTATCTTCAGTTTTTAGTATTCCTGACGTCACCAAATCCTTTGTTATATTGTTAAGCTCATCAACACCGAATTTTTCTTCTGAAAATGCTGAAAATGTTGTATCTCCCAAATCAACAGCAATATTATTAAAGTCGGCAAGCGTTACCGCCTGATTATCCTCAAAAGTAGTATTCATTTATTCCACCTCGCTTAGTATTGGATTTTCAATATATCCGTTTTCTTTTGACATATTAATTCCTGTAATTCGCTTTTTAGTAGCCGTATCATTATTCTGAACACGGACAATATCACCTATATGATAATCTGTACCGTGGGTGATTTTGCGTGTTTTTAAATCAATGGTAAGCTCAGCCTTTAATGATGCAAGCTCCTGCAGTGCTTCATCTTCGTTTTTTGCTGACAGAATGGTATCAATTTTATTTATTCCCGAAAGAGTATTATCAAGAGAAATATACGTCCATACAGGCTCGCCATCTGACTGCTCCTGCTCATACCAACCACCAAATGCTTTCGGCTTATTGCTGTAGCTTTCAGAGAACGCATATGCATTTAAGTTATTTGTTGAAAGTAGTAGCTCTGTTTCTTCCGATTTTAAAACCTCAAAAACAAACTGTTTATTTAATACATCTGCAGACACTTTATAACCGGCATTATCCAGCTTTAAAAGCTCAGTGATATATACATCTGCAGTTTTGTACTTGTCTGTCGAATATTTCACCTGATTTAAAAATCCCTTTTGACTTCCAAGCGTCAGCCAGTCTGCATTTGCAGAAATTGCTGACCTTGCAAGAGTTTCAACATCTCCCGAAAGAGTTGTGACTGTTTTAGGAATTACAATTCTGTGTAATAGTCCATTTAAACTCATACCGAACAGTCTGCAGGTATCTTCAAAAATATGCCCGGTTAAAAATCCCTGAAAATCCCGCCACACAATAATCAGATTGTCCTCATATTCCTTTACCAAAGCTTTTAGCTTTTCATCAATAAAGACAATTTCAACACTGCCCGAATCGCAAAACTCCATAGTGGCATTAACAGATATATATCCCTTATCTACACCAAATGCCGGAAGCTCATATACCTTGTTAAGCTCAAAATCATAAAAATATACATCGTTACTCATGCGAGCATCACCGCCTTATACTGATTTGCAAACTGTATGTCAATATCCATAATATGACCTGTATTATTTGCCAAAAGAAGGTCGTTTTCACCTTCAGTAAGACAGAATTTGTCAAGCACCGTATCATCAGACTGCTTGTTTATAATATTTCCGTGAATACTACTTGTGATTTCACGGTTTTTTACATCTACAGTAATAACCTCGCCGCTTACAATGGTATAGTTAAGCTTGATTACTGCACCTGTTGTTCGGTTTTGGAGTTTAATATTCTGCATAGTGCCATAAGCGGTAATAGTAAACTTAGGAAACACCGAAACGTCACCGGAATTTGTTATGACCTTTTCGCTTGTTCTTACGGTAGCAACCGCAGGAAGAGTTATGTAGCCTGTACCGCCCTCATAAGAAGTCGGGAACATATTAGTTCTTGTAGAAAGGCTTATGGATGGGTCATTGATATCCTCAAAATACGGGTTCGGACATTCAAACTGCAGCACAGCTTTATGCATGCGTCCGAATATGATTTTTTCTATTTCTGCTCCACTTATGCAAATAGCTTTAATTTTACGCTGACATATTGCAGAATATATAAAAATTTCGCATTCTTCTTGGAGAATGTGCAGGATTTCTAACGCGTCATCAGGACCCCCTGAAAAGTCAATTGACATTGTTATTGTTCTTGCATTATCGGTCTTTGAGCTGATAGTATATCCTGCTTCTCCTTCAAACTTTACTGTTTTAATATCTCGGGCAGGAAGTCCTAAGCCTGCAATTTCTAAAAGCCGGCACTTTTCATGCACTCCGCCGCCCACCTCAAACTCACCGTATTTGCTTTTTATTTTGAGAACCATGATGTATACCCACCTCTCATTCGTTCTAATGTCAGGAAATTGTCTACAGCACGCAGCTCCTTTTGTGTACTGCCTTCATCCTTTGAATTTAAGTTAATTACAGGAGCGTAGCTGTTGTTGATTGTGTTGTTTCCGGAGGAAGAGCCGGACACTGCCGCTCCCTGCAGAGTCAAATTCAGGCTTGCATTAAATGCCGCAATTGTATTCTGAATTTTTGTCATCTGATTTTCAAGCTCTGCCACAAACGCTTCTCCAAATTTCTCTGCTGAAATCTGACCGCTTAAAAAGAAGCCTTCAGGGATGTCGGTAAAGCCTGCCTCTCTTAGCTTCTCTTCCATATATCCTATTGCATCCTCTGTTGCCTCCTGCATTTCTTCCTTATATCGTTTTGCCGATGATGAATCTGCAGCCCTGCGTCCCAGGCTATATCCTTCTATGTTCTTTTTAAGGTCTGTGTCTGAGTGACCTAAAACTGATTTTATGAACTGTGTTGCAGTAAGAGTATCAAGCTCGTCAAATTCAGACATATATGAGCTTATGACATCATTCGAAAAACCAAGACCTGTAAGACGTGATTTAAGCTTATCCACATTCTCGGTAAACTCATTAATCAGTTCAATGTCCTTAGAGAAGTCATGCATTGTGTAGGTGGTAATGGTTTGGTCGCCTATTTGGAGAGTGTCGGTATCATACAGCTTGCTAATACCTGTAAGCTTGTTTTTGTAGGCTTCCTGTTTGGATATTACCTCTTCAATCTTCTTTGTGGCATGGTCGGCAATGTCAGAGTACATGGCCTCTATGTCCTTTTTCTGCTGCTCTAAAACAGATTTCTGATGGTCGTAAATCTCACCGGTGTAATTAAGCCATTCTTTAGAGCCCTCCGCAAAATATTTGTCACGAAGTCGCTCAAGCTCGGTGTAGTACTGTTCGTCATTAATGATGTCAAGTTCTCTTTGATACTTGAGTTTTTCAAGCATGGCATTAAATGCCTTCACTGCCTCATCAGAACTCTCTGTAATCCCTTTGGCAACGCCGAGAGATAACCATTTTCCTACACCATCACGAGTTAATCCAGCCGGCGAATTGATTCTTGCTTTTTTCTTTGCTGCATTAACTGTTGAAGTTATAAGGCGTTCTGATGCTTTTCTGGCTGTAACAGCATTAATATCAATACCAACCGCTACACCTTCTGCAATAGGTTTTCCGACCATATCACGTGTTACTTTAGAAGGTGAATTAACACCGGCCTTTTTTCTCGCCCTTTCAACCATATCTGAAACAAGCGTATCAATTCTGGCAAGAACAGTCGGGCTTCCGATATCGATACCGGATACAATTCCCTCACTGAAATCAAGACCAAAACTTCTCGCTCTTATAACCTTTTCTTCAAAAGTTGCTTCAGCATCGAAGTCAATAAGCTTTTGAACAGAATCCCTATATTTTGAGATACTTTCTTCACCGTCGGCGATTTTTTCACTATTGCCCTCGATAATCTCTCCCAGCTTACCAATTGAAATTTCATACCGTAAAAGCTCATTATCAATTTGCTCTATACTAAATAAATCTTTGCCGGTTATTTCTTCCGCTTTTTCCAAAACGGCATCCATCTGCCTTTGCACCTCTTCGGTATTAAAATCCTCAATACCTGAAGCATATAAAAGCCATTCCTCCCGTAGTTCTTGCAATGCAATTTGATTGTTAAGTGCACTTACCTTTTCCTCATCAAGTGCTGCATTTGTCTTTCTAAGTGCCTCAACTCTTGCAGCAAGCTCCGGTATGTCCGACTTTGTTTCTCTCAACTCTGATTCAAGCTCAAGAGCTGCTATTCTTGTCAGTGTACCTTCTTGTTCTTTTAATTTATCGACAGTTTCTTGTCTTATTCCGTTTTTTTGTTCTTCAGCAGTTATATACGAGCCGTAGTTTTGTATAAACCATTCTTCTACAGATTTTACTTCATTCTGAGCCGAGGCAAGCTCAGATGCAGAAAGAGTATTGTCGTTCAATTTGACTTTAAGAGTTTCCCAAGTGTTAATCTTTTCCTGTGTTACGACTGATTTCTCTGTAGCAGCATCAAAAGCGGAGCTTACACCGGTAATAGTTTCGCCCATTTTATAATATTCGCTGTCCGCTTCTCTTACCGCTCCTATAATTCCGACCGTTGCTGCAGTCAATCCAACAACTCCTGCAGCCGCCAATCCAAACGGATTTAATGAAAGTGTTGTATTAAACAATGCCTGTGCAATTGTAGCGGTAGACACCGCTGCCTTATAACCTAAAACTGCACTACCCGCCACTCCAATGCCTGACGCAAGAAATGTAAGTCCATCTACAGTTCCCGGAGCAGATATCCATTCTGTAAGCCCTGTTATGTATTCTGTTCCTTTTTCCACTGCGTTACGTAATGGCTCTTCAATACTTTCATATATCTTAATTCCCAAGCCTTCTGCAGCACTACCAGCAAGAGTTAAAGAACCTTTTAAATTGTCTAGATTTCTTTCGGCCATTTCAGATACTGCTCCGCCCGAGTTGTTAACAGCCTTGGTCAGCTTTTCAAAATCGCTCTCGCTTGCATTAACGATTGCAAGAAGTCCAGATAAAGCTTCCTGGCCTCCAAGCATTGCAGCATATGCCGGCTTTTCTGCTTCTGTAAGTTTCGAAAAAGCCTGACGCATTTCCTTCATCAGAACGTTAAACGGCTTAACTGCACCTGATGAATCTGTTACGCTAAGTCCAAGAGCTTTTATAGCATCCTTACTTTCGCCTGTAGGTTTTGCAAGTCTTGTCAGCACCGACCGAAGCGAAGTACCTGCCTGACCACCCTTGATTCCGGCATTCGCCATTAGTCCTATTGCAACCGCTGTGTCCTCAATACTGTATCCTAGCGAACCTGCAAGCGGTGCGGCATACTTAAACGTTTCGCCCATCATAGTAACATTTGTATTAGCATTTGAAGAAGCCGCTGCCAAAACATCAGCAAACCTTCCGCTGTCCTTTGCTGTTAGCCCGAATGCTGTTAATGCATCTGTTACAATATCCGAAACCACTGCAAGGTTTTCACCTGAAGCTGCAGCCAAATCCATAATACCTGCAATACCGGCAGTCATCTCTTGTGTTTTCCAGCCTGCCATTGCCATATATTCAAAAGCTTCCCCTGCCTGAGTAGCAGAGAATACCGTCTTTTCTCCCATTTCTTTCGCTTTCGCAGACAGTACCTCCATATCCTCAGCACTTGCCATAGATATAGCTCCAACCTTAGACATCTGAGCCTCAAAGTCCATGCCGACTTTAACGGCCGCTCCTAACCCGGTAGTTGCAGCAGCTCCTATTGCAGCAAAAGATGTTTTTCCAAGCTTTTCAAGTTTTTTTAATCCTCTTTCAAAGCCTTCATTATCTATTTGAGTATCAAAAAACAAACTTCCATCACTATTTCGCACCGATAAATCACCTCTTTGTTGGTATCCATCGGCACATAATGGCACTACTTGGATTTTGTGTTAATATTTATTTCAAATTCTTTTTTACAATTTCTGCCTTTACATTTAACTTTTAATCCCTTCACAATTGTTGTATCTTTGTAAAACAAAGGCATTTCATATCCGCACCAAGGGCAGCGGACTTTTTTTAACTTTTCAATTTTGCACACCCCCGATTTCTTGTATCAAAAAAGCACCTCACGCAGGTGCTTTTTACTTTTTATCAATTCCTATAAACTTTGCTAATTCATTTCTTGATTCTATAATCTCTTCTTTATATTCAATCCTTCTTTGTTCATCATATAACGTCACAAGCTCCATTTGATTCTGTATTATTCCAATTCGACTTTCAATTAACTCAATATTATATTTCTGTTCATCAGCAATTTGAATTTCTGTAATTTCTACACGTCGACTTTGTCCGCATAAATTGTCAATTTTTTTGAATGCTTTATAAGCATCAAGTTCTGTCATATCAGTATCTATGTATTCATCAAGCACAGTTATAATTTGTCCGGATATATCTAATGTTTGGTCAATACTTATTTTAGTTGTTAAACTCTCATTACTTGCAAAGAAAATAATAGCTGCTATAATAATGCATATTGTAACAATTATTTTTTTCATTTTAGAATCCTCCATGCATTTTTTTCCATTATATACTATAATGCAATATTTGTCAAAAAACATTTAAGAGATTTCTTGCAAAGTCGCTGTCCTTTTCTTCCTGGGAGCGATTATCCGGGAGAGAATAGACATTCTTTAGTTCGGAATACATTTTTCTTTGCTTTTTATCGCTTATTTCAGATAGGTCAATACTCCGGTACCCAATTATCTGCATGATACGATTCTTTTCCTCAAGCCCCCGGAACAAGGCTAAAAATTTATGCCAGTGTAAGTATGGAATTTCGATAAGGTCAATACCATATTGTGCTAAAAACGCCGCATATACATATTCTGCATCATGTTCAAAACTAAATGTCATAACAGTTTTTTTGTTGTTTTTTTCTTTTTTTTGCTCATTTTCCTTGAAAAAGTCCGCAGTATAGAACTTTTTTAAACCCTCGAAAAGTACTTCCACCGTAGGTGGCAACTTTCCGTTTTCACAGTGTGGAAGGCATAGCAGAATAATCTTTAATATTTTATCCGGGAGAGGCATATCGTTATTTAGAATTTCCTCAAAATTAAGCCACACCCGAAAGTCTGTCCGGACAGGATATTCCTGCCCGGCTACTTCAATTGTGTTCGGGAGCGGCTGTGTCAGAATACTCATTTTTTATTTTGATGCCTTCTCTGTTCTCTGTTTTTAGCTTTATAGTTGTTATAAAACTGCCTTTTTTCCATCTCAAATTCATTTATGCATTCTGTTACATAAATTACAATATCCATAAGGTCATAGAGCGAAACTTTTTCTTTTCCTTTTAGGATATTTTTTACTGCATTTTCGCCTAATGCAGAATCAATTTTCCCGGTTATTTCATGCATTGCATCTTTAATTGTTTCTTTATCAGCTTCTCCAGCTGTCATCTTGTTATTAAATTCATTAATTATCCTTTTTGCGGCACATATTTCCGTCTCAACCATTACAGCTTCATTTTCAAAAGCCAAATTCTGTATTTCTATTTTAATAATGTTATCACCAAAAACAAAAGCGTTCATATTATATTTTTCCTTTCCTTATACAAAGGGCGGATATGACCGCCCTATATCTTAGTTTTCCTCAGCTGTAAATGTTGCAGTCTGCCATTCATCAGCTGTGGTAGCTGTTCCGAACACCTTTTCGCCGGAAGCCTTAAAGTCTCCACTTACGGTATATGTATCTGCATCATCAGCCTCGCCGGACGGAACAACTGCAAAATTACGTTTGATTGCTTTAAAATCACTTCCGCCCTCTGATGCTGCCTTTGAAAGGTCCACAACAACAATCGAAACAGCTGCCGCACTGCCTGTAAGCTCACGGTCAGCAATTTCTTTAAGCTTTGCATGCACAGCATCCTCCGGGTCATAGTCAAATTTATATGACATTGACTGCGAATATCCCGTAACGTCTGTACGTTCAGAATCCTCATCAACATACTTTCTTGAATATTCCTTTGGATTTTTAGAAACAGACATTTCCGTAAAACCCTTCATACGGATATAGGTAAGCTCTTCGCCTGCACCGATACCCATAAATGCGACTACTTCACTTCGTTTTATCATATATTTTACCTTTCCTTTCTGTAGGTCAGTTTAAGCTGTACCTGAAACTTTGCGGTAGTTCCTTCTTCATCGAAAAGATAACCGCCTGTTGTAACCTCCAGCCTTGTAACCTTTATTTTATCATCCTTTAAGTCAGGATAATTTTTGTTTGCGTCCTGCTCACAAATCCAATTTTCAAAATCCTCGAAAAACTGTGCAACATTCATATTGCAAAGTGCATTCTCATCATATGCCTCACGGCTTGAGAATACAAAAAGATACTGCCGGAGAGTTCCTCCGTCTGTGTACCGTTTCACAATAGGGGAAGCCGGTACGGTTTCAATCGAGTAGGCAACCGGCTCGTCACCTAAATAGTTCACGTTGATTTTGTCTTTTTTAAGGAGCGGACATTTCTTTAAATAACTTCTTAAATTTTCAATTATCATATTTTATCTATCACCTGCCATTTTTTGTGCACCACGAAGAATTTCGTCCTTGTGGTCTGCCTTCATCCTTTCAAACCACAGTCTGCCACGTCCCGTTGTGCCTTTATGCTCGTAATACTGTTTTTTTGCATATGGAGTATCATACCGAACCTCACCGTAGCCAATGCGTGAAGCAATTTTTGCAGACTTTCTTAGCGTATGCGAAGCAACCGGAACAAGCTTGTCACAATGTGATATAACAGCATTATCAATAAATGCCTGTACCCGTCCGCCGGGTTCAAGCCCACGAAGTCGCTTAAGCTCCTCCGTAGGCTTTATTTGGAATTTCATTCGTATGTTACTCACATAAAACCCTCCAGTGCGGCATGCTGCCTCTTCGGTTATCCGCAAGCTCGCATACAGCCATATCCTTGCCCCGTTCGGGCTGTTCATCGTTATGAATACCAAGCCGTACATAATCGCCAAGCTGCAGCTCTATATCATTCATTGTCGGGATACGGATTTTGCATATATTTTTTGACGTTCGCCCTTTTGACTCCTCAAGCTTTTTTCGGGAATTACAAGCCCATGCCTCTTTAAATGTTTTTCTTTCATACACTTCAGAATCGTCGTTATAATGCCATACAGTAATGGCCGTATTGGTAGTCATCAGCATACACCCCTAAAAAGCAAATCTGTGCCGGCAAGATACCGTTTTGCAATTTCTGTTATTACTTTGTCGGAGCTTGCTCCGTCCTTGTCATACGTCACAGAATAACCGTCATTATTTTCAGATGAAATCCCTTTCCGGCTCTCGGCCGTATATAGAGCCTCTGCAATCTCGCAAATGCACAGCCTTATGTCATCCGTAATCTCTGCAGCTTGCAGCCTTCCGGAGGTGAGCTTTTTAAGCTCAGCCTCCGCACGTTTTTCCCATAGCATAAAATGTTCTTCAGGTATTTTGGCAGCAGCCCCATATGTAAAACTGTAAAAACCAATGTCAGCAATCATAGTACTACTTCACATTCTCAGGAGCATTTTCGGGCTGCTGAGGATTTTGATTATCCGGCTTTTTGTTTTTGGGCGGCTTTGTGTTCTTGCCGCCCGGCTTTTTCTTATTATCAAATGTTAAACCAACAATCTTTGACATAACGTGAAATCCTCCTTATTCTTTGTGTGACAGATAAATTCCGGCTACCTTGTTTTTAAATACACCAACAAGACCGTATTTTCTGTATTTTACTATTGTTGCATCTGCGTTTGGATTATTCTTAGGCGGAATAGGGTCTCCTGCAACGTGCTTAACTATTTTCAGAACTGCACCGACATGAACAATCATAAAGTTAATATCCTTAGCATTTGCAGCCTTAACGTAATGCCCCGCTTCTTCGCCATCACTCTTACCGTCAGCAAGCTCTATTGCGGTATAAAAACGACTCTGCGGAACCTTTACAATTTTTGAGAAGCTTGCAAGGATTTCCTTTGATTTTGTTGTATCAACATTCTGTGCCATAGCAAGAAGTGCAGGGGTAATATACAGAATTCTGTTTTCACTCGGCACTTCGTCATCATCCATTTGTGAAGAAGCTTCCTGCAATGCTTTTAAAACCTCTTCGCCCGTCTGATATGTAACACCCTCAGAAACCTTTGATATTCCTTCTGCTGCCGCTATTTTAGCAAATGTATATGCATCATCCTCAGGAACTACTCTTGTTCTTATGAACTCACCGCTGACGGCTCCTAAAAGTGTATCAAAATTCTCCTGATTGTCCATTTCGTCAATTTGGAACCTTCTGCCTCTGTCATAATCAAAGGTAAGCTCTTTGTATTCCGCATTTACTGCACCGTCTGTATATCCGCTGTTTCTTGAATAATCACCAAGACCTTCAACATCAACTACCGGATAAAGCACGGTTTTTGCTGTAGCTCCTGCCTTAACAAGCTCTTTAGGTGCTGACAAATCTATTGTCTTAGAACTTCCTGCATACACCTCATCAAGCATACCTGTATAGTTTTTTGATAATTCTATTGCCATTCTTTAGTCCTCCTTATTCTGCTTTAAGTCCCATAGCAGCTCTTAATGTAGCATCTGCCTCTGTCGCATTACCATTTCCATTGGTACCGCCTGCAAAGCTCGGCTTTCCGTCATCAGCTTCAAACAGATAGTCGTTATCTTTTCTGATACTATCTATTTGCTCTGATAAGCCTTCAAGCTGACCGTCCTTTGATAACTTTACCTTTTCCATATCAAGCAAAGCTCTCAGGGCTTTTGTGTTTTTTGCACCTGCCTTTGAAAGAGCATCATCAACGGTGCGGTCATATTTGTATTTTGTAAATTCGTCCGAAACTTCCTTTTTTCCTCTTTCGTATTCAGTTTTTTTGACATTTTCTATGTCAATGCCCTCAAACTTCTTTGCAACATCCTGTGCTGTCTTTAAATCGTTTGTGAGAGTTGTGACTTTTCCATTTAAATCTTTTACAGCTGTATTGTGCAGCTCTAAAACCTTACCGGCAACCTCTTCAGAAAGCCCTAATTCAATTAATTTTTCTTTTTTCATCCTTCTTTTAATTCCTTTCAAACTTCAAATAGCGTTATTTGCCTGTTAGATGGGTGTTATTTTGCGTTAGATTTATTTTGACGGATAATTTGACGGTTTTTCTCTAAAATCAATTACAGGCGATTTTAGAGCCTCATTTTTAAATTCTTTATATTTACACTCTTTTGTGTAAAAACAATATCCATCAAAACCCTTGCATCTGCACTCACCATTTTTATTGCATTTTTGTTTTTCCATCCCACCATTTCCTTTAATTTTTGCCCGATAAAAAACACATAGAATATTAATCGGCGACAGCTCTTATATACACT
>JAZNIV010000082.1:0-32091 GCA_045577675.1 Clostridia bacterium
CGGAATTATTTTAAGAAGCTATGTAATGCACGATATGGAGCTTCCAAAATCACTTAAAGCAGTTGCCCGTGCAGGTGCCGGTACAAACAATATCCCGATTGACAAATGCTCAGAAAAGGGTATTGTAGTATTCAACACACCCGGTGCAAATGCAAATGCGGTTAAGGAGCTTGTTTTAGCAGGTCTTTTCCTTGCAGCACGTGATGTTGTAGGTGGAATTAACTGGGCAGGCACCCTGACAGGCGACGATGTTGCAAAGCAGATTGAAAAAGGAAAGTCAAACTTTGCAGGAACAGAGGTTCAGGGCAAAACTCTCGGAATTATCGGCCTTGGTGCAATCGGTATTTTGGTTGCAAATGCTGCAAGACATTTCGGTATGAAGGTTATCGGCTATGACCCATATCTTTCAGTTGATGCGGCATGGAGACTTTCACATCACATTACAAAGGCTAAAAGTGCTGACGAGGTATATGCAAATGCAGACTATATCTCAATCCACGTTCCTTTAACAGATGAAACAAAGAGAAGCATTAACCGCGACACCATCGCAAAGATGAAGGACGGCGTCAAGATTTTGAACTTTGCAAGAGGCGAGCTTGTTGACAATGATGCAATCAAAGCAGCAATCGCAGCAGGCAAGGTTTCAAAATACGTTGTAGACTTCCCGAACGGCGAGGTTATTAACGAGCCGGGAATTATCGCAATTCCTCACCTCGGTGCATCTACAGGCGAATCAGAGGATAACTGTGCAATGATGGCAGCTCAGGAAATTTCAAATTATCTTGAAACAGGCGACATCGTTAACTCAGTTAACTTCCCGAATTGTTCACTTCCTATTTCAGGAAAGGGCAGAATTTGTATTCTTCATAAGAATATGCCTACAATGCTTACTCAGTTCACAAATATCTTTGGAGAAGAAAAGCACAATATCGCAGACCTTATCAATAAGAGCAAAAAGGATCTGGCATACACAATTATCAATTCAGATGATATTATCACAGATGAAATCGTTGATAAAATCAAGGCTGTTGACGGTGTATTGAGGGTAAGAGTAATTAAATAACTGCTGTATTAAACAGAAGTATGTATAAATACGCATTGTAGGGACGATTTTAAAAATCGTCCCTACAATTTTGCAAAATTATTCACTATTTATCAGCGAAATGACTTCATTACTTATAGGAAATCCTTTCAAATGAATGATGAAAAATACAAAACGAAAATCCCGTCTTACGACAGGATTTTTTTTGAAGAGCCGAATGGTTTAGATTACTATCTTTTTACAAAAGAGGTCTCACAATTTCAGGAAAATCCCTGTAATCATCTATCGTAAGATACGGAAAATCCGATTTATACACACACTCATCATTTCCACCTAAACCGTAGTCATCACCTATGTAAACAATGTTTTCGTGTTTTAAATCATTTTCCTTACAATACATATCAAGGGCATAATATTTATTGTACGGCATTGGTGCCATATCAAAGGAGGATGAACCACCTACAAAAGCAGTGTATTCCGAAAAAGCAGCAACAACCTCGTCATAGATTTTTCTTCTTTTCACTCTGTCGGGATCGAATGCAAGCTTGTCCTCCGATTTTGCTTTAGTACCCAAAATTGGAAAGGTTATGCATCCTGATGGATGAAATTCAACACTGTCACCGGCATAATCTGTATACCCAAATTTTTCTCTTAAAGATGCGACCTTCTTTTCAATCTCCACCTTGTCAACAGAAAATTGCAAATCCCGCACTATATCAATGCTTTTGGTGCTTGCATTATATATGCCATACTGTAAACCGTAATTGCCAATTATATCAATTGGAAAATGCCCCATCTGATTAAATATTCTCATAACCTGTCCGGCACCCACCATCAGGAGCTTATACCTTTTCGAAAGCTCTGTAAGTGCTTTTCTATGTGCGTCATCAAGTGGTTGTTTATGCTGTGTCAGCGTGCCATCCAAATCCATAGCTACAACCTTTATTTTGCAATCTTTCATTTGTAAACCCTCCAAACAAATCATAATGTGACCAAAGAACAGTATATCTGTCTTTTAAATCTTTTTCATATAAAACGGCAACGTTTATCTTTTCCATAGATGCATCTTTTAAAACATCTGTATCTGCAATAATGTGTCTTTCCACATGAGCAATCCACACCAATCAAAATGTTGTTAATATCAACAAATATAACTCTTTTTTAATACATATATTTACTTTCTTAACATTTTGTATTATAATACTATCGTCAAAACAAATCAATAATTAACCATAAAACAATCATAAAATTGACAAATATACATATATTTTTGAAAATCAATCAAAATCAATCACATTATAAGGAGAGTAGATATGCTGAAAAATGAACGGGAAAGAGAAATAATTACTATTTTAAAAAGTGAGAACGGATTTATAACTGTAAAGGAGCTTTGCCAAAAGCTTTATGCAAGTGAATCAAGTATAAGACGCGATTTGACAGTACTAGAAAATAGAGGCTTGATTAAAAGAACTTACGGCGGTGCGGAACTAATAACTAATTTTAATAATGTAATTTCATTTAATAAAAGATCCTATCATAGTATGGCAGCTAAAAAGACAATTGCAGAAAAAGCCGCTAAGCTAATAAAGGATGGAAATATTATATTTTTAGACCAATCTTCAACATCGTTTTATCTTGCAAGTGAAATAATTAGCAAAAATTCATTAACAGTTATTACAAACAATATAGAAATCTTGTACCTGCTATCAAACTCAGGTATAAAAGCAGTTTCGTCCGGTGGATTCTTAAGTCCACAAAATCGCAATTGCCTTATTGGACCTGATGCTCAGAGTGTGTTTGAAAACACTTATGCCGATCTTGCATTCTTTTCTACAAAATCATTATCAAATGAAGGAATAATATCAGACTGCACCCGTGAAGAAGTTGCTTTGAGGAATTGTATGCTTAAAAATGCAACAAAAAAGATATTTTTGTGCGACAGTGAAAAATTCGGTACGCGATCAGCCTATAAACAATGTACCCTTTCTGATATCGATTGTCTGATAAGCGAAAATGAAGATGCAAAAAAATTTTGTATGTGCTCAAGCTCGTTGCAAATTCTATAGCGTTATACGATAGAACAGAAGTTGTTTTGATTTTTTTAAATAACAACCGCGGGGTTCGTTCCAGTTAACACATCCTATGCGGCTTACCAAGTTGGCAGTGGTTTGAGCGTAACATTGGAAAGGAAAACAAAAAAGACACCTTTTGGGTATCTTCTTGTTTTTGAAGAGCCGGGTAATATAGATGCAACAGTGCCGAAGGCACTCTATCGCAAAAGGTTGTTAGTAAAACAAAGGCGTTATGAATGCGTTTACAAGCTAATAGCCGACTTGAACGTGACCTTTTTCGAAAAAGGAGCAGCAACAGAGCATATAAAAAATGACCACTTTGTAAGTGGTCATTTTGATTGCAGCGTAGTTTGCTGCGACGTGGTACGCCGGAAGGGATTCGAACCCCTGACCTTTTGGTTCGTAGCCAAACACTCTATCCAACTGAGCTACCGGCGCATATTTATTTGCAACATTAAGAATTATACCACAACTTACCTGTGTTTGTCAAGCAGTTTTATGAATTTGTTTAATATTTTTACAAAACTAATTTCATTTTTTAAACTTTGAATTTCTTGTTATAGAAACCATATCAGTAAAATGAGTTCGGCACAGATGCCGAACTCATTTTCTTCAAAAGTTCATATCATAATTTGCAGAAGCTTTTAATTATATTTTATTGTTTCTTAATTCCTATTCCCTTAATAGGCTTGTGCTTTAACTCTTGCTGCAATCTGTCGAGTGCTTCACCGAAGCTACTGTTTCAAACAAATGCTTCCAAAGCCTGCAAATATCAAGCGGTGGAAGTTTGTTTACGTTAATAAAAATTGCTTTTAGTCAATAAATGGAACTTGCGGTAAAGAAACCCATTTTGCTATCTTATTATACCCATGTGCAAGTTCTTTAACCATGTTTCCCGCATATTTGATTCCAGATAGTAATTTTGCTGTTTTAGATTGTGGGTCTGCACATTCCAAAAGGAAACGTTCAATTTTTTTCATTGCACCAGATTTAACAATATCTTCCTTGGTTTCACATGAATCCAATTTTTGTAGTGCTAAACTTACTTTTTCGCATTGTTCATCTACTTCTTTTGACTTGTTATCTACTTCGTCTCTTAAATCATTAAAAGCACCTTGCAAACCATCTATTTCGTTTTTGATATCAATGGTTATAGTGGTTGATGTTGATGCTTTGGCCTCTGAATTAGATGAAACCGTAATTGTTGGATTGATTTAAGAATTATTCTGTGGTGCATAAATATTTGTAATAAATGGTTTTCCATAATTTTCATCCATATTTGATTCAACTCCGTCAAGTAATTTTCTAATGTCTACATCTTCAAATGTATCGTGACATTCAATAGTACGTTTACCCTTGGCCTCCGCTTGAAGAAGCTTTTTATAATCAAACAAAAAACTACATTCTGCGGAACAAATACAAGGTATTTTCTCTGTAACTACAATTTGGTTAAATTGGCTATTAATTTTATTGAAAGTTGTTCTAATAATAGTTAGTAATTCTTGTCGTTCTCGAGGAATTGAACCGCTAACTTTGATTTCTAAATAGCGTTCTGCTAAATTTTCGTGTAACTTAACCAATGCATAAGCAGTATGATACTTTAGATAAGCCCCTCTTTTCCAACATTGCTTTACACCATTGATTGTTTCAAGGTAATGATTAATCGATACAATGAACCGTGTCATAATACCTGCGGGAATAAAATCATATTCATACCGAAAACAGAGTGTATGTCCATGAGGAAAATCATAATTCAAATTAATTGTTTTATTGTCTAGCAATTCTGCAACCAAGTATGTAGAATTTGTTACTTCAAAAGCCAATTGAAATTTTTTCATTAAATTTAGCAAATATGGATAACGCTCCTGAGGATAACGATTTGTGTTATTCCATATTTTCGAAAGGTCGTCACAATATAGGATTCCGTTTCTTCCTTTTAACAGTTGTTCTTGCTCATCTAATATCTTATAAACTGCATCTGTACCCCATTCGGAAGATAGTATTACCAAGTTTTTTAATAATGAGTCGTCGTGATAATATAAAACAATTCCTAAATCATGCAAGTATTTTATAAGACTCTTTGCTTCCTCAACATCGATATTTACACCTTCGCATATTTTTATATACTCACGGTATGAGATAAAGTTTAATTGTTTCGAAAGAGTTTCCAATTTATTACGTACTCTCATCCATGATGATAACCAAGTGGTTTTCATAAGTGGAAGGTTTATTGCTGCATTTTTTATAAGGTTTTTTAGTTCCTTAATATGAACATTGTCTTTACAACTTACATAAACTATATCCTTAATTTGTGGAAATCTCGCTTTGTATTCGGATTCATCTATACGACGAATTCGGCCAATGCCTTTATCACATTTGTTAACAACAATGATTATGGGACTATCGCCTGCAAAACTTTGTATTGTTTTTAACCAATAATCAATTCTACCATATTCGTCTTCGGCAAGCGCATCCCATACTAATAAATATAAAGAACGTTTAGTTAAAAAGAATTGGTGGGTGGAATGATATATTTCTTGTCCACCAAAATCCCAAACGTTAAGTTTATATTTTTGACCGTTCTTATTAAACCCCCACGAAGTAATATCTATACCTTCTGTTGAAGTCCCTTCTTCATACTTGCCATTAACTAATCGATTTAGTATACTGCTTTTTCCAACATGTCCTTGTCCAACAATAATCATTTTAGACTCATTAAAATAATACTTGGGAGCATCGGATTGTTGAGAGAAAACATAACGAGCAATTTCCTTACCAGATTGTTTTAATATCTCTGGGGGAATTTTTTCTGCTAAAGGAGTTCCCTCTATACCTAATTTAGATAGGTATTTAAGCTTGCTTATAGAAGTGGGTAAAGCATTAATCTCAGTACCATATACATACAGGTGTCGTAAATTTGACAAGGAATCAATACAATCTGGTATTTTTTTTATGTGAGAACCTGTAAGATAAATTCTCTTTAGATTTACAAGCTTAAGAAAATCTTCAGATAAAAATTCATCCAAACAGTTAAAACCTATCTCTTGAATAGAGGGGATAATCAGAGCATTTGGAATTTGTAAAAAACCACAATCAAAAATATCAAGATGAATTAACTGAGATAAATTCAATGGCATATCGTCTTCAAATTTAATTCTGCTTTCTGGTAAACTTAAAACTTGCAAATTTTTTAGATGCTCAATTTCTCTTGGGATAAAAACAAAAGTATTTCTTCTATCATCGTAATCAGATTCTTTGTTTTTGGTTCTTATATTTGTTTGGTTTCCCAAATATAGCATTTTTAAATCTGGTAAATCCCAGAGTTCCTTTGGTAAGTGTGTCAAACCACAATTTGATAGATCAAGAGCTTGCCAACGAAATGTTTTTGCATCACATATTAGTTGTAATAACTCATCTTCATTAAGAGTTTGATATAGACGTTCATATGGGATAAAATTTAATTTTTGTCCGCAGGTATCATTAATATGATCGGTTTTAGGGTTAAAGTGTCTATAGTCGATTCTTTCTTGCCATAACTGTTTCAAATTCTTCACTCCCATAAAATACATTTGTAATATTTTACCATATTTATACAGAAAAGTCTACAAAATTCTACAAAATTATTTATTTAATAAAAGGGTAAAAGGTTTTAATGTGTGAAATAGAATTGATTATTATGAAAAAGAATTTTTAATTGCTTTATGTTTCCAAACTTGAAATATATGTTTATTTGTATAAAGAAACTTTTATCAAGAATTGAGTTAAGCATATCAATGAAATACAAATTTTAATCAGGTGCCATTAAAGCCTGTAATATTCAGTGTTTAAGGAGTTTAAAAGCATTTGTTTTTTGTGAAAATTCTATCTTTTAAGCACATATTATTATCCTGAGTATGTATATAACATATTCCCGGCTTAACCGGCACATAGAAAAATGAAAGTGAGGATTTTTTAATGAAAACAAACGAAAAAATAGTGTGCTCTGTATGTGGGATAGTCATAACAGAGGGAACAACAAAAAGCTTTGATGGTCAGAAAATGTGTGAGCATTGTTTTGATGAAAGGACAACAACTTGCGATAATTGCGGGGACAGAATATGGGGAGATAATGCAGAGGGCGATTCTAATTATACATTATGCTCTCATTGTTACGAGTATAGTTATACAACTTGCGAGGAGTGCGGTAGGCTCATACACAATGAAGATGCTTTGTATGAAGATGGTGAGGATTATCCTTATTGCAGAGATTGCTTTGAAAAGCTGAATGACAATTCAATAAAAAATTACAGTTATAAGCCTGAGCCGATTTTTTATGGCTCAGGCAATTTATTTTATGGGGTTGAATTGGAAATAGACAAAGGCGGTGAAGATAACTTAAATGCACAAAAATTGATTGATATTGCAAATGAAAATGATGAAAGAATTTACTGTAAGCACGATGGCTCTATCAATAACGGTTTTGAGATTGTATCACATCCAATGAGCCTTGATTATCACATTAACAGTATGAATTGGCTGGATATATTTGAAAACGCAGTCGAAATGGATTACCGATCCCATAACACCTCTACTTGTGGTCTGCATATTCATTGTTCTCGCTCCGCCTTTGGAAAGGATTATGATGAACAGGAAAAGACTATCGGCAGATTAATATTTTTTGTTGAAAAGCATTGGAATGAGCTTGTTAAGTTTTCAAGACGTACACCCGAAAATCTTAACCACTGGGCAGCTAAATATGCGACTATTTCAAGCACAACAGAAGAAACCTATAAAAAGGCAAAAGACAAGCGTATGGGAAGATACGTAGCTGTTAATCTTGAAAATTATAACACGATAGAGTTCCGCTTATTCAGAGGTACTCTCCACTATAAAACATTTATTGCAACCTTACAGCTAGTTGATGAAATTTGCTACCAAGCAATTAATCTGTCGGATAAGGAAATGGAAGAATTGTCTTGGTCTGACTTTGTATCAAATATACTCCCCAAAAAGTTTGAGCTTATAGAATACTTAAAATCAAAAAGGCTCTATGTAAATGAATCTGTAACAGAAAGCGAGGAAATGTAAATGTGTTGCTTATTTGGATTTTATAATTATAGTGGTCAGCCTATTAAGAATTTAAGCCATTTAACAAATGCTCTTGCAGAGGAAGCAACTGTGAGAGGAACGGATGCAACGGGAATTGCCTATAACCATAAAGGCAAGCTTGTTATACATAAAGAACCGAAATCCGCTTTTCAGGTCGATTTTAAGCACCCTGACGATATTGTTTCTGTTACAGGACATACAAGGCATTCTACGCAAGGGAACAAAAATAAAAACTACAACAATCACCCTTTTTCCGGACATTGCAAAAATGTAAATTTTGCACTTGCACACAACGGGGTTTTAACCAATGACTCTAAACTACGAAAGGAACTACGACTACCAAATACGAAAATCGAAACAGATAGCTTTATTGCAGTTCAACTTATCGAAAAGAAAAAGATGCTCAACAGCGAAAGTATAAAATTTATGTCAGAAAAAATAAATGGTAGCTTTGCTTTTTCGATTCTTGATAGCAACAATACCTTATGGCTTATTCGTGGTGATAGTCCGTTATCGCTCATACATATTCCAAAATACAAATTATATGTATATGCTTCAACTGAGGAAATTCTTTATAAAGCATTAGTTGAAACAAAGCTATTTGCAGAAATCAAGAAAGGAGCTTTTGAAGAAATTGAAATAAACTCCGGTGATATTTTAAATATATTATCTGACGGAACTATTGTTTATGATAAGTTTGATTATACGGATTACAGTTATTTCGCTCATTGCCAATGGTGGACTTATAATGGTTCTAAAAACAGTTACATTGATGATTTAAAGTCCGTTGCCGCTTATCAAGGATATTCACCTGATGATGTGGATGCGTTGCTACAAAATGGTTTTACTCCCGAAGAGGTTGAGGAATATCTGTATTGTATAGAATAATAGGAATTTTATAAGGAAGAATACAATGAATTATGTATTTTACAATGCAACGAAAATTGCATATAATTGTCGCATATTGTATGATGGGAAGTGATTATAATTGGTGTAGAAGAAATTAATGCTTTGAATGAAGTCTATAAAGAGCTTGTTGACCTTATAGGGTATGATAACACAATGATACTATATACCCATTTTAAAGGGCAGCAGATTACATTTCCCATCAAGCTGTTTAATCCTGATTGTGTATGCGAAATGATAAAACAGCAATATGATGGAACAAATGCTAAAAAATTAGCAAGAAATTTTGGTTATTCAGAACGTTGGGTAAAGGAATTAGTAAAGAGAGGTTGAATATGAATAATAACGGAAAACAAATACAATGGATGTGTACTTATTGCGGGCGTACGGAATGGCGTAAAGATTGGACTGGTAGACCGATGCCCGGAATATGTAGTAAACGTCCGCTAAAAAAAGGTCCACACCGTTGGGTAAAGAACAGGGAAATGAAGGCATAAATTATGATTTTTATTTGGATTATTATATTATTACTATTAATAGGATTTTTTACGAGCGATTCCGGCAAGGTTATTACAGCAATAGGAGTAATTTCGGTTGCTGTATTTCTTATAGCAAAGCTTACAGGATTCTCTATTTTAACACAAATCCCTAAATGGGGATTGGTGGCAATTATAGTAATAGTAGCAGGAGTAATATTAACCGCTCTTTTTAGAGATTAATAATTTTCGGGAGATTAAAAAATGAAATTTGACGTTTTGGCGGCTTTAAAGAAAAAGTTTCGCACATTAGAGGAATGTTGTCGCACATTTGATAAAAAAGAACTTACAGGACTATCTGATGAATGTAATTCGACATTGGACGAAATATTTAATTTAGACATCACTACATATTTACTGTATTTGACCGCATCTGATAGTTATATATCCGGACAGGAAATAGAAATGTTTACCTACATAACCGAGTTAGAAATAGATGATGCTAATGCAATGCGTGATACCATTGAAAATACAAACGTATATTCAAATGAATTTGCTACAACTGTTCCTTGGATTATAAAAATTATGACAAGATGTGAAAATACTTTAAATTCTATTAATGGATATGCACAGTATTCTATAGTTAATGATTTTCTTGAATTTTTTAAATTACTCGGTTTGACATATATTAGTATTGATGATGAAATGTGCGAATCAGAAAAAGCAGACTATTTATCTTATATAAGTATGATTGAAGATTATATTGAAGATAAGTTGCTTTATAATTAGTTTCTAAAGGTACACCTTTAAAAACTATGAAATTTTAATAAAAACAAGACAAAAAAGTGTCTGTAAAGGTTTATCTGAGATTTTGGGATATATCCCAAAATGCTTTGGCCTTTATGGACACTTTTGTTTTTGGAGGAAGATATGAATAATAAGATTTTTTACTACGCACGTGTTTCAAGCCGAGAGCAAAATCTTGACCGACAAATTGAAGCATTTAAAAAGCTTGGCGCAGATGAACGTGAGATAATATGTGATAAGGAAAGCGGAAAGGATTTTAACAGAAGCGGTTATCAGGCTCTTAAAAACACAATGCTCCGAAGTGGTGATACATTAATTGTAAAATCACTTGACCGACTTTCAAGGAATAAGAGTGATATAAAAAACGAACTGCAATATTTCAAAGATAATAATATTCGCTTAAAAGTCATTGACCTTCCTACTACAATGATGGACTTACCCGAAGGTCAGGAATGGGTGTTTGATATGGTTAATAATATTCTGATTGAAGTATTAGGAACAATAGCTGAACAGGAGCGACAGACAATCCGCAAAAGACAACGGGAAGGCATAGCTGCTGCTAAAGCGAAAGGCAAGCATCTTGGCAGACCGCAGGCGGTCAAGCCTGCAGAATTTGATGACATTTTTTCAGAATGGAAGAAGGGCAACATAACAGCACGCCAAGCATATACAATGCTTGGCGTGAGTAAGAGTGTGTTTTACAGGTGGATTAAGGTTATTACATAGTGACAGCAATGACATCATTTTGAAAACTTGTATATGGTAAGATATATAAGTTATTAAAGAGGTGTCTTAGCTGTCACTTTCCCTATTCTCATTATATCTATTTAAGATTTTGTCTAAAAGGTTTATAATATCCTTTGAATCCCTTTTATTATCCTTATAGCCCTTTATGATTTCTTGTATAAGGTCTAAAATATTTTTTAAATCTGTTTTTTGAAGAAGCAAAAGTTGATTTGTAAGCTTGCATATAAAGGAATGACTAACTTCATTTCTGTGTAGTATTCTTGTGAAATTTCGTATAATACGATTTTCATCAAATTGCTCTATTTGGCGAAGTTCAAATAAATAGTCAATAAGATTATAATTTGTGTATTGCATAAAACCTTTTTGAAATACTTCTGTGAGTTTTTGATGATATAATAAATTTATATCTACATTGTTGACTTTTTGCACTAACCATTGAACAGGAGAACAATTCTGTATAATTAAGCAATCATTAAAGTCTTTGTGCAGAAAAAAATCAGCGGAATCATTGGGTAAATTTTTTACAATGCTATTATTTTTCTTACCGGAAGCTATTGTATATTCAACATATTTATCTTTGTGTAAAGATGTACTCGTTACATAATATTTTTTAGTAATGTACGTCAAATGCAATATTTTGTTGTCAATATGTAATCGTATTCCGTTTTGATGTTCTTTTGCTATATCAATTAAACTTCTAATCCTAAAGTCCGGCATCTCAAATTCTTTTTCACCAATGAAAATCTTTCTGCAAGTGGAATGTTCAATGTTGGAATACCAATCACTTAGCAACTTTTGATTAGTATATGGATTTGTATAGCAATAATTTTCAAGTTCGCATTTTTCAAAATCACTTTTTGCCAATAAGTATAGTGGAGAGCACTTTATTTCCTCAGAAATCATTTGCAATATCTCAATGTTTATAAATGCTGTATTTCCGTTTTCAATCTTAGAAATCTGAGAATGTGATATAGCTAATTTTCTTGCAAGTTGTCTAAGCGGTAAATTAAGAGCTTCACGCTTTTTACGGATTCTTTCCCCGTATTTACACACATCATTTAAGCACTTTTCAAAATACATAGGATAATAAGTTATATATAATTCTTCCAAAGCATCTGTATTTTTTGTTTCATCCAAATCAAACACCCCCCTATTTTTATTATACCATAGTGGTTCCAAAAAATCAATCAAATGGTTCTAAAAATAAAATTAGAGGTCTAGGGTTTATAATTATATCACAGTCAATCGACTGATAAATTTTTTTGGAGGTATAGCTTATGAAAACAGATAAGCGATTAAGACAAATGTGTAAATTTTACACAGAGGAAGCAACCCGAAATCTTTCACCAATGTGTAGGTTTTTGGATGATGAAGAAGCAGTATTGAA
The DNA here is from genome assembly GCA_045577675.1 of Clostridia bacterium. GTDB lineage: Bacteria > Bacillota > Clostridia > UBA1381 > UBA1381 > UBA1738. The sequence continues at coordinate 12,526 of JAZNIV010000082.1, forward strand.
AAAAGATGAAAGTAATATAATTTCATCAAAAGCAGGAAAAAATCAGAAGCTGCAACCTATGATACAATATTTGCCGGAAGGCATTGTTGTATCAGAAGAAACAAAGACAGTGGATATAGATGCAAATAAAAATCCGCCTAATCAAATCAGTAATGTTGAAGCGGAAAATATGAATCAAATATTATCATATATTCCTTATAACTGCCTTAACATTGACACATTGCCTTTTACACAAAAACATCCCGAAAATGCTATTGGCTGGGCTGAAATCTATTTAAAGGCAACATCTACGGAACTTGTTTACAGTATTGATGAAAAAGTTTTCAGAAGATGGAATGGTTATTATTGGGAGATTATCACACAGGAAGAGGTACAAAAAGATGTAATATTTGTCCTGAAACAATATTATTATCACTCTTGTAATACGACATTTGAAGAAGATGCAGTAAAAAGCGGTAATTTCAAATCAGTGAGAGAAATTGTAGAGGTTTTAAAATCTCTTAAAGGAAAGCAAGAATGTGACTTTAATCAAACCAAGCGTTGTGTTTGCGTAAAAAATGGAGTTTTCTCATTTGATACTAATGCATTATACCCACATTCAGTATATAAGCAATGCTATATAACCTATATGATAGACGTTGACTATATACAAGGATATACGGATAATACATTCAGCAGTTTTATCAGTAGCATAATGCTCGATTATGAAAATGCAAGCTGTCTGCAACGTATTTATGGTTATCCCTTGCTCGGTGAACCAAACGAGCAGCTATGCTTCATCCTTAAAGGGAGTGGAGCAAATGGTAAGAGTACGCTAAATAATGCTGTTCAGAATGTAGTAAAGGATTTGGCTACTGTAATACGCATAGAGTATTTTACAACAACTATCGCATCTAATCCGGATGCACCTTCTCCGGCAACATATCAGCTTAAAGATAAGCTATATGCTTTTACATCAGAAGGCAAAGCCGGAATATCATTAAATGATGCACAGGTAAAGAAACACATCGGCGGCGGAAAGCTGATTGCACGAAAACCATACTGTAATTTGGTTGAGTTTGACAGTAAGTTTGTGTTGTTTTTTGATACCAATCACGTTCCTCATTTTTCAGAGGGTGGTTATTCAATGGAAAGACGTGTTGTTATTATCCCTTTCCCTGCAACCTTTAAGGGAAATTCCTTAAATAAGGATATGAATAAATTGCTTGATTCAGAAAGCTGTAAAAGAGCAATGCTTTCGTGGTTGATTGACGGTGCTATTGCCTACAGGATGTATGGACTTCAACTTACACCGAGAATAATAGAAGCGACCAAGCAGTATTTTCTTACAGAAGATACTATCGGTACATTTTTCAGAGAGTGTATTGTTGAAGATAATGAAGGAAAGGTCACTATGATGGAGCTTTATAACGCTTACAAGCTATATTGCGACCAAAACTTGGTTGAAGCAAAAAACAAGGATGTGTTCTCCAAATCGGAATTACTAAAGAAATACCCAAGCAGACGTAGCGGAAAACTTGGACGATATAAAGTTGGATTAAGACTAAAAGACGAATACAGGAATGTTTAAATGGAGGAAACTACAATGAAAAGAAGCATATTAAAATTTGATAAGGTATCGGATAATACATATCAAACTATTATCAGGAATAATCACGGACGAAAGATATATTTAAAGATTAATCGTATTGTTGAAACAATCACAATCAGCGATTGCTTCTACATTGACAGACCAACGAGGAATGGCAACAGAGCCATTCCTCAAAAGTGGACAACCATAAAATGTAATTATAGTAATTTGAATGATGTATTAGCCGGAGAGCTTGATAAATATTTTTACGGTATTGAGTTTTCTGATAAGCAAACCAATACATCCACGGAAGAATATATCACAAATTATATGCAAAACTGCAAAAAACACAAATTTCTGATACTTATTGAGTGTGATGGTATTTTGAAAACAAGGTTAAAAAACAGGGTTCACAGAACTATCTATATTGAAATCAGACAAAATGGTTACAGAGGGCTAATAGAAAATTGTCATTATTGCGACAGGCGTTACAAACGCAATAATCAGCTTATAACACCATTTGAACTAAAAACCATATACTTTGATTATAGTACAGAAAAAGTGCTTGAAATCGTAAATAATGAGCTTAATTGCAATTTTACAGATGTCATTATTACAAGAGATACATTTGGATTTGAAAAAAGCGATATTCCTATATGCGGTTCGATATAAGTACAGGCTTATATTGCATAAACTTAAAAAAGGAGGTTGATATTTTATGTCAGAATACACAGATGCAAAGAATAATACATATAAGATAACAAATACTGTACTTTTAACCGCAGAGGAAAAAGAACAGGCAGAATATGAAATAGTTGAGGAATTATACAAGATTTTCACACGAAAATAAACAACTGAAAATTTAAGGCAAAGGAGGTGAAATCGTATGTCTATTGCTCTTTATGCAAGAAAATCCATAGAACGTGAAAATAGTATTTCCTGCGAAACTCAGATTGAATATTGTAAATCAATGATAAAACCTGATGAACAAGCTGAAAAAATAGTTACATTTGTTGATAATGGTTTTTCGGGCGGAAATGTCGACCGTGACGGATTTCAGAAAATGATGCGGCAGGTTGAACGTGGAAAAATAAGCAAAATTATTGTTTATCGCCTTGACAGAATAAGCAGAAGTCTATCTGACTTCGTTAATATTTTGAATACTCTAAAGAAATATAATGTAAAATTCATAAGCTCACAGGAACTTTTTGATACTTCAAGTCCTTATGGGGAAATGATTGTTAAAATACTTATGATTTTTGCAGAGTTTGAGCGACAAAGTATAATTGAGAGAGTAACACAAGCTTATGCTCACAGAAGTGAAATGGGATTCTATATGGGCGGAAGAAAACCATACGGTTTCACCTTAACAGATACGATTATTCGTAATATTAAAACAAAAATGCTCTCTCCTGTAGCGGAAGAAATTGAACAGTTAAAATATATATTTGACTCATATTCTGTTCCGGGAATAACACTTCGCAGACTTATGGATAATCTTATTGACAATGATATTCTTCCTACTGACGGAAGCTGGTCTACAGGAAAACTATCTACAATTCTGAAAAATCCTATTTATGTCAAAGCGGATAATGATATTTATGAATATCTGTTAAAGCATAACACAAATATTATAAGTGATATTTCAGAATTCAATGGTGTTCACGGATTGCAGATTTATGGTAAAACAAAGCATTCTACAGATGATTGGTCTGATATGAAGGCTGTAGTTATGTCCCACGAAGGCATTATAAATTCTGATGTTTGGCTTAACTGTCAGAAAAAGCTTGAAAAAAATAAGCAGATAGGAAATGCGATAAGTAATACAACAAGCTGGCTTGGCGGGAAAATTGTATGTCAAAGTTGCGGACGAACAATGACAGTAACAAAGGGTGGAAAACGGAAAGACGGCTCTCAAACAAGATATTTCAGTTGCACAGGCAAATCTCATAACCGCATCTGCAAAGGCACAAGCAAACCTATATATGCTGATAGTTTAGAGGATATGGTTTACGAGCTTGTTTCCGAGAAGCTTGAAACCTTAAAAGGTTGTCGTAAAAAAATATCAACAGACAATTCAAATCAGATAAATCTTCTAAAAAACCGCATCAGCGAAATAAAAAAGGCACAGGAAAAGCTTGTAAACCTACTGATGAATGACACTATTGAAGCGGATATGATTAATCTTCTAAATGAAAGAGCAAAAAAGCTTGCAGAAGAAAAAGCTGATATTCTTTCTAAAATTGATGCACTTGAAAACGAAGAAAGCGAAATAATAAGTGCAATTAATCTGTCAAAGAAATGGCGAACCGCCAACTATGAGGAACGCAAGGCTGTTTGCAACATACTAATACATAAAATACTGTTAAATGAAGCCGGAAATTGCGAGGTTGTTTGGAATATATGACAAAAATCTGCTAATCTATTGATTTGAAGCAGATTTTTTGTTATAATATAAAAAAAGAGCGTTGAAAGGAGCGGAATTTATGTCAGATACAAATTACACTCATAACCCATTAGACCATACTTGTGGTGTTTCAGATGATGAATTATCACACCGCTTCAAAGAAGCGGTTAGAATAGAAAATGAAATAAAAAAACTTAAAGGATTGCCTATTGCTAAATATGATTTTGAGAAAAAAGCTCCGTATGTAGAATATCCGGATGGGAGAAAAGTCTATGCAGAAGAAGCCTGAAATAATAGTCTTTGCAGGACCTAATGGCAGCGGAAAAAGCACAATAACTAAAATGGCAAACATTATCGAGCCTTATATAAATGCTGATGATATAAAAAGAGCTAATTATTGTACTGATATGGAAGCGGCTGTTATGGCTGACGAAAAACGTAATGCTTTAATAGATAATAACGAAAGCTTTACGTTTGAAACGGTGCTTTCTACAGACCGGAACTTAAAGCTTTTAAAGAGAGCCAAAGATAAAGGCTATTTCATACGTTGCATTTATGTACTGACCGCAAATCCACAAATTAATGTATCACGAGTTTTTGTAAGAACTCAGTCGGGCGGTCATAATGTCCCCAAAGAGAAAATTCTCAGCAGATATGATAAAGCATTAAAGCTAATTCCCGAACTGCTTGAGTTATGTGATGTATGTCATATCTATGATAATTCTGATGAACCTGCACGTATTTTCAAGAAAAGAAAGTCAGAATATTTTTATTGGGAAAATCCTTTTTGGAAGAAATCTGATATTGAAAATTTAACGAAAATATCATTTTGATACTACAAATTTTAGGTGCTGAAATTGAGTTTTCAGCACCTTCTGAATTTATAGGAAATCTGTTTGAATTAGTCAGCTTTGCTTCACCGAAGCGTTGGAAATGCACTACCTCTCTTTGACGCAGGAATTTTATAACCTCGTTTACGTCTGGATCGTCAGAAAGCCTTAAGATGTTGTCGTAAGTTGCTCGTGCTTTTTGTTCTGCTGCCAAGTCCTCAAATAAATTTGTAATCGGGTCGCCTGTTGATGCAATTGCTGCAGCATTAAACGGCGAACCTTGGGCATTCTGCGGGAACACTGCATTACCATTATCGGCATAATACTCCGGTGTATTTCCATTTAGCCAGTCTCTCCCTGTAGCACCGTCGGAAAGCTGATAAACTAATGTTCCAACCATTTCAAGGTGACCAAGCTCCTCTGTACCTATATCAGTCAGCAAGCCCTTGCTAATTTCATCCTTCATAACGTACCTTTGAGTAAGGTATCTGAGTGATGCACCTAATTCTCCGTTTGGTCCTCCGTACACCTAAAATTAAGGAAAATATTATACTCTTCTTTATCCACCTTAATAATTCTGTCAATAACAGTCCTTACCGCCTCGCTTTTTTCTGCTGCAGATATATTTTCCGATTCCAAAATATCTGCAATACACATTTCCGCCGGTTCTTCCATCCTTTTGCAGCTATCCCTTTCTTTGATTAGACGATTAATATTTGACTGAATTCTTTTTTTATTCTCTGTATATTCTTCCAGGCTATCAACACCATTTTCATATGAAAGCTTTACCCTTCTAAGCCTTTCCTTTTCCTCATCAATGCGACGGTCGTATGGCTTTTTTGAAGTTACAGGTATAAAGTTCACCTCCGGCACGCACCCAACAGCCTTAATCAGACCCAACACTTCTGTTTCAAGCCGCGCCACTTTAATTCCGCCATTTCCGACGCACGTTCCTTTAATCTTGTTTCCACAGTAAAAATATCCACCACAATTTACCATTGCTCCGCCACATATACCGCATTTAAAAATCCCCACAAGCCAGCTTGACAGACTTTTGCACTCATAAGTTTTACGTATCTTATGTTCTTTACTATAAAGTCTTTTTCTAACTCTATCCCACAGCTCTTCTGAAATGATTGCCTGATGAAACCCGTCTGCTACTATAATTCCACTGTCATTCCAATGATATCTTTGTGTTTTTCCAGTCGGATTCCACCTGACCTTTCCGATGTATACGGGGTTATTAAGCCAATATTCCACCGTCCGGTTTTCAATTTTATTTCCTCTGTGGGAATAGATGCCCATTCGGTTAAGCTTCCGAGCAATTTTCACCATACTCTCACCATCTGCAAACATTTCAAAGACCTGCCTTATAACTTCTGCCTCCTCCTCGCATACAACAAGCCTCTTTTCTTCCATCGTATATCCAAACGGTGCGGCTGCACATGCACCTCCCTGCTTTACCCTCTCTGTCATTCCACGCTTTACCTCCTCTGCAAGGTTAATGGAATAATACTCATCCATAGCCTCTATCATTGATTCAAACAGCACTGACATTTTATCGTCGCCAATATCCTCCGAAACCGAAACAACCCTTATCCCCAGCTCTTTTCTAAGCATTGATTTATATACCACGCTATCCTCCCGGTTTCTCGCAAATCTCGAAAATTTCCATACAAATATTGTGTCAAACGGGGTAGGCTTTGTTTTTGCCAGTGTAATCATACGATTAAACTCATTGCGTTTTTTTGTAGTTTTCCCGGATATTCCTTCATCAGCAAAAACAAGCTTATCCGGCACAAAATATCCGTTCTTTTTAGCATATTCACGTATTTTTTTTAGCTGCGACAAAGGTGAATACTCAGCTTGCTCTTCTGTAGAAACGCGTATATATGCAGCAGCAGGTTTAAAATCCATATAGCCCTCCCTGTAATAGTCCATGCCTTAAAGTTCATATAATACAATATATTTTCAGAAAGGATATACTATGAAGCTTAATCTGTTTTTAAAAGACGGCACCTTATGTGATGAAAATGTTGTTTCAACGCAAGAATTTAAGGAAAATTGGTCGGAAAAGGAAATATTGGCTTTATCACATTTAAACAGCGGAAAATACAAAATACAAAGACGAACCGCCTATATCAAAACGCACTCTTGACAATATTATTGACTTTTAAAGCAGCTAAAAAAGCATAACAAAATTGACCCATTTTGTTATGCCTTTTTATTTGTAATCATCCGAAAGCCTATTTCCCTGTACTTCCAAAGCCGCCTGCACCACGCACAGTTTCGGAAAGCTCGTCCTTTTCCTCAAACTCAACCGAAAGATACGGCATTACAACAAGCTGTGCAATTCTCTCCTGAGGCTCAATAACCCTGTCCCCGTCAGTGTCGTTATGAAGTGCAACGATATATTCACCACGATAATCGCTGTCGGCAACGCCGACACAGTTGGCAGGTCTTAACCCCTGCTTTGCAGCCAGTCCGCTCCGTGCAAAAATTGCTCCAAAATATCCGTCCGGTACAGCAATTGCAAGTCCTGTCCCGATTTTTTCGGTTGTATGTGGCTTAATTGTAACCGCCTCATCAATACATGCATACAGGTCATAGCCTGCAGCCTGCAAAGAGCCTCTTGTCGGTATAGTCGCATTATCTCTTAGTTTTTTTATTTCAATTTTCATTTGTAATCTATTCCTTCCATAATGAAATTTCACCGTTTTCTCTTGTTTTGTTCATATCTATAAGACGTTGGTTTTCCGAGCCGCAAAACTGCAGACTAATATTCTTAAGCTCGAGCTTAAATTCACCGTCCACCAACACATCAATCATTTCAAGCATTTCATCGGTAACCTCGCACCTCGCACGGGATGGTTTTAATAGCTCTTCATCAAGCAGATAGCCCGTATATGCCCAGATATTTTTCTTAGGATATTCAGCCTTAACCTTTCTCAAAAGCTTAACCAACACTCTCTGGTTTTCCGGCTCAAACGGTTCACCGCCAAGAAGAGTCAGTCCGTGGATATATTCAGGCTTCATTGCATCAAGAATTTCCTGCTCTACCTGTTCGGTAAATTCAGTGCCATAATTAAAATCCCACGTTTCAGGCTGAAAACAGCCCTTGCAGTGATGGGTACACCCCGAAACAAACAATGTAACCCTTACTCCAAGACCGTTTGCTATATCGCATTTTTTTATACCGCAATAGTTCATATTAATCCCTTCCAATATACATGGGCGGATATAAAATCCGCCCATATTTCATTACAGATGCAATACTCTTTCTCTGATTTCCTGTGTTCTTCCCTGGTTCCAGAACTGAGTTCCGATATACCCGCAGGTACGTCTTGCAACATTAAGCTTTGTTTCATCGGTATTTCCGCACTTAGGACATTTCCAGATTAGCTTTCCGTCCTCATCCTCTTTGATTTCAATTTCGCCGTCAAAGCCGCATACCTGACAGTAGTCAGATTTTGTATTAAGCTCTGCATACATAATGTTGTCGTAAATAAACTTCATTACGTCCAAAACCGCCTCAAGGTTGTTCTGCATATTCGGGACCTCTACATAGCTGATAGCTCCGCCCGGTGAAAGCTGCTGGAACTGTGATTCAAATGCGAGCTTTTCGAATGCGTCAATTTCCTCGGTTACATGAACGTGATAGCTGTTTGTGATGTAGTTTTTATCTGTTACACCCTCAATTATTCCAAATCTCTGCTGCAGACATTTTGCAAACTTATATGTTGTACTCTCAAGCGGAGTTCCGTATAGACTGAAGTCAATGTTGTGCTTTTCCTTCCACCTCTTGGTTGCAGCATTTAGGTACTGCATAACCTCAAGTGCAAACGGAGTTGCTGTTGGATCGGTGTGTGATTTGCCTGTCATATATTTCACGCACTCATAAAGACCTGCATAACCAAGTGAAATTGTTGAGTAGCCACCATAAAGGAGCTTATCTATAGTTTCACCCTTTTCCAGCCTTGCCAAAGCTCCGTACTGCCACAAAATCGGAGCAGCGTCAGAAAGTGTACCTTTTAATCTGTTATGTCTGCACATTAAAGCCTTATAGCAAATATCCAGTCTTTCATCAAAGATACTCCAGAACTTATCCATATTGCCGCCTGACGACAGTGCAATATCAACAAGGTTAATCGTTACAACGCCCTGATTAAATCTTCCGTAATACTTCGGATTTCCGTTTTCATCAACATACGGCGTAAGGAAGGAACGGCAGCCCATACAGGTATAGCAATTTCCGTTACCATTTTTGTCAACCTTCAGCTTGAGCATCATTTTTTCTGAGATATAGTCAGGAACCATTCTCTTTGCAGTACATTTAGCTGCAAGCTTTGTAAGGTAATAGTATTTTGAATCCTCGTGGATATTATCCTCTTCAAGAACATAAATAAGCTTAGGAAATGCCGGTGTAATCCACACACCTGACTCATTCTTAACACCCACAATTCTCTGGTTGAGCATTTCCTCAATAATCATAGCCAAATCGTGTCTTGTTCTTTCGTCCTTTGCTTCATTAAGGTACATAAAGACCGTTACAAACGGAGCCTGACCATTTGTTGTCATAAGAGTAACAACCTGATACTGAATCATCTGGCAGCCCTTTTTGATTTCCTCACGAAGTCTTTTTTCAACAACCTCTGCAATTATTTCCTCCCGGGCATCTGTGCCAAGTACTTTAAGCTCAGCCTCCACATCTTTTCTTATCTTCCTGCGGCTTACGTCTACAAAAGGAGCAAGATGTGTAAGAGAAATGCTCTGACCGCCATACTGACTTGATGCAACCTGTGCAATTATCTGTGTGGAAATATTGCAGGCAGTTGAAAAGCTGTGCGGAGTTTCAATCATTGTTCCTGAAATAACAGTGCCGTTTTGCAGCATATCCTCAAGGTTAACAAGGTCACAGTTATGCATATGCTGTGCAAAATAGTCCGCATCATGGAAGTGAATAAGACCCGTTTCATGAGCCTCAACAACCTCCTGCGGAAGAAGAATTCTCTTTGTGATGTCCTTTGAAACCTCTCCTGCCATATAGTCACGCTGAACACTGTTTACAGTCGGGTTCTTGTTAGAATTCTCCTGCTTTACCTCCTCGTTGTTACATTCAATAAGACTTAAAATCTGGTTATCTGTAGTGTTTGCAACACGAGCAAGGTTACGGGTAAAACGATATCTTATATATCTTTTCGCCGTTTCCGGAGCACCCTGTAGAATGATATGCGTTTCCACAAGCTCCTGTATTTCTTCCACTGAAAGGCTGCGGCTCATATCTCTGCAGTAATCCTCAATGACATTTACAATATATTCGATTTGTCTTTCGGACAGCTCTTTCTTCTTTTCTGTAGCATCGTTAGCCTTTTGTATAGCTCTTGTGATTTTTTCACGGTCAAAAATAACCTCTGTTCCGTTTCTTTTAATAATTTTCATTTTGTACCTCCTGCATCCGAAAACCATCTTTGCTATATTTACTATATCCTGTATGTACGATTAATCGGCGGTTTTTTCGGACTTTCTTCCCTTCCCTCTTTATTCCTTTGTTTTTATTTACCAATCTATGCTAAACCTCTATTGGTTGTCTTTTTATCGGACAATTCCTATTATACCATATCTTGTTGCAAATGCAAGCATTTTTTTAAATTTTTTCAATATATTGTGTGTTACAATTCTGTATCAAATAGTTTTTTTCCCTTACTTTTCCCGTAAAACCTCATTCCTGACAGCTTTACAGATTGTCAACCCAAATATTTTTATGGTTGACAATATCCATATTTAGTGGTATAATAAAATTATAAACACAATATGGGGTATATTTAGTATGAAAAATTCGAAAACAAAAGATATGGTTCTATCAGCAATTTGTGTAGTGCTTCTTATAATATCTGCCTGGATAACAATACCCGGAGCCGTACCTTTTACTATGCAAACCTTTGCCGTTGCTCTTGTCAGTGCCTTGCTTGGTGCGAAACGCAGCGTCTTGGCAGTTTCTACATATATATTATTGGGGCTGGTTGGACTTCCGGTATTTTCAGCATTTCAATCCGGCATTGGTGTTATTTTCGGTATAACCGGCGGTTATACCGTAGGATTTATATTTTTTGCTATGATTACAGGCTTTTTATGCAATTATTCAGGCAAAGGTCTGCCGGCAATGATTTTCTCTATGACAGCCGGACTTTTAGTATGCTACATTTTTGGCACAGCCTGGTACGTGCTTGTATATTTAAAGGACTTCCAAAAAATAAAGGCTGCTGTTTCTGCCTGCATTCTGCCCTTTATTATACCCGATTTTATTAAAATATCTCTTGCAGCAGCCTGTGCTGCTAAAGTAAAGAAATACAAAATAATTGACTTTTAAAATACTGTATGTTATTATAGTACGTAAAGTGAGTTCGAGACCTTCCTCACTTAAAACAAAACTAAAGGAGCAATTTAATATGAAAAAATCAAAAAAAATTACGCAAAGTGCAATGATTGCGGCACTATATGTTGTGCTTACAATGCTTGCCAGATTGTTTGGCCTTGACAGCGGAGTTATACAGGTTCGATTTTCCGAAGCCCTGTGTATTCTTCCCTGTTTCACCCCCGCCGCCATTTCCGGGCTTTTTGTGGGGTGTCTTTTATCCAACCTACTATCAGGTGCAGTGCTTTGGGACGTGATTTTTGGCAGCCTTGCTACTTTAATCGGTGCCATATTAACTCAAGTCCTTCGCAATAACCGCTTCTTAGCGGTACTTCCTCCGATTATTTCAAATACAGTCATAATCCCCTTCGTCTTAGCATATGCCTATGGTTTTGAGGGCGGTATTCCCTATTTTATGCTGACGGTCGGTATTGGCGAGGTTATTTCCTGCGGACTTTTCGGACTTCTTCTTTATTCAGCAATAAAAAAATCAAAAATATTTTCTATATAAAATAACTGTCTCAATAAGTGATTTTTCCTCACAAATTGAGACAGTCTTTTTTTAATTATTCGTCTTCGTCAACCTCATAACCGTCAATGGTAATAGACACATCCTTATATGCCTGCATACCTGTACCTGCCGGAATGAGCTTACCGATGATAACGTTTTCCTTAAGACCTAAAAGCGGGTCAACCTTACCTTTAATTGCAGCCTCGGTTAAAACCTTGGTTGTTTCCTGGAAGGATGCAGCTGACAGGAAGGAATCCGTTGCAAGAGATGCCTTGGTAATACCAAGAAGCACCGGTGAGCACTGAACAAGGTTTTCACTGCCCTGCTCCTTCAGGATTTCATTTGCCTCCTCAACCTCAAAGCGGTCAACCATTGAACCGATCAGGAGATTTGAGTCGCCTGCATCTTCTACCTTAACCTTTCTGAGCATCTGCTTTGTGATGATTTCAACGTGCTTGTCGTTGATGTCAACACCCTGCATACGGTAGGTTCTCTGTACTTCACGGGTTATATATGCCTGAACAGCACGTGTTCCGTTGATACGCAAAATATCGTTCGGGTAAGCAGAACCAACTGTAAGCTCGTCACCCTTTTCGATAACACTTCCGTTTTCAACCTTAATGGTTGAGCCGTAAGGAATTATATATGTCTTAGCTTCGCCAAGCTCGTCATTAGTAACAGTAACTTCACGGCGTCTCTTTTCTTCCTTAACGGTAACTGTACCGCTGATTTCCGAAAGAATTGCAAGACCCTTAGGCTTTCTTGCCTCGAAAAGCTCCTCGACACGCGGCAGACCCTGTGTAACGTCGGCACCGCCTGCAACACCGCCGGCGTGGAAGGTTCTCATTGTAAGCTGTGTACCCGGCTCACCGATTGACTGAGCAGCGATGATACCTACAGCTTCACCTACGTTTACAAGCTTTCCTGTTGCAAGGTTCATACCGTAACACTTAGAACATACACCATTCTTAGTCTTACATGTAAGAGCACTTCTTATTTTAACAGCCTCAATGCCTGCAGCGATAATCTTGCCTGCCTGATCCTCTGTTATTAAAGTATCGCCTTTAGCAAGAACCTCGCCTGTTTCAGGATGGAGAACATCCTCAAGTGCAATACGGCCCACAATACGATCCTTAAGCGGCTCGATAACCTCATTACCATCCTTAATAGCAGTAACTGTTTCACCTTCGTGAGTTCCACAATCCTTTTCACGAACGATAACGTCTTGTGACACGTCAACAAGTCGACGGGTAAGGTAACCTGAGTCAGCTGTTCGGAGTGCCGTATCGGTAAGACCTTTTCTTGCACCATGCGATGATACGAAATACTCAAGTACGTTAAGACCTTCACGGAAGTTAGCACGGATAGGAATTTCTACCGCTCTACCCTTTGTATCCGCCATAAGTCCACGCATACCTGCAAGCTGTCTTATCTGGTTAACGCTACCACGGGCACCTGAGTCCGCCATCATAAAGATCGGGTTAAATTCATCCATGTGATCCATCATGGCTTTAGTAACCTTTTCGGTTGTAGCACCCCAAACCTTGATAACCTCGTTATATCTTTCTTCGTTTGTCAAAAGACCACGTCTGTACTTCTTAGCAATTGAGTCAATCTGCTTTTCAGCGTCAGCTAAAAGCTCCTGCTTCTTTTCCGGAACCTCGATGTCGCTTACAGAAACAGTAAGTGCACCAAGAGTTGAATACTTATAGCCTGTAGCCTTGATAAGGTCAAGAACCTCGGCAGTTTTGGTTGTATCGTGAGTTCTGATACAAGCAGCGATAATCTTTCCGAGAGCCTTCTTTCCGACAACCTCATTGATTTCAAGGTCAAACATTGTATCCGAGCCGTCGGTTCTGTCAACATTTCCAAGATCCTGCGGAATATTCTTATTGAATATCAGCTTACCCACAGTCGCATCAATAATTCTTGAATACGGCACACCGTGAATAACCTTTTCCTTGCGAACCTTAATAGGTGTATGAAGGCCTACTGCTTTATTATAGTATGCCAGCATTGCCTCGTCCTCTGACGAATAGTAATGCGGATGCCATTCTTCACTTTGGTCTCTTCCCGGGTAATCCTTACCGCCGATTTCGTCATGCTTAACTATTGTCAGGTAATAAGAACCCAAAATCATATCCTGTGTCGGAACTGTTACAGGATGTCCGTCCTGTGGCTTTAACAGGTTATTTGCAGAAAGCATCAAGAACCTTGCCTCTGCCTGTGCCTCAGGAGATAGTGGTACGTGAATAGCCATCTGGTCACCGTCGAAGTCGGCGTTATACGCAGTACAAACAAGCGGATGCAGCTTTAGTGCGTGACCGTCAACAAGCTTCGGCTCAAATGCCTGAATACCAAGTCTGTGAAGTGTAGGAGCACGGTTTAAAAGTACAGGATGCTCTTTTATTACATCCTCCAAAACATCCCATATTTCCGGCTTAACCTGCTCAACCATACGTTTTGCACTCTTTATGTTATGAGCAAGGTTTCTTGCCACAAGCTCCTTCATTACAAAAGGCTTAAACAGCTCGATTGCCATTTCCTTCGGCACACCGCACTGATAAATCTTCATTTCAGGGCCAACTACGATAACTGAACGTCCTGAATAGTCAACACGCTTACCGAGAAGGTTCTGACGGAAACGTCCCTGCTTACCCTTTAAGAGGTCAGAAAGAGATTTAAGTGCTCTGTTTCCTGGGCCTGTAACAGTTCTGCCGCGGCGTCCGTTATTAATAAGAGCGTCAACTGCTTCCTGAAGCATTCTCTTTTCGTTTCTGATAATAATATCAGGAGCACCAAGCTCTAAAAGTCTCTTTAGACGGTTATTTCTGTTGATAACACGTCTGTATAGGTCATTTAAATCAGATGTTGCAAATCTGCCGCCGTCAAGCTGTACCATCGGACGCAGATCCGGCGGAATTACCGGAACAATTGTCATAATCATCCATTCCGGACGGTTTCCGGAAATTCTGAATGCTTCGATTACTTCAAGTCTTTTTATAATCTTAGCCTTCTTCTGTCCCTGAGAGCCTTCAAGCTCTTCTTTAAGCTCAGCGGAGAGAGCATCAAGGTCAATTTTTTCAAGGAGTGTCAAAATTGCTTCTGCACCCATTCCGCAGGTGAACTTATCACCGTATTTTTCATATGCATCGCGGTATTCCTTTTCAGACAGAATTTGTCTTTCTTTAAGCTCTGTCTTACCCGGGTCAATTACGATGTATGCTGCAAAGTAGAGAACCTTTTCAAGGTTTCTCGGTGAAATATCAAGAGTAAGTCCCATTGCAGACGGAACACCCTTAAAATACCAAATATGCGATACCGGTGTTGCAAGGTCGATATGACCCATTCTTTCACGACGAACCTTAGCCTTTGTAACCTCAACTCCACATCGGTCACAGACAACACCCTTATACCTTATCTTTTTATACTTTCCGCAATGACATTCCCAGTCCTTTGTAGGTCCGAAAATCTTTTCGCAGAAAAGACCGTCTCTTTCCGGCTTTAGGGTACGGTAGTTAATTGTCTCCGGCTTTTTAACCTCGCCGTGAGACCAGCCTCTGATAGTTTCCGGTGAGGCTAATCCGATTTTTATTGCTTCAAAGCTATTAAATTCTAACATATCTTAACCCCTCCATTAAAAATCTTCCGGCGTAATGATGCCATCATCTTCAAAATCATCGGCATCCTCGTCATCATATTCAAAACCGTCTTCATCCATTTCCTCGAGAATCATATCATCCTCAATATCCTCATCAAAGTTCAGCGGAACATCGCCCTCTTCCATAGTCTGAACAAGCTCAGAATCTCTTGGAATATCATCTTCATCCAAAGATGCGTCAATGTCGATTTCCTCGCCGCCTCTGTCAAGGATTCTTACATCAAGTGCAAGTGCCTGCAGCTCCTTAACCAGTACTCGGAATGACTCCGGAACACCGGATTTTGGAATATTTTCACCCTTAACGATTGCTTCGTAAGTCTTAACACGTCCTACAATATCGTCAGACTTAACTGTTAAGATTTCCTGCAGTGTATACGCAGCACCGTAAGCCTCAAGTGCCCAAACTTCCATTTCACCGAATCTCTGTCCGCCAAACTGTGCTTTACCGCCGAGAGGCTGCTGAGTTACAAGTGAGTATGGGCCTGTGCTTCTTGCATGAATCTTATCATCAACAAGGTGATGGAGTTTAAGATAATGCATATATCCTACAGTAACCGGACTGTCAAAAGGTTCACCGGTTCTGCCGTCGTAAAGGATAGTCTTACCATCTTCGCTCTTACCGGCAAGACGAAGTGTTTCCTGAATATCTTCTTCAGTTGCACCGTCAAATACAGGTGTGGCAATCTTCCAGCCAAGTGCTTTTGCCGCATAACCAAGATGCACTTCAAGTACCTGACCGATATTCATACGTGATGGTACGCCCAGAGGGTTAAGAACGATCTGAAGCGGTGTACCGTCAGGAAGGAATGGCATATCTTCTTCAGGAAGAATTCTTGATACGACACCCTTGTTACCGTGACGACCCGCCATCTTGTCACCTACAGAGATCTTTCTCTTCTGTGCGATATAACATCTTACCAACTGATTTACTCCAGGAGGAAGTTCGTCGCCGTTTTCTCTTGTGAATACTTTTACATCAACAATGATACCGTTTTCACCGTGAGGAACTCTTAAGGAAGTATCTCTTACTTCTCTTGCCTTCTCGCCGAAGATTGCACGAAGAAGTCTTTCTTCTGCGCTAAGTTCTGTTTCACCCTTAGGTGTAACTTTACCTACAAGGATATCCCCTGCTCTTACTTCAGCACCGATTCTAACGATACCTCTTTCATCAAGGTCTTTAAGTGCATCTTCACCAACATTTGGAATGTCTCTTGTGATTTCTTCTGCACCCAGTTTTGTATCTCTTGCTTCTGATTCATATTCTTCAATATGAACAGATGTAAATACGTCTTCTTTTACAAGTCTTTCGTTAATGAGAACAGCATCCTCGTAGTTGTAACCTTCCCATGTCATAAAGCCTATGAGGATGTTTCTTCCAAGAGCAATTTCACCATTTGAAGTAGATGGACCATCTGCGATGATGTCACCTTTTGAAATCTTTTCGCCCACCTTTACGATAGGTTTCTGATTGATACATGTTCCCTGGTTTGAACGGAGGAACTTAATGAGTTTGTATGTCTTTAAGTCGCCTGATTTACCTTTGATTACGATTCTGTCTGCATCAACAGAGTGAACAACACCGTCTTCCGTAGCCAGTACACAGACACCTGAATCCTTGGCTGCCTTGTATTCCATACCTGTACCAACGATTGGTGATTCAGGATTAAGAAGAGGCACCGCCTGACGCTGCATGTTTGATCCCATGAGGGCACGAACTGCGTCATCGTTTTCAAGGAATGGGATCATGGCTGTAGCAACTGAAACAAGCTGTTTCGGTGATACGTCCATGAAATCTACCTGTGACTTGTCGATTTCGATGAATTCGTCTCTGTCACGAACGATAATCTTGTCGTTTACAAATTTATTGTCCTTTGTCAAAGGTTCATTCGCCTGAGCAATCTTGTATGTGTCTTCCACATCTGCTGTCATATAGACAATTTCGTCTGTTACAACACCGGTTTCTTTATCGACTTTTCTGTATGCCGCTTCAATGAAACCGTATTCATTGATTCTTGCATAGGTAGAAAGTGAGTTGATAAGACCGATGTTCGGACCTTCAGGAGTTTCGATAGGACACATTCTGCCGTAGTGTGAATAGTGAACGTCTCGAACTTCGAATCCGGCTCTTTCTCTTGAAAGACCACCAGGTCCCAATGCTGAAAGTCTTCTCTTATGTGTAAGTTCTGCAAGAGGGTTATTCTGATCCATAAACTGTGAAAGTTGTGATGAACCAAAAAATTCCTTGATAGCAGAAACAACAGGACGTGAGTTGATGAGCACCTGAGGTGTCACACCGTCAATATCCTGAATAGTCATTCTTTCCTTGACAACTCTTTCAAGTCTTGCAAGACCGATTCTGAACTGGTTCTGTAAAAGTTCGCCAACGGCTCTGATTCTTCTGTTACCAAGATGGTCGATATCATCTGTGGTACCCATGCCGTAGGAAAGGTTATTGTGGTAGTTGATGGAAGCAAGGATATCATCGATGATGATATGCTTTGGAATAAGGTCATCAATTCTCTTCAAGAGTTCTGCCTTGATTTCTTCTTCCGATTCAAACTGTGTAAGGATTTCGTTCAATACTCCGTATCTTACCTTTTCTTTTATCTTAAGATCAGATACGTCAAATGGTACATGGTCACAAAGGTTGACCATACCGTTTGAAAATACCTTGATTTCTTTGTCTTCATACTGAAGGAATACTACATTGATACCTGCTTTTTCGATATTCATAGCAGCATCTGAAGAAATCATTTCGCCTTTTTTCACAAAGATTTCCCCTGTTTCTGCATCTACGATATCTCTTGCAGCAATACAGTTTTTGATTCTTGCACCGATAGCAAGTTTTAAGTTGAATTTATATCTGCCTACTTTTGAAATGTCATATCTCTTTGCATCATAGAACATGGAATTAAGAAGAGATGTAGCACTTTCTACTGTAGGAGGTTCGCCGGGACGAAGTCTCTTATATACTTCGATCAATGCTTCTTCCTGACTCTGTGTGCTGTCCTTTTCAAGAGTAGCGATAAGTTTTTCGTCTTCGCCGAAAAGTTCAAGAATCTGTGCATTTGTTCCGATACCAAGTGCTCTTATAAGTACAGTAACAGGAATCTTTCTTGTTCTATCTACTCTTACGCTGAATACATCGTTTGAGTCATTTTCGTATTCAAGCCATGCGCCACGGTTTGGGATAACCTGTGCGCTGTAAAGTTTCTTACCAAGTTTGTCAAACTGCATAGAGTAGTATATGCCCGGGCTTCTTACAACCTGGCTGACAATAACTCTCTCTGCACCGTTGATGATAAAAGTACCCTGATCTGTCATAAGAGGGAATTCCCCCATGAAGATTTCCTGTTCTTTTACTTCTTCGGTTTCTTTGTTGATAAGTTTAACCTTCATTTTCAAAGGTTTTGAATATGTGGCATCCCTTTCTTTACACTCTGCAATAGTGTATTTGGGGTTGTCCTCTAAATAATAGTCTGTGAACTCAAGTGAAAGTGTTCCTGAAAAGTCTGTGATAGGACTTACATCGTGAAGTACCTCTCTCAAGCCTTCTTTTAAGAACCAGTCATATGAATCCTTCTGCACTTCGATAAGGTTTGGCATTTCGGAAACGTCACCGATTTTTGAATAACTCATACGTTCATTCTTGCCGTACATAACCGGATGCAAAGTGCTGCTGCCTAATTTGACAGGTTTAAGCATAAAACAATTCACCTCATTTTTTTATTGTCGGAAGTCAAACAAATACGATTACGAGGTAGATAATCCAACTAAATATCCCCTCCGTATTCCCCAAGATGAAATATTGCTTCAAAGAATAATCCGCAACATCAAACTAATAAGTGATAACTGTTTCGACTCTGCTTATCGGGAAGCCCAAAAACCCCAGATATTGTGCCCAAAATCACGCATAAATACCAAAAAAGGGCATAGCTATCCCAGATAAGGGTTCAATTTTAAACTATAACATAAAATTTTTAAGATGTCAATAATTTTTTCAAAAAGTATTGTTATAGCATTCTGTAGTTGTCAAACATATGTTACATTAACATCAAAAAATAATATATAGTTATTCTTAACTCCCATAGTTAATTTCAAAAGCAAATTAAGAGGAATGTCAATAGTGCGTGCATTCATCTTGCTATTTACATTCCGATAAATTTGCTTTATCA
>JAZNIV010000083.1:0-6591 GCA_045577675.1 Clostridia bacterium
TGGTGCAGATTTACGATCGTTTTCTTGAATTCTTCACTGTATCGTGGACTTTTCTTTCCTGCCATTTCTTTTTCCTCCTGGCCTTTTCTTTTATTATACATCGTTCTTCTTTTTTTGTCCACTTTTTTAGTATAGCACCAAGCAATACCGTCTTTAAAATCGTAGCCAAGGTGACGGTAGAATTCACAGGCTGTAATTGAAGTAGGAACTTCAATGCGTTTTGCACGGAAAAAGAATTCATCCTGTTCCAGCGTTTCTATAATTAGCCGACCGTCCTCCTTGTTGTATTCATAAAATATCACTCCTTGAATCTTTCGGTACCGTAATTTTATTATAAGCCATGCAAATGGAAAAGTCAATCAACATATTTTTTCATTTGTAAACGGAACATTGAGAATTTGCAGAAGAAAAAATGAATCTCACTATTGATAAAAACAGAAACGTATGCGGTTTCGCAGTCTTCAGTTTGTCTAATAATATTGAGCTATTAGTTTGGAGTTGAAGCTATCCAAAGGGGAAGAGTTTCGTTATTGTCGAAATAATAGATGCTATTTCCATTTGCATCATAAGCAGTAGCATTTATTGTATTAGTTTGTCCGTCGATTGCATCGAAAGTAAAGAGCAGCAATTCTCCTGTCTGGACTTCTTTTGTTTGTTTTTGACGGAAACAAGTTACTTCAACTGTCTTTATATTTTCATCATAAGCAATAACTGGGAACAGCTGTACGCCTTCATAATAATAGAAATGACATAATGCACCAGCTGTTTCTATACCGATATTTTTGTCATACATACTCCATTTAGGCCAGTTTAAATAGTTGTCATGATTTTTCCATCCCAATATTGATTTTTCAACTGAAACAACATCAAAACAGCTGTAACTATCGTAAATATAGAAATGATAATTATCTTTCCATTCATAGCAGGAGATGATTTTAGATGTATCATTCAATCGTCCGCTTAAATCAGCAGCGGACTTAGAATTTAAACGGTAACCGTTTGCATAATTCAGGCAAATAAAGCAGAATAGTCCGACAAATAGTCCGATTAAAGTGGTGGTTATAAATTTTATTTTTCGTATTTTAGCTGCTAAATGAATATATTTTTCATCTTTGTGTTCTTCTATGGGAATTAATTCTTTGCTGAGTGATTTATAATATTCTGAACAATTTTTACACTCTGAAAGGTGTTCTATCACTGTCTTTTCACTTGACTCGGCAGCGGCATTATCCAGACAAAGTGGCATCAAGTCCTTTATCATATCACATTTATATTTCATAACCATAAATCTCCTTTAACTGTTGTTTGATTTTAATTTTCGCCCTTGAAAATATAACCTTGGCTGTTGCTTCTCTGATACCCGTCAATTTTCCTATTTCCTTATATGGCAGTTCATCAAATAGACGGTATATCACAACGTTTTGGCTTCTTTCGTCTAAATTTGAAATTATCTCTTTTATATGAATTATCAGCTGTTTATTTTCTGTCATTGTATCAAGGTTCATATTATCGTGTTTATTAAGAATAGCATCTTCCATACAAGATTCTTTTGAATGAGTTTTCATGTAATTGTAATATGTATTTTTGGCTATCTGACACAGCCATGATTTTATAGAACAGTCACCCCGAAAGCGTTTTAATGACAGATAAGCCTGATAAAAACTTTCTTGAGTAACTTCTTCGGCAATATGGTCCTGATAGTCAGTTAGTTTCAATATATAGTGGTATACGTAACTGTAGTATGAATTGTATAATTCCTCAAACCCGCTCACGTAGTATAAACACCTCCTCATTTTTGAAATATATATACTGCTTATATCTATTAGTATCAAATATCGGAAAAAGGTAACATAGTTTTTGTAATTTTATGAAAACATTTCTTTGCTGTTATATTATATCATAATACTGATTAGTGTTCAAGACTGGCATCCCCCTACGTGGCATTTTCACGATGTTAAACCACTGAGTATATGGAGAGATTAACGTGCAGCAAATATTGATTGCGGCTGTGGTTATCATGAGGGACGACTTGTTTGCCTGCGTCTTGATGATATGAAGGAGTTTTATTCAGATACTCCTTCATATATAAAAAACCTCGATTTATAGCGGAAAAATCGAGGCTCTTTTATATATTTTTTAAATGTTTTTTCCTGAAAGTGTTTCCATAAGCCCCGGCAAATCACTGATTTTTTCCAATTCGGGAACAGATTGCTCAATTTTACCAAATCCGTAGGCGGCGTGAATAAAATCAAGACCTGCCTTCATTGTTGCGTCGTAATCTCCCTGAATATCTCCGATATACCATGCTTTATCAAGATTATTTCTTTTTACGATAAGAGCAATATTATCTCCCTTTTCCAAGAGATTATTTCCGTAACATTCAATATCATCGAAGTATTTACCAAATACGTAGTAATCGAGAAATGCCTCAATATAGCCGCTCTGACAGTTACTGACAATATAGAGATGATAGGTTTCTTTCAGGCGAATTAAAGTCTTTTCAAGATCCGGATAAAGATTGCCGCCGTGTTTGCGGAGATATTCATTTTCATTTTCGCAGCATAGGTTCAGCAGCTCCATACGCTCATCTTTTGAAAGACTGCTGAAAAGAATATCGGCTATTTTATCCATAGTAAGCCCCATAACACCCATAATATCTTTTGGAGTTATATCGGGTAAATCGTATTTCAATTCTCTGATTTTTTCGGTCCATGAAGCAGCAACATTTTCGGAGGAATCCCAGAGAGTGCCGTCCATATCAAATATCAAACCTTTTTTCATTTTCCTTCCACCATCCTGTTATATATTTCATCAAGCTGTATTCTATCGGGAGTGACATCGTTGAGTATTGTTATTCTGTCCGCTCTGACAGTACGAGCCTTATCCCATATATCAGCAAACATATCTTTAGTTATGCCGTATGATTGTGGATTTGTGGCAATACCGTATGTTCGGAAGAAATTCAATAGTCCTGATGCGTCTTGTCCCTGAAAAATACAGGCAGGAATACTTCCTAATGCAACGGCAAGTCCGTGTGTTATTTTTATATCGGGATAGTACTCTTCTATGGCGTGAGCAAAAAGATGCTCGCTTCCGCTGCAAGGTCTTGAAGAACCCGCAATTTCCATAGCAAGACCACCCATAACAAGTGCTCTTGAAAGTATTCGGATAAATACACGGCCTTTCATATTCTTTTCATCACAGTGATAGACGGAATCATAACTCATTCTACTTAAAGCATAAGCAAAATCGTCGATGCGTGAGGATGTTCTGGAGGCTGAAAGTTTCCAATCAAAAAGAGCAGTATGTTTGGCTATTGTATCGCCAATTCCCGAAAGCGTCTGATCTACAGGAGCATTGATAATCATATTTGTGTCTACAATTATCGCTGTAGGAATCTTACATTCAAAGGTTTTACGTGCTTTCCCGTAGGTTTCAAGTACAGAAAAGGGCGATGCAAGGGAATCATTACTTAAAGATGTAGGCATACATATATATACTGCCTTGCTTATATGTGCGGCATATTTAGCAGTATCAAGAACTCTGCCGCCACCTATACCAATAATTACTTTAATATCTTCAACGCAGACTTTTTTAGCAATGTAAACAGCTTCATCAAAGCTTGCATTTTTCATTGTGAATATTTCAGCATTACTGAAATCTCTGCTTATATCGTCAATTTTATCTTTGTAAATGCTGATGAGAAATTCTTCTGATATAATCATGAACTTCTGTCCGATTATATCGGGAATGTATCGTTTTACTATTTCTTCTGAATGAAGGAAAGCATCTTCCTCGACTATCAGACATATAGGTAGATTAAATCTTGTATGTTGGTTCATTCTGCACCTCGGTTGGTTGTTGTATTATCTTATATATTATAGCATATATTTTGGGTGAATTCAAGACCATATATTCTTGAATTCTGCTTGTTGCAGGGATTAATTGAATTCAGGTGAACTCTTTGTATTACATTCAATCTATAATTCTTCCGTCGGTAGAAATGACAACAACTCTCCAGGTGATAAATTTCCCACTTTCTTGTAATGCACGTTTTACAGCATTTTCAATACCGCCACAGCAAGGAACTTCCATTCTTGCAATAGTTACGCTTTTGATATTGTTGTTTTTTATAATTTGTGTCAGTTTTTCTGCGTAATCTTCGTTATCAAGCTTAGGACAGCCGATAAGTGTAATATGATTGCTGATAAATTCATTATGGAAGTTTCCATAAGCATAAGCAGTACAGTCCGCTGCAATAAGAAGATTTGCATTGTCAAAATATGGTGCATTTATTGGGACAAGCTTAATTTGTACAGGCCATTGTGAAAGCTGACTTGTGACAGGTGCAGAAACTGAAACTGACTCATGTTTTATAGCTTTTGATTGTGTTCCTGGACAGCCACATGGATGAATTCCGGCTGATTTGACATTTTTTGCAGCCATAACAGCAGCTTCGTTGTATGCAGGTGCTTCGCGTTCTTCAAATGTTATGGCATTTGTAGGACAAGCAGGAAGACAATCTCCCAGACCGTCGCAGTAATCCTCACGAGTGAGTTTGGCTTTCCCATCAATCATTTCAATTGCACCTTCGTGGCATGCTTCTGCACACAGGCCGCATCCATTGCATTTTTTATCATCTATTTTTATTATCTTTCTTATCATGATAAAACTCCTTAATAAATATTTGAAAGCACTTGACTTTCTGATGTTATTATACTATAATATTTATAATTATTCTGTTGTATTTGCAACAGAAACGGAGAATTTACGGAAAAATATATTCAAATATTTAGGAGAATAAAATGGACAGTATAAAAGTTATAGATATGCGATGTAATAAAGGGGATAGTGCTTTTCTGATAGATGACGGCAAAACCTCGTTTTTATATGATACAGGTTTGGCTGATGCCATTGAACTTAATACATCAATTATGATAGAGCTTATCAGAAAAGAATTAATGTAAAGAACTCATAAAATATTTAGAAGGTGAAAGTATGAATGGTGTAAATAAAACATTATATATCCCTTTGTACGGAAAATCTTACGTTAGCAAAAAGGGATTATTCTTAAAAGATAAAAAGGCTGAACAAATTTGGAAAGCAGAGGGATTTGAGTTGAAAGGCAAATCAAAATCGAAGTGGCTTGCCTATTATATGGGAATTCGTTCTGCTGTATTTGATGATTGGGTAAAACAACAGCTGTTAAAGAAAAAGGATGCTGTTGTTTTGCATATAGGCTGCGGAATGGACAGCCGTGTTCAGAGAGTAGGTACTATTAATCGCAAGTGGTATGATATTGATTTTCCGGAAGTTATATCGGAAAGAAAACGATACTATTCAGAGAACGATGATTATCAGATGCTTGCAGGAGATGCAAGAGATTGCAGCTGGCTGAAAAGTATACAGGAGAATAAGAGTGCCATTGTGGTTATGGAGGGCATTAGTATGTACTTAACCTCCAAGGAATTGAAACGTATGACGGCAAAACTGAGCAATCATTTTGAAAGTCTTGCACTTTTAATGGATTGCTATACTGTAAAAGCGGCAAAAATTTCAAAGTACAAAAACCCAATTAATGATGTAGGGGTAACTAAGGTTTATGGAATGGATAATCCGAAGTTATTACAGCAAGGAAAATTTGTTTTCGTGAAAGAACATACTATGACACCGACAAGGTACATAAATGAGCTGAAAGGCTGCGAAAAGTTTATTTTCAGTAAATTTTATGCAGGCGGCTTTGCTAAGAAATTCTATCGTATGTTTGAATATATGAAAGCGTAGTATCTGTGATAAATAGCTTGAAAGTTTT
The DNA here is from genome assembly GCA_045577675.1 of Clostridia bacterium. Taxonomy (GTDB): domain Bacteria; phylum Bacillota; class Clostridia; order UBA1381; family UBA1381; genus UBA1738. The sequence continues at coordinate 5,813 of JAZNIV010000083.1, forward strand.
TACAGATTGGGCAGCAGTTGTATGAATTTGATTTTTCATAATATAGGAGTTGTAAAGATGAATAATAAAGAACAATTTATTCTGCTTGATGAAACATATTTACCACAAATGGCAGAATTGTTTAAGAAAGCCTTTGGGCGAGAGCCATGGAATGACGATTGGAGCGATGAACAGCAGCTTAAAGAGTACATAAAGGAAATATCACATTCCTATAATGCACTAAATTATGGTTTGCTGATTGACGGCGAATTAACTGCACTTTCGATTGGCATGATACGTCATTGGTGGGAAGGAACGAATTATAATATCGAGGAATTCTGCGTTTCACCTGATATTCAAGGTCAAGGGATAGGTTCTCGATTTATGAATCTGATAGAAGCAGATATACAAAAACGTGGCTTGTGCGGAATATTTCTTCAAACAGACAGCGACAAGCCAGCGTTTAATTTTTATTGTAAAAATGGATTTATTGAACTTGAATCTCATGTTAGTTTTTACAAGAGGGTGAAAAATAATTATGAGTATTTTTATTGATAGGTGGCTTATTAGTAAACCAGCTGACGCTCCAGATAAAGATGGAAACACCGTTTTTATTTCCAAAAAATCATTTGGTCCTCTTGAAATATGGGAATGGGGATTGAATGCTGCAAATAAGCCGTATGAGCTCTATAAATGGCTTGAAGATGACTTTTATGAAGAAACAAGTTACTGTAAGAATATTACAAAAGAAGAATTGCTTGATGTTATATACAGCTATATTTCCTATTTAGAGCAAAATA
>JAZNIV010000084.1:0-15648 GCA_045577675.1 Clostridia bacterium
ATATCCTTTTTTGTCAACATTTTTTCCAAAAAAATGTTGACATCTCCGCTTTTAATTTTGTCTACCGAAAATCCACAGCTTACTTGCCACATAATTTAAAACTATTACGATTACGTTCGATACCAATTTCATAATTCCTGCAGGCAGCTTCAAAATGTCAACTGCTAAAAACATAACAGCAACGTCAAGAAGTCCTGTCAGACTGCGGCAGCCGAAAAAGCTTGCAGCCTCCTTAATAACACTTCCGTTTTTACTTTCAAAAACCCATAATCGGTTGGTAACATATGCAAACAGCACCGAGATTATCCACGCAATTATGTTAGAGGGGACATTTCCTATATGTGCTGCGTAATAAAGCAAATTATATACAGCAATATTAATAACCGTCGTAAGCCCGCCAAATAACAGGTACATTATAACTTCTTTATACTTCTTTAGCATCGTCTACCTCGTTTAAAATTACTGATTCTATTATATATTTAGGTCTACGCTTTGTTTCAAGATAGATTTTTCCTATATATTCGCCGACAATTCCCAGCATAAGCATCTGGAGTCCGCCAATTGCCCATATTGATACACCAAGGCTTGCCCAACCGCTTACCGTATTTCCGAGAATATGCTCTATGACGCAGTACACAAGCATTATTATACTAACAAGAAATGAAAAAAAACCAAGCAGAAATGCCATACGAATAGGGCGAATACTAAATGATGTTATTCCCTCTGCGGCAAATGCCAGCATTTTTTTAAGCGGATATTTAGATTCTCCTGCAAATCTTTTATCTCTTGAATACTCCACAATACTTGAAGGGTAGCCGATTTGCGGAACAATTCCTCTTAAAAAGGTATTAACCTCGTCAAATTCAGAAAGTCCGTCAAGGGCACGCTTACTCATAAGCCTGTAATCTGCGTGATTAAATACAATATCCACGCCCATCAGCTTCATAAATTTATAAAACGCCTCTGCCGTAAGCTTCTTAAAAAATGTGTCCTTCTTTCTTTCGTTACGAACACCATAGACAATATCCGAGCCATTTTCAAATTCATCAATAAAGTTCTCAATCACGCCTATATCGTCCTGCAAATCAGCATCAAGCGAAATAACGGCATCAGCATACTTTTTTGCAGTCATAAGCCCTGCTAAGAGTGCATTTTGATGTCCACGGTTGCGTGAAAGATTTATGCATACAAAAATATTATCCTCTTTGCATAGCCTTTTAATCATCTCAAGAGTTCTGTCTTGTGAGCCGTCATTAACAAAGGCAATTTTACTGCTTTTGCAAATTTTTCCACGCAACATCATATCCTTCATTACCTCGCCGGTTCTGCGTGCAGTCTCTGACAATACTTCTTCTTCGTTATAGCAAGGTATTACAAGCCAAATTTTTTTCATTTTTCGTTACCCCTTTTTAAATGTCGTTTTATTCCTTCTCAAGTATATCTGCAATTCTTTTGCACGCAAAGCCGTCACCATAAGGATTTGAGGCCTTACTCATCTTATCATATTCTTCCCTGTTTTCAAGCAGATTTTTAAACTCTTTATATATAGTTTCCTCTTCCGTTCCAACAAGCTTTAAGGTTCCTGCCTTTATTCCTTCGGGACGTTCAGTTGTGTCACGCATTACAAGAACAGGCTTTCCAAGCGACGGTGCCTCCTCCTGAATACCACCGCTGTCTGTTAAGATAAGGTAGCTTGCATTCAAGAAGTTATGGAAATCCAGAACATCAAGAGGCTCAATAATTCTTATTCTGTCACAATCACCAAGAATTTCATTGGCGGTTTCACGAACAACCGGATTCATATGAATAGGATATATTGCCTTAATGTCAGGATGCTCGTCAATAATCCGCTTAATTGCACGGAACATATGCTTCATCGGCTCACCGAGATTTTCACGCCGATGTGCTGTAATCATAATAAGCCTTGAATCCTTTGCCCATTCAAGCTGCTCATGGGTATAGTCACTCTTAATTGTTGTCTTAAGTGCATCAATCGCTGTATTTCCGGTAACAAAAATCGTTTCCGCATTTTTTCCTTCACGAAGAAGGTTTTCCTTTGAAAGCTCTGTAGGTGCAAAGTTATACTGCGAAACAATACCCACTGCCTGACGGTTAAATTCCTCAGGGTATGGTGAGTAGATATTGTAAGTTCTTAGTCCTGCCTCGACGTGACCGACAGGAATCTGCAGATAGAAGCAGGCAAGAGCCGTAACAAAGGTAGTACTGGTATCGCCGTGAACTAAAACCACATCTGGCTTTTCCTTTTCCAGTACCTCTTTAATTCTGTTTAAAATATTTGTTGTTATATCAAACAAAGTCTGCTTGTCCTTCATAATTGAAAGGTCGTAATCAGGAGTTACTGAAAATGCCTCAAGCACAATATCCAGCATCTGCCTGTGCTGACCTGTTACACAGACAATAGTTTCTATATTTTCTCTGCTTTTTAGCTCGTTTACAAGCGGACACATCTTAATCGCCTCAGGACGTGTACCAAACACAAGCATTACTTTTTTCATTTAATTAACCCCTTTCAAAAGGCTGTTTTTGTATATTAATATAATACCACGTTATAGCAATTTAGTCAATAGACACATCGTATTATTAACACACTCTTTACGCACACAAAAAGACCTGAAAGCATCAGGTCTTTTAAAATTATCAGTTTGTATAGTTATCGAAATAACCCTGCACTAAAATAACCGGTGTACCCTTATCACCCGAGCCGCTTGTAAGGTCACAAAGCGAACCGATAAGGTCGGTAAGCTGACGCGGTGTTGTACCCTGAGCCGCCATATTACCTACAAGATTATCATTTTTCTCTTTAATGCTCTTGGAAATTGCTTCCTTTAAAGCCTCGCCCGATAAGTCCTTAAAGTCGTTATCAGCAAGATATTTAAGCTTCAGCTCATTTGGTGTACCGATAAGTCCGTCTGTGAATGCCGGAGATACAACCGGGTCTGCAAGCTCCCAAATCTTACCCTTAGGGTCCTTAAAAGCACCGTCACCGTATACCATAACCTCAACGTGCTTTCCTGTTCTGTCAAGAACCTTTTTCTGAATGTCAAGAACAAGACTCTGACACTCCTTAGGGAACAGCTTAACTGTGTCCTCAGTTGCCTTATTTGAGCCTAAAAGTCCGTATTTTTCATTGTATCCGCTACCATCAACAGAAGCTGTCATTATATCGTCAAGACCGCAAACAACTTTTGCACCCGCTGAAAGCAAAATACGTTTTGTACGTGCACGTGTATGAATATCACAGTTTATAATATGGTCAGCATAATCGAGTATAGCCTTTGCCTGATTTGCAAAGATAATTTCAACCTCTGCTCCACATTCACGAATCAAATCGCCGTAATATCTTACATAATCAACACCGGTAAACTCAAGAACTGTATTTTCACCGAACAGGCTGCGATATTTTTCAAGCGACAAAACATCTGAATACGGATTTACACCCGATGCATCAATGTCGTCCATGCTGACAAGTGTATTACCAACCTCATCAGACGGATAGTTTAGCATCAGAACAATTTTCTTTGCAGCTTTTGCAATACCTCTTAAACAAATAGCAAAACGGTTACGTGAAAAAATCGGGAAAATAACACCGATTGTATCGCTTCCAAGCTTAGCCTTAACATCACTGGCAATATCGTCAACAGATGCATAGTTTCCCTGAGATCTTGCCACAACAGACTCTGTAACAGAAATAACGTCTCTGTCACGAAGCTCAAAGCCTTCGCACTCTGCAGCTTCAATAACACTGTCTACAACGATTGAAGCAAGGTCGTCCCCCTGACGAATTATAGGGCATCTGATACCTCTTGATATTGTACCTACTTTTCTTTCTTTGTTTGTCACTTTGAATCCCTTCCAACTTTATAGATTTTGGTGCTTTAAAAAAACAATATAATTATAATATTTTTTTCTTAAACTTTCAATAGTATTTTTAATATCGGGTAGCTATTTTATACAAATATCACAAATACTACAGCAATATTTTTTTTCGGGCTGTTTATTCTTCGGTTAATTTTCTTCCCATCAAAACTCCCATTACCGATGCCATCATAAGTCCTCTTGTCCATCCGCTTGAATCACCCAGACAATGAAGGCCCTTGATGCTCGTATTAAAATCGGTATCCATTTTAACCCGATTAGAGTAAAATTTTAGCTCCGGCGAGTATAAAAGTGTTTCATAGGATGCAAATCCCGGAACAACGTGGTCAACCGCCTTTATAAAATTAATAATGTTAATCATTGCACGGTACGGCATTGCAGCGGTAATATCTCCTGCAACAGCGTCAGGCAGTGTCGGCCTTACGTTACTTTGTGCAAGCTCCTTCGGCCAGGTGCGTTTACCGTCTAAAATATCACCGAATCGCTGAACAAGAATCTGTCCGTTTGCCAGCATATTTGTAAGCTCACCGACCTTTTGTGCATATGCAATCGGCTGATTAAACGGAGTAGAGAAATTGTGTGAACACAAAATCGCAACATTTGTGTTATTTGATTTCTTCTCCTTATATGAATGACCGTTTACAACAGCTAAGTCATTATCATAATTTTCCTGACTCACAAATCCGCCCGGGTTCTGGCAGAAGGTTCTGACCTTGTTTTTAAAAGGTTCGGGCCAGCCGATAAGCTTTGACTCATACAGCACCTTATTAACCTTTTCCATTACCTCGTTTCTGACCTCAACGCGAACACCGATGTCAACAGTCCCCGGTTCATGGGCAATATTATGCTCGGCACAGATGTGTTCAAGCCATTCAGCACCACGTCTGCCTGTTGCCACAATTGTTGAATCCGCATAAATTTCGCTGTCGGTTTTACCGTCTGAAACATATGCACCCCTACATACATCGCCTTCTAAAATGAGGTTTTTACACTCATATCCAAACAGTATTTCAACACCGTTTTCCTGCAGATATTTCTCAATCGCAAGGTATATATCCTGTGCTTTTTCAGTTCCTAAGTGTCTTATAGGGCAATCCACCAGCTTTAAACCTGCCTGAATTGCATTTTTTCTTATTTCCTTTACCTCTTCGTCGTTGCTTACCCCTTCAACATGAGTATCAGCACCAAATTCAAGATAAATCTTATCTGTATAATTAATAGTTTCCTGTGCAAGCTCATCACCAATTAACATAGGCAGGTTTCCGCCCACGTCTGATGACAGGGACAGCTTTCCGTCCGAAAATGCTCCGGCACCGGAAAAGCCCGTTGTGATGTGGCAGTAAGGTTTACAGCCTACACATTTTTGTGTCTTAGCCTTAGGGCAGTGACGTTTTTCAATACTCTGTCCCTTTTCCACTATCACTATGCTTTTTTTACTGCCCTTACGAATCATTTCAATTGCAGTAAAAATCCCCGCAGGGCCTGCACCAATAATCAGTACATTCTTTTTCATTAAACTCTCCTTTATTTTAGCTGCCTTTAGTATATTAGCACAGCCGAAGCACAAAGTCAATAACTATCTTTCCTCGCGGAAATACGCCAGTCCGAGACTTTGCGGCGGAAGATTTTCCTTTTTACTCCTGACGCTTGTAATTATCAAAACTACAATAGTTACAACATACGGAAGCATATTAAAAATCGCAAGAGCGCTTCGTGACAACCCCGATATATATGAATATGCAATATAAAGCCCGCCGAATACAAAGGAACCTAAAATCCCCACCTTCGGTTTCCACAAGGCAAAAATTACAAGAGCAATGGCAAGCCAGCCTCTGTCACCAAAGCCGCCGCTTGTCCATGAACCGCCTGTGTAGTCCATAATGAAGTAAAGTCCTCCAAGCCCTGCAATTGCACCTCCGATACAGGTTGCAAGATACTTATATTTTGTTACATTTATACCTGCTGCGTCTGCTGTTGCAGGATTTTCGCCTACTGCCCGAAGATGAAGTCCTATACGTGTTTTATTTAAAACCCACGATGCAAGCAGTGCAATTATAACAGCAGCATATGCCAAAAATCCATGCGACAAAAATATTTCTCCGAACCAGCCGAGGTTATCCGCAAAGGGCAGGGCTGTCTTGAAATAATCGGCCGTTGTTTTAACCGAGAGATTTCCGCCATCGGCAAAAATTTTAGTCATAGAGCCACCGAAGAAGTCACCAAAGCCTACACCAAAGGTTGTAAGTGCAAGTCCTGTTACGTTTTGATTTGCACGAAGTGTTATAGTCAGAAAGCTGTAGATAAGTGCTGCTAAGGTAGAGCCTATCAAAGACGCAAGGAGCGGAATTAATATGCACCAGAATGCCTGTGGCACATCCACCGCCTGCTCGTAAAGGTACGCTCCAATTACACCGCAGCTACCACCCATATACATAATTCCCGGAATACCTAAGTTTAAGTTTCCGGATTTTTCAGTAATAATTTCACCTGTCGAGCCAAAAAGAAGCGGTATTCCCTGTATAATTGATTTACTTATAATTGTCGCTATCATACCCGTTCCTCCTTATGCTTTGTGCGGAAATGTACTTTATATTGAACGAAAAACTCACTTCCGATAATAAAGAACAAAATAATTCCCGTAAGAATATCTGCCACACTTTCGTTCAGCTGAAATGCCGTTGCAATTTCACTTGCGCCACGTTCTAAAAATACAATTAAGAATGATGTAAGTGCCATAAAAATAGGATTAAATTTAGCAAGCCAGGACACCATAATCGCTGTAAAACCAAGTCCGCCGACCGTTCCCGTGTTTATGGTATGGTCTGTTCCGCTCACAAGCAAAAAGCCTGCAATACCGCAAAGGGCACCCGAAAGAGCCATAGTTCTTAATATTACCTTCTTTACGTTTATTCCCACATAACGTGCTGTATTTTCAGATTCGCCGACTACTGAAATTTCATAGCCGTGCTTACTGTAGCGAAGATATATATACATAGCAATAGTCAGAACTGCCACAATAATAATATTTAATAGGTATTTCTGCCCAAAAAGCTCCGGAAGCCAGCCGCCCTGTGTTGCACGGTTTATAACTCCCACTGTATTTGAATCCTTTGGGTTTTCCCAGAATACAATGCAGAAGGAAACAATCTGCATTGCAACGTAGTTCATCATAAGAGTAAACAAGGTTTCGTTTGTATTAAACTTAGCCTTAAAGTATGCCGGAATAATTCCCCAAAGCATACCGATAAGCATACATACAATTGCCATAACCGGAAGAAGAATTCCTGCAGGAACGCTGTCGCCGAAATATATCATAGCCGCAGCTGCAGCAAGTCCGCCGACAAGAGTTTGTCCTTCTGCACCGATGTTCCAGAATTTCATTTTAAATGCCGGTGTTACCGCAAGGGATACACATAAAAGCATAGATAGCTTTTGAAGAGTGTTCCATATCTTTCTTGTTGAGCCAAAGGTTCCGTTTATCATTTCCGAGTAAACTCGTATCGGGTTATATCCGGTAAGAAGAACGATAACCACAGCACATAATAAGAGTGCAAGAACAATTGCCAACGCACGCACTCCCCATGCTTTGTACCACGGCATTGCCTCCTTGCCGCGTTTTCTGATTTGCATTAAAGGCTCATGTAAATGCTTTTCGTTATTCTGCATCATCGGTCACCTCCCCGAATTTTGTCATCAACAGTCCGATTTCCTCTTTAGTTGCCTTTCTTGCGTCTACAATTCCGCTGACCTTGCCGCCGCACAACACCATGATTCTGTCACAAAGCTCTAAAAGAACATCGAGGTCCTCTCCTACAAATATTACTGCTGTACCCTTTCTTTTCTGTTCGTTGAGCAGGTTATATATTGTGTATGACGCACCAATGTCAAGCCCTCTTACAGGATATGCAGCCATAAGCACCGTAGGTGCCGACGCAATTTCACGTCCCACAAGCACCTTTTGCACGTTACCGCCGGAAAGACGTCTTACCGGAGTATTGGCACTTGGTGTAACAACCCCAAGCTGCTCTATAATTTCATCAGCAAGCGCTCTCGGGCCTTTTCTTTCAAGAAAAACAGACTTTCCCTTTCTATAGCTTCTGAGCATCATATTGTCAACTATATCCATATTGCCCACAAGTCCCATTCCGAGCCTGTCCTCCGGGACAAAGGATAATCTTACACCCATATCACGTATTTCCATAGGAGTTTTGTCACGAAGATTTTCTTCCTCGCCGTTTTTGGGATTTATATAGATAATACTTCCGTTCTCAAGATGCTGAAGGCCTGCGATTGACTCTAAAAGCTCCCTTTGCCCGCTTCCTGCAATACCGGCAATACCTAAAATTTCACCGCTTCGTGCTGTAAAGGAAATATTGTTTAATAGTGTTACGCCTTCACGATTTATGCAGTTAATATTGTTTACAATTAATCTGTCCGCACAATCCTGAGGCTCGTCACGCTCGATATTTAAAGTAACCTTTTTTCCAACCATCATTTCTGTCAGCTGATTTTCGTTTGTTTCAGAGGTCATTACAGTTCCTGCATATTCGCCCTTTCTAAGAACCGAAACACGGTCGGAAAGAGATAAAACCTCATGGAGCTTATGAGTGATAATAACAATTGCCTTGCCGTCGTCACGCATTCTTCTTAAAACCGCAAAAAGCTTTTGTGCCTCCTGCGGAGTAAGAACAGCTGTAGGCTCATCAAGTATAAGGATATCCGCACCACGATAAAGCACACGTATAATTTCAACCGTCTGCTTTTCCGATACCGACATTTCATAAACCTTCTTATCAGGGTCAATTGCAAAGCCGTATTTTTCGCCTATTTCCTTAACCTTTTTTACTGCCGTTTTTAAATCGAATTTCTTTTCGTCCTCTAAGCCAAGAATAATATTTTCCGCCGCAGTAAAAACATCAACCAGCTTAAAGTGCTGATGAATCATACCGATTTTATATTGAAATGCGTCCTTAGGAGAACGGATTACAACCTCCTCACCGTCAATAAAAATCTGACCTTCGTCGGGAAAATAAATACCCGAAATCATATTCATAAGGGTAGTTTTTCCGCTTCCGTTCTCTCCCAAAACAGACAGAATTTCACCTTTATTTACAGTAAGAGAAACATCCTTATTTGCATATATGCTTCCAAATGTTTTTGTAATATTTTTAAGTTCGATTGCTGCTTTCACATTATCCCTCCCAATTGTTAGCTTGCTTTTTTCACTCTCAAAAAAATGCACATTATACTTTTTTTTCAAAATGAAAATAACCCCGGACGGGCACATTTCGTGCCCGCCTGAGGTATCAGCAACTGCTTATTTCAAAGTAATACCATCAATATCTACATCAAAGTAAGGAGCTGAACGCTTTTCTGATTCGTGGAAGTAACCGTCTGATACAACCTCTGTATCCGGTGTGAATGCTGCATCTGAATCAACGTCAGCCATGTATGACTCAAGAGCTTTGCCGTCTACAGTAAATGTAGCTGTGTCAAACACCTTGATTTCGCCCTTTACGAGCTTGTCCTTGATTTCTTCAAGCTTTTCTTTAGTACCTTCTGCTGCAACCTTTTCATTTAGGCCAAGTGTCTGAACTACGCCATCCTCAAGACCCTTACAGAAGTCCTGTTCAATTTCTGTGCCGTCCTTAACAGCGTTGATGATGTGTTCAAAATACGGCTGCCAGTTAATCTTTGAAGAAATTAAGGCAGTGTTTGGACCCCACTCACGTGTATCTAAGTTATATGCAACGTTCGGAACACCTGCTTCTTCACAAGCCTTTGGCGCACCCTCAGAGTCAGCATGTTGGCTGATTAGCACGCAGCCGTCAGCGATAAGTGCATTCGCTGTTTCCTTTTCAGCTGCAATATCAAACCATGAGTTTGTGAACTTAACGTCCATCTTAACTGTCGGGCAAGCTGCCTTTGCACCAAGATAGAATGATGTATAGCCTGACTTAACTTCAGCATATGGATATGCACCTACATAACCCATTTTAGCCTGGTCAGCTGTAATCTTGCCGTCCTCAATCATTTCGTTAAGCTTCATACCTGCTGCATAACCTACAAGGTAACGTCCTTCGTAGATTGATGCGAAAGCATTATAGAAGTTATCAAGACCCTCTGTGTGAGCCTTAGTTCCTGTAGCATGGCAGAAAGTAACCTCAGGGAATTCTTTTGCTGCCTGAATGATAAAGTCCTCATGACCGAAGCTGTCTGCAAAGATAAGGTCACAGCCCTCATCCACAAGGTCAGCAGCTGCTTCATAACAATCTGATGTTTCCGGAATGTTTGTTTTAAACATTACCTGCTCGTCTGTAAGACCAAGAGCTTCCTTTGCAGCTGTAGCAGCATCAATAAAGTTCTTGTCATAGGTTGAGTTTTCATCATGCAGGAAAATAAATCCTACTTTGATTTCGTCTGCTGTTGTTTCGTTTCCGCCGCAACCTGTCAACGCAAAGCATGACATAGCAGCCAGAGCCATTACCATTAACAATGATATGATTTTTTTCATTCTGAATACCTCCTGCCTTTTTGGGCAATTTTTTATTTATGTAAATTTTATTTACATCAAATTTTACTGCGGTCTGAATTCCAGTGAATTCTCTGTCATTCTTTCAACAATGGCAAGAGATTCAACACGCATACCTCTATTCCTAAGCTCGTCGCCCCCTCTTTGGAAGCCTTTTTCAATAGCTATCGCAGCACCGACAACTGTCGCACCGGCATTTGAAACAAGCTCGGTAAGACCAATTAATGCATTTCCGTTAGCAAGAAAATCGTCTACAATCAGAACTCTGTCGTCCTTTCCTATATAGTCTTTGCTTACCACAATATTATATATTGTCTTATGGGTAAAGGATTCGACACTTGACGAATACACATCACCCTCAACATTGCTGGACTTATGTTTTTTTGCAAACACAACAGGCACATTCATAGAAAAGCCTGCCGCAACCGCAATTGCAATTCCCGAAGCCTCGATAGTCAGTATTTTGTTCACTCCGGTATCCTTGTAAAGTCTGGCAATTTCATCGCCTATTTCCTTTAAAAATGCTGTATCAATCTGATGGTTTAAAAAATTTCCAACTTTTAGTATATTACCCGGAAGGACGGCACCTTCCTTTAATATTTTTTCTTCTAATGCCTTAATAGGAATCACCCCGTTAACCATAATGTAGTAATATTTCTGACACATATATTTCTTAAACATAAACCACTTTGATAATACCACATATCGCATTTTATGTCAACATAAAAATAGTGTTTTTCTCTTTTTTTGACAAATTTTCACTCAAATAATTATCTCATTTTAAGTCCATATATTTCCATAAATACATTATCCAAAAATTGTTGACTAAGGTCAGGCTGTATGCTAATATTATTTAATATATCAGCTTTAAAAGGGAGGAATTTATTTGTATACAGAGCTTGTAATGGACATAATCTCCGTAATAGGAATTATTGCATTTGCGGTTTCAGGAGCGATGGTCGCAATAAAAAAACGCACCGACCCGTTTGGTGCGGTAGTGCTTGCCGTTGTCACTGCGACAGGTGGTGGAATAACGCGTGATATATTGCTCGGAATACAGCCTCCTGTCGCATTTATTGATTGCTCCTATGTACTGATTGCTGCAGGTACAGCTTTGGCTGTTTTTCTTATTGCATTTATTTTTAGCGATTTTTACCGCTCAAAATCCCGCCTGATTGACAGCACCAATAATATTTTTGATGCACTGGGGCTTGGTGTGTTTGTAGTAATAGGAACGCAGGCTGCAATAGATTACGGGTTTTCCCAAAATGCATTTTTATCTGTTTTTATAGGTTCTGTAACAGGCATCGGCGGTGGTTTTATAAGAGATATTATGGTCAAGGAAATCCCGTCGGTTCTGCGTAAGCATATTTATGCCCTTGCAGCGATATGCGGCAGTGCTGTATTTTACATAATGTATATAAACAGATTTGATTATACCCTGTCGGTATTTATAAGTGCCGGAATAACCTTTCTTTTAAGGATGCTTGCAACCTATTTTAAATGGAATCTTCCGCCGGCATATTAATCATCATTTTATACATATCAGCATAGTATATTCAGGTAGAATAAAATTTGAAAGGAAATTGCTATGCGTGAAATAGAATATGACAGAACTGCTGCAGTGCAGTATGCATTAAGGTGGGCACTTGCCCGAAACCCTGCATACTATGACTATGCAGACGTAGGCGGTGACTGCACATCCTTTGCATCTCAGTCGGTCTATGCCGGATGCAACGTTATGAACTACACACCCACATACGGTTGGTACTATATTTCCGGCAGTAATAAATCTCCATCCTGGTCAGGTGTAGAATATTTCTATAACTTTATGACCACAAACGAAGGAGTAGGACCATATGCCGCTGATGTCCCTCTTGATGAGCTTATGCCAGGAGATATAATTCAGCTTGGTAACAGCCGAGGTGAATTTTATCACACCCTTGTGCTGACTATGATAAGATATATAAGAGGAAGAAAGAATTATTATATCTGTGCACATAATAATGATGCATTCCAGCGAAACTTAAATACCTATAATTTTAGCCAAATACGTTGCCTGCATATTTTAGGTGCAAGAGTAGAGGATAACTAAAAAATCCGAACCAGTCGGTTCGGATTTTTTATGCGTATTTTAATTATTTCAATACAACTCTGTGGAATACCTTCTTACCCTTACGGATAATCATTCCTTTTTCGCCGATAAAGCCTGAATCAAGAACAAGACCTACATCTGTAACCTTTTCGTCATTGATTGTAAGTCCGCCCTGCTGAACCAGACGTCTGCCCTCAGCCTTTGACGGAATCAGCTTAATTTCACATAGCAGGTCCAAAACTCCCTTACCGTCAATTGAATCAACTACAGATGTCGGCATATCGTCGCTCACACCGCCGCCTGCAAAAACAGCCTCGGCAGCAGCCTGTACCTGTTTTGCAGTTTCTTCGCCGTGAACAAGCTTTGTAACCTCATATGCTAAGCGTTTTTTAGCCTTATTAAGCTCTGCACCTTCCCATTTTTCCATCTCGCGGATTTCATCCATAGGAACAAAGGTGACGAGCTTTAAGCATTTAATCACATCCGCATCGGAAACGTTTACCCAATACTGATAGAAGTCATAAGGCTTGCACTTTTCAGGATCAAGCCACAACGCACCCTTTGCGGTTTTGCCCATCTTCTTACCCTCTGATGTGGTTAGAAGAGTGAATGTCATTCCGTATGTCTGCTTCTGGTCCTTACGACGGCAAAGCTCAATTCCGCCAAGAATGTTTGACCACTGGTCATCACCGCCAAGCTCAATTTTGCAGTCATATTTTCTGTTTAGCATTAAGAAGTCATAGCTCTGCATAAGCATATAGTTAAACTCTAAGAATGAAAGACCTTTTTCAAGCCTTTGCTTAAAGCATTCAGCCGTAAGCATCTTGTTTACCGAGAAGCACGCACCGATGTCACGCAAGAACTCTACATAGTTTAAATCTAAAAGCCAATCTGCATTATTCACCATTAAAGCCTTATCATCAGAAAAATCCACAAGGCAGGAAAGCTGTTTTTTAAAGCATTCGCTGTTATGGTCAATAATTTCCTTTGTCATCATCTGACGCATATCGGTTCTTCCTGAAGGATCACCTATATGAGCAGTACCGCCGCCGATTAAGGCAATCGGTCTGTGACCGTGGTCCTGCATATGCTTCATAACTACCATCTGCAAAAAGTGTCCTACGTGCAGACTGTCGGCAGTCGGGTCAAAGCCTATATAAAATGTTACCTTTTCTTTTCCCAAAAGCTCACGGATTTCATCCTCGTGTGTAGTTTGAGCGATAAGTCCACGTTCTTTTAAGACGTCAAAAACATTTTCCATTTTTAATTCTCCTTATGAAAGGTCCTGAACAAATATTTCTCTTACTCCGTTTGCAGGTGCTTCTGCCTTAGGAGCAGACGGAGCCTCGGCTTTTCCGTCTCTTATATCAAAGAATTTCTTTGCAACCTGCGGGAAAAGTGCATAGCTTAAAACATCCTCCTCAGATTTTGCAAAATCCTTTGTTTCTTCTTTATATCCCGGAAGCTCAGGTTTAATAAGGTCAGCCGGACGGCAGGTTATAGGCTCTTCATCGCCGATAGCAAGCTTTCTTACTTCCTCATTTACCTTTCCGGGAAGCTGTCCGTATTCACCTCTTAGCATACCCTTTGATTCCTTGGAAATCATTTTATATCTGCCCATAAGCACGTTTAGAACTGCCTGAGTGCCGACAATCTGGCTTGTAGGTGTAACAAGCGGAGGGAAACCAAAATCCTCTCTTACTCTCGGAACCTCTGCAAGCACTTCATAGTACTTGTCCTCAGCATTCTGCTGCTTTAGCTGTGAAATCAGGTTTGAAAGCATTCCGCCCGGTACCTGATATAAAAGTGCGTTAGGGTCAACATTTAAAACCTTAGGGTCAAGTGTACCGTCTGCCTTCATCTTATCAGCTATGCCACGGAAATGTGCGGCGGCCTCAGAAAGCTTTTTAAGGTCAAGACCTGTATCACGCTCAGTACCCTGCATTGTAGCAACTAAAGCTTCAGTAGAGGGGTTAGCAGTACCGTTAGCAAAGGGGGATAAAGCACAGTCTACAATGTCAACACCTGCCTGTGCTGCCATAAGATAGGTCATATCACCGGTACCTGTGGTGTTGTGGGTGTGAAGATGGATAGGAACCTTAACATTTTCCTTGAGCTTTTTAACCAAAGAATAAGCATCATAAGGAAGCAAGAGGTTTGCCATATCCTTAATACAAATAACGTCAGCGCCCATACTTTCGAGTTCTTTTGCCAATTTAACAAAATATTCTTCGTTGTGAACGGGACTTTCGGTATAGCTGAGTGCTGCTTCACAAATACCGCCGTATTTCTTTGTGGCCTTAATTGCCTGTTCAATGTTACGAACATCGTTTAAAGCATCAAAAATACGGATAACATCAATACCGTTTTCGATAGACTTTGCAACGAAGGCCTCAACTACATCGTCAGCATAATGCTTGTAGCCTAAAAGGTTCTGACCACGGAGAAGCATCTGTAATTTGGTGTTGGGCATATGCTTCTTTATGGTGCGAAGTCGCTCCCAAGGGTCTTCGTTCAAAAAGCGCATACAGGAATCAAATGTAGCGCCACCCCAACACTCAACCGACCAATAACCGATTTTGTCAAGTCTTTCGAGTGCGGGAATCATATCCTCTATTCTCATTCTGGTAGCAGCCTGTGACTGATGAGCGTCACGGAGAATAGTATCAGTTATAAAAAGTTTTTTATTTTCCATTTTTATCTCCTAAATTCAAATGAAAATACATTTTTAAATTTTAGTTTAGCCGAACAATGCGATAAGAACACCGGCGGCAATAGCAGAGCCTATAACACCAGCAACATTGGGTCCCATAGCATGCATAAGCAGGAAGTTTGAAGAGTTTTCCTTTTGACCCACAGACTGTGAAACACGGGCAGCCATTGGAACGGCAGAAACACCTGCAGAACCAATAAGGGGATTGATTTTGTTCTTTGAGAAAAGATTCATTAGCTTTGCTAAAAGAACACCGCTTGCTGTACCGAGCGAGAAAGCTACAATACCCATAACGAGGATTTTTATTGTATCCCAGTTAAGGAATGCACTTGCAGTAGCAGTTGCACCTACAGAAATACCTAAGAATATTGTTACAATATTCATAAGCTCATTTTGAGCGGTTTTACAAAG
>JAZNIV010000085.1:0-6651 GCA_045577675.1 Clostridia bacterium
GTTAAGACAAAGTATGGCTACGACCGGTTCGGCGAACGGCATCTGCAGCACGCGTATTCGGAAGAGGAAATACGAAAAATCTTCTTGAGTGCCGGCTTTAAAAGTGTTGACGCATTTTCACCGCTGTCCTTTGATAAACCAAAAAAAGACGATATGCGGATAGTTTACGCGGCAAAATAAAATCAAAGGGCGGATAATTCCGCCCTGTTTTAATTCATAAAATATCTTTCAATTTCTTCCCTCGTACTTCCGAAAAAGCCTTGTATCATATCCTCTCTTCCGCCGCCTCTGCCACCAAGTGCGGAATTGATATCCCTTGCCTTTTCCCGAAGATTTTCCTTTTTCGATGCAATAACATAGCTGTAGCCTGCTTTGTCATTTCCGCAAAGTACAGCGATTGTTTTGCACTTCGCCTTGCCTTCATTTGCAAGAATTCGCATACCATCGGCATCAATATCGTCCTCAAAAATACAAACACTTTGGTCGCTATCAGGGATTTTTTCTGCCTTTAAGACCATCAGCTGCTTTATGAGCTGTGCATTTTTTTGTTTTTGTTCTGCAAACTCGGAAATAATCCTTTCCACGCTATCTGCGATTTCCTCCTGCTTACTCGACAAAAGATTGGAAATTCTTAATGCATTTTCATACTTATTTTCATAATCAAAAAGTGCGTCATTTCCGCAAATCATTCTCATCCGCACACCGCCTCTGTGGTGCATAACATCCTTTAGCTTAATAACCCCGATTTCACCTGTGCTTTTTACATGCGGTGCACAGCATGCACACACGTCAACTCCGTCAATTGTAACAATGCGTATATTTTCCGTAAGCTCAAGCTTACTGCGGTAATTGATTTTCTCAAGCTCCTCGTCGGTCGGATAAACTGCAGTTATCTCTATATTCTTCTGCACAGCCTCATTTGCAGCCCGTTCAAGCATCAGGATTTCTTCAGCCGAAAGCACTCTGTCATAATCAATTGTAACCTCCTTGTCACTCAAATGAAAGCCCACATTTTCAGCTCCGAGAAGTGTATGCGCAAGCCCCGACACAATATGCTCGGCGGAATGATGCTGCATTTTTCGAAAACGTACCTTCCAGTCAATTTTGCCTTTCACAGCAGCACCAATTGCAAGCGGCTTTTTAACTGTGTGATAAATAATATCATTCTCGATCTCCACATTTATTACAGGCTCGCCGTCAATCGTACCTGTGTCGCTGTCCTGACCTCCGGCTGTAGGGAAAAATGCAGTCTGGTCAAGCGTAATTCTGAAGCCGTCCCTACAGGGCTCGCAGCCTGTAACTGTTGCCTTAAATTCCGATAAATAACTGTTTTCATCATATAACTTAATCATAATCTACCTCAAAAAAACTCTGATTTCTTCTCATTATAATATATTGACACAAATTAGTCAAATATCTTGATTTTTTGATGCAAAGTGGTATAATTAGCATAGGGGAATTTGCGAAGGAGTTAATTTTAATGTACGAATATTTACGAAAGGTTCAATACTATGAAACCGATAAAATGGGTGTTGTTCATCACTCAAATTACATACGCTGGTTTGAAGAGGCACGCCTCGAAATGATGGACAGCATCGGCTATCCGTATAAATCCATCGAGGATGCCGGATTTATATGCCCTGTGCTGTCAGTTTCCTGTCAGTACAAGCACTCGGCGGAATTTGGTCAGACGGTTAAGGTAACACTTCACTTAAAGGAGTTCGGTAACGTCAAGCACAGCTTTTTCTACACAGTTACCAACCCCGAAACGGGCGACCTTTTGGCAACAGGCGAAAGCTCACATTGCTTTTTAAGTGAAAACGGCAGAGTCGTTTCGATGAAAAAGAAAAATCCCGCACTCTGCGAGATTTTTGAAAGCATGGTCGAAAAGGATTAAGCAGTTATCTATATCACAAATCTATAATTTGTTGTCACATTTGTATACATTTTTATGCAAAATTTGCAAAAAACAAAAAAATGATAAAAAAATAACAGAATAGGGCTTGTATATTTTGCATTTTTAGTGTAAAATATAGTATGATAAGCAAGGAATGGAATTTTTCACTTGTTTAAAAAAATAATTATATTGGAGGAATTTTAACATGGCAGTTAAAGTTGCAATTAACGGTTTTGGACGTATCGGCCGTCTGGCTTTCAGACAGATGTTCGGTGCAGAGGGTTATGAAATTGTTGCTATCAACGATTTAACAGATCCTAAAATGCTCGCAAATCTCTTAAAGTATGACACAGCTCAGGGTGGCTACTGTGGTACAATCGGCGAAGGCTTACACACAGTTGAAGCCGGCGAAGGTTCAATCACAGTTGACGGTAAGAAAATCACAATCTATGCTGAAAAGGATGCTAAAGACCTTCCTTGGGGCGAAATCGGCGTTGACGTAGTACTTGAGTGCACAGGTTTCTACTGCTCAAAGGCTAAATCACAAGCTCACATTGATGCAGGTGCTAAGAAGGTTGTTATTTCAGCTCCGGCAGGCAATGACCTTCCTACAGTTGTATTCAGCGTAAACGAAGATACATTAACAGCTGAAGATACAATCATTTCAGCAGCTTCCTGTACAACAAACTGCTTGGCTCCTATGGCTAAAGCACTTAACGACTATGCACCAATCCAGTCAGGTATTATGTCAACAATTCACGCATACACAGGCGACCAGATGATTCTTGACGGCCCACACAGAAAGGGTGACTTAAGAAGAGCAAGAGCCGGTGCTGCAAACATCGTTCCTAACTCAACAGGTGCTGCAAAGGCTATCGGTCTTGTAATTCCTGAGCTTAACGGCAAGCTCATCGGTTCAGCTCAGAGAGTTCCTGTTCCAACAGGTTCAACAACTATCCTTACAGCTGTTGTTAAGGGCACAGATGTTACTGTTGACGGAATCAACGCAGCTATGAAGGCAGCAGCTTCAGAAAGCTTCGGCTACAACGAGGATCAGATCGTTTCTTCAGACGTTATCGGTATGAGATACGGCTCACTCTTTGATGCTACTCAGACAATGGTTTCAAAGGTTGCTGATGATCTTTATGAAGTACAGGTTGTTTCTTGGTATGATAACGAAAACTCATACACAAGCCAGATGGTTAGAACAATTAAGTACTTTGCTGAACTTAACTAATTATAATCATTTAAAAAGAACCGGTTCGCCGGTTCTTTTTTGGTACAAGACAAATTTCTTTGAAAATTAATAAAGAATAAATAGATAAAGTAAAAATCCCCATACAATGTACGAGGATTTACTGGTGGGAGAGGATGGATTCGAACCATCGAAGCTGAAAGCAACAGATTTACAGTCTGCCCCCTTTGGCCACTCGGGAACTCTCCCATATATAAGGGTAAGCAATAAGCTTACCCTGTTTGTTGGAGCTGGTGATGGGACTCGAACCCGCGACCTGCTGATTACAAATCAGCTGCTCTACCAATTGAGCTACACCAGCGTATGGTGGGAGTAACAGGGCTCGAACCTGTGACATCCTGCTTGTAAGGCAGACGCTCTCCCAGCTGAGCTATACTCCCATTTTAAAAAAATGTTCTGGTCGGGATGACAGGATTCGAACCTGCGGCCCTCTGGTCCCAAACCAGATGCGCTACCAAACTGCGCTACATCCCGATCTCTCGGTATCGCTACGTAGTACTGTCAGCGACTTGTATATAATAGCATAAATCCCCTTCTAATCTCAACCCTTAAATTCGACTGTTATTTTAATTTAGCTCTTATTTACTTATTATATCTATTATTTTATATATTTTTCGCCGTTTTATACTTTTTTTAAATATTTTATTTTTGTTGACTAACACCTGTTTATAGTATATAATAATACTGTAAAAACATTCTGACATCGAAATTTGTTTTGAGGTGAAAGATGTGACCAATATTGTTTTTTGGCTGCATCTTTTTGGGTGCAGTTTTTTAGATTAAAGGTGATTGATATGAGAAAAAAAATTAAAACGTCAGCTCGGTTTTCTCCGCTTGAACATATTTTACTTATTCTTATTCCCATTATATGTGCAATTTTTGCACTTTCTGTCGGCAGAATGATTATTCCTGTGCAGGACGTCTCTAAAAGTATTGCCTCGCTTTTTGGCTGCAGCTTTGAAGTAAGTGCACAGATACAAACCGTGGTAACTACAATCCGCCTGCCAAGAATTCTGCTGGCAATGCTTGTCGGCAGTGGTCTGTCTGTTGCAGGCATTTCCTTTCAAAGCCTTTTTTCAAACCCACTTGCCACGCCTGACACCCTTGGTGTTGCGAGCGGAGCAAGTCTTGGTGCGGCACTTGGAATTCTTTTTGGCTTTGGCCTTATAGGAATACAAACAACTGCCCTCCTGTTTGGTCTATTAGCGGTTATCCTGACTTCACTTGCGGGAATGGGCAGGCAAAACTCCCCCGGTACAGCCGTACTTGCAGGAATTATGATAAGCTCCCTCTTTTCCGGGTTAGTATCTCTCGTAAAGTTTGCAGCTGACAGCGACACACAGCTTCCTGCAATCACGTATTGGCTGATGGGCAGCTTAAACGGTGCAGGCTATAAATCCCTCGCACTCGGTGCCCCCCTTATAATAGCCGGAATTTTAGTTTTGTATGTTCTACGCTGGAGAATGAACATTCTTCCATTATCTGACGATGAGGCACGTTCCTCCGGCACAAATATTAAGCTTTTACGAACCATAACAGTTCTCTGTGCAACTGTAATTACAGCTTCTTGCGTATCAATGTGCGGTCAGGTAGGCTGGGTCGGGCTTTTAGTTCCGCACATCTGCCGTATGAAGCTTGGAAGTAACCATAAGGTGCTTTTACCGGCATCAATAAGCATCGGTGCCGCATTTATGGTGATTGTTGATACCGCTGCACGAAGTCTTACAGCCGCAGAAATTCCTGTATCGGTCCTGACCGCAATTATCGGTGCACCATTCTTTATCTACCTTATGAGAAAAAGCAGGGGGTGGCAAATATGAAACTGGCAGTTGAAAATGGCCGCTTTGGCTACAGCAAAGACAAAACAATCTTTGATAACATTAATTTTTCAATAGATACCGGCGACCTTCTTGCAATCCTCGGTCCGAACGGAGCCGGAAAAACTACACTTCTTAAATGTATTATGGGCTTTCTCCGCTTAACAAACGGAAAAAGCACATTAAACGGTCAGGATATTTTGAAAATACCGTCAAGAGAGCTATGGAAAAAAATTTCATATGTTCCTCAGGCAAAGTCGGCAATTTGTTCCTATACTGTTGAGGATATGATTTTATTAGGCAGAGGCAGCAGCATAGGTTTTTTCAGTCAGCCGACCAAGGAGGACGAGGCTGCTGTAGATGAAATAATGCATACGATGAAGCTTGACTTTTTAAAGGGCAAGGCCTGCAGCCAAATCAGCGGCGGAGAGCTTCAGATGGTGTTAATTGCAAAAGCACTTATATCAAAGCCTGATGTGCTGATTCTTGATGAGCCGGAATCTAACCTCGACTTCCGTAACCAGCTTTTGGTTTTAGATACAATCACAAGGCTTGTAAATAACGGAATGACCTGTATTTTTAACACGCACTACCCTGCACACGCACTTCAGCGTGCGAACAAGTCGCTCATTCTCGATAAAAACGGAAACGCAATTTTCGGCGATACAATAGCCGTGGTGACCGAGGCAAATATCGAAAAAGCCTTTGGTGTAAAGGCGGTAATCGGCGAAGTTGAAACACAGAAAAATGTGATGAAGGATGTTATTCCGCTCGCCGTAACCGACAAGACACGTGCAAATCTAACTACTGAATACGACTCCGGCGAGCAGCTTGCGGTTATTTCAATTGCAGCAAAACGCGATGCCGCAGACGCAATAAATGCCTTACTTCATGAGTATCATTCCTTTATCGTAGGCAGAATGGGAATGCCGTACAAAAAATATGAAGTCAATATCATAAACCTTACACTCGACGGCCCAAAAAGTGAGCTTGAAATTTTAACATCACGGCTCGGTAGCATTCCGGGAGTCAGTGTAAAAACAGTATATGCAAAAAAGGAAAACTAAAATGACAAACATAGATTTAATTAATAAGTTGAATAAAGAAAAAAAACTTACAAAAACGGAATGGGTTTCTCTTATCAGCACCTATTCCGATGCAGACCGCACATATGCAGCAGAGCTTGCACGCAGAATTACCGATGAAATTTTTGGCAGGCAGATTTATTTAAGGGGACTTATCGAAATTTCAAATATCTGCAAAAATGACTGCCTTTACTGCGGCATCCGAAAAAGCATCAAGGACATACCAAGATACAGAATGTCTAAAGAAGAAATTCTTGCCTGCTGTGAAAGCGGCTACCTGGCAGGCTTTCGTACCTTTGTTTTACAAGGCGGCGAGGACGGTTATTTTACAGACGAAATTCTAACAAGCATTATCTCGGAAATTCGCAGGAAATATCCCGACTGTGCAATTACGCTGTCTCTCGGCGAACGAAGCTATGACAGCTACAGGCAGCTTTTTGAAGCGGGTGCAGACAGATACCTTTTAAGGCACGAAACAGCAACCGCATCGCACTACAGTATGCTGCATCCTGAAAATCTGACCTTGGAAAACAGAATAAAATGCCTTGAAAACCTGAAAGAAATAGGCTTTCAAACAGGCTGCGGAATGATGATAGC
>JAZNIV010000086.1:0-9125 GCA_045577675.1 Clostridia bacterium
CGTTGAAGAACAACGTGCATTAGTAGGAAAGCGGCACGGACGGATATACCAAATCGGCGATACCGTTAAAATCGAGGTTGTAGGTGCTGAACTTGTTTCAAGACGTATTGACTTCGTGTTAAAAGGCTCAAAAAGAACTCCTTTAACACCTGCAAATAAGCATCATACAGGTCACAGAAGATATAAAAGAAACAAAAGAGGAAGAAAAAATGGAAAAATTTGAAATAATTATCCCTTGCATATTCGGGCTTGAGGCTATGGTTGCAAGGGAGCTTAAATGGCTGGGCTACGAAACAAGCAGCGTCGAAGACGGAAGAGTTACCTTTATTGGTGATTTAGAGGCTGTTTGCCGTGCAAATCTATGGATTCGTTGCGGCGAACGTGTTCTTATAAAGGTAGGCGAATTTACCGCCCTTTCCTTTGAGGAGCTGTTTGAAAAAACAAAGGCACTCGACTGGTCAAAATGGATTGGTAAAAACGCTGCCTTTCCGGTCAAGGGCTTTTGCCTAAAATCCACTCTTGCAAGTATGCGTGACTGTCAGGCTATCATAAAAAAGGCAGTAGTTTCATCGCTTTCTAAAGCTTACGGCATAGAGTGGTTTGAAGAAAGCGGACCTGTGTATCAGATTCAGTTCTCGGTTATGAAGGATAAGGTTACGCTTATGAT
Organism: Clostridia bacterium; assembly: GCA_045577675.1. GTDB lineage: Bacteria > Bacillota > Clostridia > UBA1381 > UBA1381 > UBA1738. The sequence continues at coordinate 668 of JAZNIV010000086.1, forward strand.
TGATACCTCCGGTGACGGACTTCATAAACGCGGTTACCGCCGTATCTCAAATGCCGCACCTCTTAAAGAAACCATTGCGGCTGCCATGATTATGCTAAGCTTTTGGAAATTTGAATATCCGCTTTGTGACCCCTTCTGCGGCAGCGGAACAATTCCGATTGAGGCTGCAATGTTTAAGCGAAATATTGCTCCGGGGCTTACCCGCAACTTCTTGGCAGAAAATTTCGACCAGTTTGACTCCTCTCTTTGGTCACGTATGCGTGAAGAGGCAGAAAGCAAGCAAAGAAATACTGAGCTTATCATTTATGCGTCGGATATTGATGCAAGTACTGTAGAAATCGCAAAGGAAAATGCACGTATTGCAGGTGTTAGTGATGTAGTTTTGCCTACAGTCTGCGATGCTACAAAAATATCATTCGACACACAGTATGGCAGCATTATCTGTAACCCTCCGTACGGCGAGCGGCTAAGCGATGCTAAAGAATGTGCCGAGCTTTACAGCAGAATGGGCAAAGCATTTTCAAAGCTTCCCGACTGGTCATATTACATTCTTGCATCAGACGAGCAATTCGAACAACACTTTGGAAGAAAGGCAGATAAAAAACGTAAAATTTATAACGGCATGATTAAATGCAACATTTTTCAATATTACGGAAAACGTCCGCCAAAAATCAACTGATATACAAAAGAATGACCGCTGACTTTTATTTTGTCAGCGGTCTAAAACTTATTTACGTCTGATTTTTATTTAAATATTCTCTGCAAAAAGCTTTAAAAGCTTGGCAGCGGAATTTAAGTCATCTTTTGAAATCATTTCGGACGGAGAATGGATATAACGTGTCGGAATGGAAATTCCTCCGGTTTTAACACCACCCCTTGTAAAGTGTATTACTCCGGCATCGGTTCCGCCGTCGGTCATTATTTCAAGCTGGTATGCTACACCATTATCCTTTGCAAGCTCAATCAGCTTTTCCCGAACCTCACGGCTTGTTATTACTGAATAGTCCATAACCTTTATAGCCGCTCCCTCACCCATTTTAACAGCCATTTCAGGGCATTTAGGTGTGTCGCCGGTGTCGGTAATATCAACAGACAGTGCATACTCAGGATTTATTTGGTATGCGGCTGTTCTTGCACCGCGAAGTCCTACCTCCTCCTGAACGGTGAATACAAAATACAGGTCATTATCTGATTTGACTTTTTTTAGTGCATCAATAAGCACCCAGCAGCCGGCACGGTTATCAAGTGCCTTTGATATAATCATTTCACCCTGCTGGTAAAAATCGCCTACAAAAGCCGCCACATCTCCAACAGATACCATTTTTTCCGCCGCTTCACGGCTTTTTGCACCGATGTCTATATACATTTTTGACATTGCCCTTTTTTCGTTTTCTTTCTCTGTTCCAATTATACCAATTATTCCGTTTTCAAAACGAACCTTCCGATTCACAAGATTGCGAAGGTAAAGTCCACCAACATCAGAAAACCTTAAAAAGCCCTTTTCATCTATAAAGGTTACAACAATACCTATTTCATCACAGTGCGCGGCAAACATCAGCCTTTTACCACTGCCTTTTTTCCGCACAATCAGGTTTCCAAGTACATCGGTATACACTTCATCTGCATAGGCACTTACTTCTTGTTTGATAAGCTCAGTAATGCCTTTTTCACAGCCTGACGGTGCATCGCATAAAGTCAGTTTTTTAAGTAATTCCATTTATATCACCTCGTCAATTCTATCCAAAAACAGCTCTGCCAGATTTTTAACAGCCTGTATATCCTTCATTGATGCAATGCCGCACGGAGAGTGGATATATCTGCACGGAACCGAAACTGATGCGGTTTTTACTCCGCCTGCCGTCAAATGAATCCTTCCTGCATCATTTCCTCCTGTTGCAGCACACTTATACTGTACTTTAATTCCCTCAGCTTCTGCACTCTCATAAAGCCATTTTCTGAAATCCTTATCCACTATTGTAGTGCGGTCCATAAAGCTTACAACCGCACCTTCACCCATTTTTGTAACGTACTCATGCTCCTCCTGACCAAAAACATCACTTGCCGTTGTCGATTCTATCACAAGTGCAATATCAGGCTTAATTCTGTGTGCAGCCACTCTTGCACCCCGAAGTCCTACCTCTTCTTGCGTTGTAAAACAAAAATATGTGTCATATTTTACAGGATTTTTAATAAGCTCAATTAAAACTACACAGCCGGCACGATCATCAATTGCCTTTGCCTTAATTGAATCCTTTCCAAGCATTTCAAACTGAGTATCAAAAGCAATATAGTCACCCAGGCTTACCTTTTCCTCAGCCATTTTTTTATCTTTAGCACCAATATCAATAAAAATGTTTTTTACCTCTGGCACTGTATCACGCTCAGAACGTTTCTGAAGATGAATTGCTTTCATTCCTATAATGCCTTTAATTTTGTTTTTACCGATAACAACCTTTTTTGAAATAATAACACGTGTATCAATTCCGCCGACGGGCCTGAACTCAATAAACCCCTTGTCATTTATTCCGCTGACAATAAAGCCAACCTCGTCCATATGGGCAGCGAGCATTACCTTTTTACTGCTGTCACCTTTTTTTAGTGCGATAAGGTTACCAATAGTATCAACTGTAATCTCATCGGCATACCTTATAATCTGGTCCTTTATAAAGGCTCTGACCTGACCCTCATCACCGCTTACGCCGTTTAAATTTGTTAATTCCTCTATAAGCATAGCCAGTCCTCCATATCGTCATCAAGATTTTGTATAAAGAAGGTTAAAAGGTCGGAAACTGCCTTTGCATCGGAAATTGATATTGTTTCTACCGATGTGTGCATATATTTCAGTGGCAGCGACAATAACCCTGTTGGTATTCCGTTTCGTACAACCTGCATCGCCCACGCATCTGTTCCGGTATTTCCTGCTTCAACCTCAATTTCAGTCTTTATGTTATACTCTTTTGCAGTATCCATCAGGCGATTAAATATCTTCGGATGAATGTTCGGACCGCATGTAACAACCACTCCGTTTCCGACTTCAAATGCATCATCAGAGTTATCCGGTGTGATGCCATGGCAAACATCAATAGCAACAGCAATATCCGGGTTTATATCATAGGTTGCCGTCATTGCTCCAAAGCCGCCAACCTCTTCCTTAGTAGCTATAACAGCATAAACATCTACATCAAGCTTTACTTTTTCAAGATTTTCAAGCACGGTTATTACCGCAGCAATGCTCGCACGGTCATCTAAAGACTTCCCGGAAAACTGTCCCGACATAAGCTCGCCTGTTGACTGCGAAAAGGTTATGCTGTCGCCAATCGAAACAATTTCCTTGACCTCGTCAAAGGAAAGCCCTGTATCAACCGCCATATCGGTAAGCTTTGAGCTTTTCTTTTCCTCTCCGCTTGCCTGAAGATGTGGCGGTTTTGCTCCTACCACACCCTTTATATCACTTTTCCCGTGAACAATAACCTCACTTGACGGAAGTATTCTCGGGTCAACGCCGCCAACATTTACAACAGTTAAAAAGCCGTTTTCATCAATATCCTTTACCATAAGTCCGATTTCGTCACAATGTGCTTCAATCATAACCTTTTTAGCTTCGAGCTTTCCGCATTTTTTTATCGCAATAACATTACCTAAAGCATCTGTATATACCTCATCACAAACAGGTTTAAACATTTCTATAATTTCGTCGGTAATGCGGTATTCAAATCCCGAAATACCACGCATATCACTAAGTTTTTTTATAAGCTCCTTCAATTTTACACTCCCTTTAAAGCTCATTTACAAGCTTTTTAAACAGATTTCCTCTTTCTTCAAAGTTTGAGAACATATCAAAGCTTGTGGACGCAGGCGACAAGAGCACCACATCACCGCTTTCTGCCTTTTCATACGCTGTTTTTACAACCTGCTCATACGTTTCGCAGCGAATGACACAAACCTCGTCTCCGCCGGCTTTTTTTAACGCCGCTTCTATTTTATCTGCAGTTTTGCCAATAAGAATAAGAATTTTTACCTTTTCACACAGGTGCGGACCAAGCTCGTCATAAGGGATTCCCTTGTCTTTACCTCCTGCAATCATTATAACCTTCCTATCAAACACTTTTAGTGTGTTTATACTCCTGTTAGGGCTTGAATCTATAGAACTGTTATAATAACGTACACCATCTAAGGTTCGAACAAGCTCAATTCTATGCTCAACACCGCCAAAGTTTTTCGCAACCTCTAAAATTACGCTGTCGTCCACCAAACCTTCTACAGCAGCAATAGCCGCCATATAGTTTTCAACATTATGCATACCCGGTATTTTTATGTCAGATATATCAAGAACAGCACTTGTTCCTCTGTATATCCTGCCGTTTTTTAACTCGACATATGCATTTTCCTTTGATGAAAAATCTACACAAATTCCCTTTGCTTCTTTTCCTATTTTTGCAGTTTCTTCATTTGACTTATTCACTACAAGACGGCCATTTTCCGTTTGATAAAGCATTATATTTTTCTTTGCGTCAATATACTCCTTATAATCCTTATGCACGTCAAGGTGATTAGGACTGAGGTTTGTGATAACGGCAATTTTAGGCGATTTTCGCATTGTATGGAGCTGAAAGCTTGAAAGCTCAAGAATTACCCAGTCTGTTTCCTTCATATTTTCAGCATCTGTAAGGAGCGGGTTTCCGATATTTCCTCCAAGCCATGTTTTATAACCGCCTAGTGTCATCATTTTGTGAATCAGTGTTGTCGTTGTAGTTTTTCCGTCGCTGCCGGTAACTGCAATGATATTCGCAGGACATATGTCAAAAAAGACCTCCATTTCACTTGTTATGATGCTTCCTTTTTCCTTTGCCGAAATAAGCGCAGGATGGTCAAACCTAAGTCCCGGGGTTTTAAATATAATTTCGCCTGTAAGATTATCAAGATAATTCTCGCCCAATACAAGCTTTACACCCAGTACCGAAAGCTCTTCATAAATACCACCAAGTTGCTCCTTCGTTCTTTTATCGTATCCGGTCACCTTTGCACCGAGCTTTACAAGATATTTTATAAGCGGTCTGTTTGAAATTCCAAGACCTATTACCGATATATCCTTATTATAAACCATAGCTTTAAATTCTTTCAAATTCATACATATCCCTCCATTATTTAGTATACCATATTTTTCCGAAAATAACAACACTAAAAAAAGATGTTTCGGAAAACATCTTTTTTAAAGCTTTTGCTGAGCTTGTCATTTATTAATTACAACATGATTAAATGTAGGTACAAGCTTTCTTAGCTCATCAACAGCCTCGGCAGAGTTATTTGAGCATGCAACATCCTTTATTTTTTCAAGGCTTGCAATAAATGCATCTTCGTCAATTTCGATTTGCTTACCTATAAAAATCTTTTTGTTTGCAGTTTCCCTTAATCCTTCTTCAGACATAAGCAGTTCTTCAAACAGCTTTTCGCCCGGTCTTAGTCCCGTAAAATGAATATCAATATCCTTATACGGTTCTTTACCATGCAGCTTAATAAGGTTTTCTGCAAGAGTTAAAATTTTTACCGGCTCGCCCATATCAAGAACGAATATTTCGCCGCCTCTGGCAAGAGTTCCTGCCTGCAATATAAGAGAAACAGCCTCAGGTATTGTCATAAAATACCTTATAATATCAGGATGCGTAACCGTAACAGGTCCACCTGCAGCAATTTGTTTTTCAAACAGCGGAATTACCGAACCGTTTGAGCCAAGTACATTACCAAATCTTACAGCAACAAATTCGGTATATCTGCTTTTTTGTGCAAAGAACTGAACAATCATTTCACAGCAACGCTTTGTCGCAGCCATCACGTTTGTCGGGTTTACAGCCTTATCTGTTGATACAAGAACAAACTTTTTAACCCCAAATATATTAGCAAGACTGGCAACATTATAAGTACCTGCAATGTTATTTTTAATTGCTTCTTCAGGGCTTGTCTCCATTAACGGCACATGCTTATGTGCTGCTGCATGATATACAAGCTCAGGCTTAAACTTTTCAAACAAGGCCTTCATCTTTTCGTAATCACGTACAGAAGCAATTCTCACATCAAGGTTAAGTTCCTCATACTTTGAAAGTAGTTCTTGCTGAATATCATATGCGTTATTCTCATATATATCAATAATTATAAGCTTTTTAGGATTATACTTTGCAATCTGACGGCAAAGCTCCGAACCAATTGAGCCACCTCCGCCTGTTACCATACAAACCTTATCCTTAACTAGCTGGTTAACCTCAATGTCATCAAACTTAATAACCTCTCTTCCAAGCAAATCCTCAATTTCAATATTCTGTGCCTGTCCCAAAAGGTCCGCATTCATCATAAGGTCATGAAGGAACGGAACAGTTTTGACTTCACACATTGTTTCAGAACATATATTAAGAATTTTCTTCTTTTCATCTGCTGTGCATGATGGAATAGCAACAAGAATTGTTTTAATACGGTGCTTTTCCACCAAAGCTGGAATATCGCTTATTTTTCCAGAAACCAAAACACCATGTATTCTTCTTTGCTGTTTTTCACAGTCATCATCAACAATAATAATTGGCTTATATTTACTGTCAGGATTCTTCATTTCAAGCAAAATCTTGTGACATGCATCACCTCCGCCAACAATCAAGGTTCTTGTTCTAAGCGGAACAGAGCTTTTTGTTATCCTGCTGTATGTATAGCTATACCCTATTCTTAGAACAACTACAGCTATCAGGGTAATAAGAGTACTGATACATATAAATATATCAGACGTGCTCCTCCCTGAAACAAATCGCAGTATATAATACATTATGCAGCCTACAAAAATACCAAAGAAGCATTTTGAGAAATCCTTGACAGATGCATATCGCCATATATTTCTATATACACCGCATATCCACATTCCGGCAAGATTACATACAGCAAAAATTACTGAATGTAATAATGTCAGTCTGGAATTAAGATTTATAACAAGAAACTCATATTCTATCTCTGATAAAAATGTAATGATGAAATACGATAAAAGACATGAGAATACGATTGCAGCAGTATCTGCCATTCCCAGCAATATTGTACGCTTATGCTTGCGTAGCATTTCCATAAAATCCCTCCACCTTTTAAAGGTTATCTATTTTCTGAAATATACTTAATTGCATTTTTAACAGCTTCACCTGCTGTAACTTCTTCTGCTGTGCTGTCCTTTCTCAGTTTGTATTCTACAATTCCTTGTGAGCATTTTTTTCCTACTACTATTCTTAGCGGAATACCAATTAAATCTGCATCTTTAAATTTAACACCTGCACGCTCCTCACGGTCGTCTAAAAGTGCATCAATTCCGGCAGTCTTAAGCTCTTCGTAAATTTCTTCCGCTATTTTCATTTGTGATTCTTCTTTTGCATTTACAGGAATTACTATTACCTCATATGGAGCAATAGAAACAGGGAGAATAATACCGTTTTCGTCATTACCCTGTTCAATTGCAGCGGCTAAGCACCTTGTAACACCAATTCCATAGCATCCCATTACAACCGTTTTTGCTATGCCTGAATCGTCAAGGTACGTAAGTCCTAATGCATCTGAATATTTAGTACCAAGCTTAAAGATGTGTCCTACTTCTATACCCTGTGCAGTCTTTATGGGCTGTCCGCATTTAGGGCAGGCATCACCATCTGTAATAACTCTTATGTCAGCGATTACTGTAGGCTCAAAATCACGGTGAATATTAACATTTTTAAGATGATAATTTGTCTCATTCGCACCTACCACAAAATTGCACATTTGGGCTACTTCATGGTCTGCATATACAGGTACCTTAAGTCCTACAGGACCTGCAAAGCCAACCTGTGCATTTGTGATGTCACGAACAATACTAGGTGCTGCAAGCTCTAAATCATCAGTACATCCTACAAGATTTTTTAGCTTTACTTCGTTAATCTCTCTGTCGCCTCTTACCATTGCAGCTATGTATTTATCATCAGCCTTATAGATAATGGTTTTTGCAAACATATACGGCTCACAGCCCAAGAAATCAACAAGCTCTTCAATTGTATGAACATCAGGTGTTTCAATTTTCTGGATACTAAGTTCGCCTTCAGGGTATTCCTTTTTAATCGGATTACATACTGCCTTTTCGTAGTTTGCAGCATATCCGCAGGCATCACAGTAAGCAATTCCGTCCTCGCCTACAGGCGATTTTACCATAAACTCCTGACTACCGCTGCCGCCCATTGCACCCGAGTCTGCATCAACAATAGTAAAATCAAGACCAAGTCTTTCAAAAATTCTGCAGTATGCCTCATACATTTTTTTATAAGAAATATCAAGTCCTGCTTCGTCAAGGTCAAAGCTGTATGCATCCTTCATAATGAACTCTCTGCCACGCATAAGACCAAATCTCGGACGACCTTCGTCACGGTACTTAGTCTGAATCTGATAAAGAGTCATTGGGTATTCCTTATATGAACGG
>JAZNIV010000087.1:0-20737 GCA_045577675.1 Clostridia bacterium
CCACTAATGGGCAGGTTACTCACGCGTTACTCACCCGTCCGCCGCTAAGCTTCCCCAAACGCACCCCGAAGGGATTGTCTGGATGGCTCCGCTCGACTTGCATGTGTTAGGCACGCCGCCAGCGTTCGTCCTGAGCCAGGATCAAACTCTCGATAAAATGGTTATATACTCACTCCTAAAGAAGTGTTATATACTTATCTTCGTTTGTTAGCTCATTTACTAACTTGTACTTTTAAAGTACGCTGACTTTAGTTTTCGTTTCCGAATTTCTGTCATAAAAAACTCATTGTTTTTAGTGAATCTTTGTTCACTGACAAGAACTCTGCACTGTTTATTTTTCAATGTTCAGCCGCTGCCATAAAGGACAGCTTGTTTATTCTATCACAGCTCTCCGCTTTTGTCAAGACCTTTTTTCAAAGTTTTTAAATCTTTTTTAAGGCCCTGCCCCATCTTGCGGACAGCTTGTTTATATTACCACATTTATTCGCTATTGTCAATACCTTTTTTGAAAAAAATCGAAAAATGTGCAATATGCACTTCTGCATTGCTTAATTTTACTACTTTTTATACATTTTTAGCTAATATTAAATAATACTGTCAATTTCATCAAGCCACAATGACGCAGATGCATCGCTCGGCATACGCAAATCTCCTCTTGGTGAAAGAGAAACGCTCCCCACCTTCGGCCCATCCGGAATACACGAACGTTTGAACTGTTGCGAAAAAAATCTTCCGTAGAATACCTTCATCCACTTCAAAATCTCATCCGATGAAAATTCATTTTTAAATGCAATTTTTGCAATATGATAAATTTTTGATGGAGAAAATGCAAATCTTATCATATGATATAAGAAGAAATCGTGAAGTAAATACGGCCCTACAAACTGCTCTGTTTTTTGTGCAATCTCACCGTTTTCCGGCGGAAGAAGCTCCGGACTTACCGGAGTATTAAGGATATCCTCCAGAGTTCTCTTTAAAACATCACTTTCAATTCTTGCAGCCTCATACTCCACCAAAAATCTGATCAAGGTCTTTGGCACACCAGCATTTACTCCATACATAGACATATGGTCCCCGTTATACGTAGCCCAACCGAGAGCAAGCTCGGACATATCTCCTGTGCCGATAACCAGACCGCCGTTTTTATTTGCTATATCCATTAAAACCTGCGTTCTTTCACGTGCCTGTGCATTTTCAAAAGTAACATCAAAGACATTTTCATCATGTCCGATGTCTTTAAAGTGCTGCAAAACTGCATCTTTAATATTGACTTCCTGCAGATTGGCACCAATAACTTCTGACAAAGCAATAGCATTATTATAGGTTCTTTTAGTAGTACCAAAGCAAGGCATTGTAACTGCCACAATACCTTTTCTGTCAAGTCCAGCCAAATCAAATGCACGTGCTGTAACAAGCAAAGCAAGCGTGGAATCAAGTCCTCCCGAAACTCCGATAACTGCCGTTTTTGCACCTGTATGAATAAGACGTTTTTTTAGTCCGTTTGCCTGAATTGCCAAAACCTCTTCCATACACAAGCTATGATTATTTTCATTTCCCGGAACAAACGGCATTTTCTTTATTTCTCTTGTAAGTACCGTTTCCTCAAAATTAAAATTTGTTTCTACTATATAGTATTCACTTTCTGTACTCTGAATAAAATTGCCGGTTCTCCTGCGTTCGAATACAAGCTTATCAACATCAATCTCTGTAAAAATTCTGCCGTTTTCAAAATGCTTACCCTCTGCAAGGAGCTTACCGCCCTCACAAATCATACATCCGCCGCCGTAAACCATATCAGTTGTAGATTCACCGAAGCCTGCAGTGGAGTAAATATATCCCGACACCAGCTTTGCCGATTGCATAGTAACCAAATCTTTTCTGTATTTAACCTTTCCGACAAGCTCATTACTTGCCGACAAATTTGCAATTACAGTCGCCCCTGCAAGAGCATGTTCGTTCGACGGCGGATTCACCGTCCACAAATCCTCGCATATTTCCACAGCAAGAGCAAAATTCCGAACAGTTTTATCTTTTATAATGATATTAGTCCCGAAAGGTACCGTTTCATTTTCAAATTCAATCTCACGTACATCACTGCTTCCTGCCGCAAAATGACGTTTTTCATAGAATTCACCGTAATTAGGCAGATTTTTTTTAGGAATAATAGCAAGCACACTGCCACAGTACATAACAACTGCACAGTTATATAAAGCCTGTCCGACCTGCACAGGTGCACCAACAATGCTGATAATATCCATATCCTGAGTAGCTTCCGCAATACAGGAAATAGCAGCCTTTGCTCCGGTCAGCAACGAATCCTGCAAAAACAAATCTCCGCAGGTATACCCTGTAACACAAAGCTCAGGGAAAACGCAGACCTTCGCCTTTTCGTTATATGCTTTTTCTATATTCATAATTATTTGCTGTGCGTTAAACGTGCAGTCCGCAACCTTAATATCCGGCACTGCCGCACAAACCTTTACAAACCCGTATTTCATCAGGAATTCTCCTTTACTTTCTCCCAGTATTCCTTGTTTAATTTTTCCATTTTATTATCTCCGTATTCATAATATACGGTATTTTTTATCTTATCCGGCAAATATTGCTGTTTAACATAATGATTCGGAAAACTATGCGGATATTTATAGCCCTGTCCGTGATTCATCCTTTCTGCACCCGAATAATGGGAGTCCTGCAGATGTGCAGGTATTACTCCTGTATCCTTTGCTGCAATATCCTGCATTGCTGCATCTATCGCATTTATTGCCGAATTGGATTTCGGAGCAGTTGCCAGCATAATAACTGCCTCTGCAAGAGGAATTCTCGCTTCCGGCATACCAAGCTGCAATGCAGAATCCACACACGCTTTAGTCACGCTGATTGCCTGCGGATAAGCAAGCCCTATATCCTCTGCCGCAATCACAAGCATTCTCCGACAAGCACTTATCATATCTCCGGCTGACAGGATTTTTGCAAGATAATAGACCGCTGCATCAGGGTCAGAGCCTCTTATGGACTTTTGAAAAGCACTTAAAACGTCATAATGACTGTCACCGTCACGGTCGTAACGCAATACTTTTTTCTGAGTTGCCTGTTCTGCAGTTTTTTCTGTAATTAAAAGCTCTCCCTCTACATTTGCTGCCGTAGTCAAAAAACATAGTTCAAGAGCATTTAAGGCTTTTCTTACATCGCCGCCGCTGGTTCTTGCAATATGTATCAGTGCTTTTTCCTCTGCTTTTACTTTATATGCCTTAAAATCTGATTCAGAAAGCACATCAACCGCACGCTTTAATGCTTTTTTGACCTCATTTTCACTTACCGGCAAAAACTCAAAAACAACACTTCGCGATAAAACAGCGTTATAAACATAGAAATACGGATTTTCCGTAGTACTTGCAATCAGTGTAATTTTCCCGTTTTCCATAAATTCCAGAAGTGACTGCTGCTGTTTTTTATTGAAGTGCTGAATCTCGTCAAGATACAGAAGAACGCCGTTTGCGGTTAAAAAAGTGTCAAGCGAGCCTATTATATCCTTTATATCAGACACCGACGCAGATGTCGCATTTAAGCGGTGCAATGCTTTGCCTGTTTTTTTCGCAATAATATTGGCTACCGTTGTCTTTCCTATGCCGCTGGGTCCGTAAAAAATCATATTAGGGACTTCGCCCTGATTTAAGATATTTCTAAGGATTCCTCCCTCACCAATCAAGTGTTCCTGTCCCACAACCTCATCAAGGCTTTCAGGACGCAGTCGATCTGCAAGAGGACGGCTCATTTTCCGCACCCCTTACAATGTGCTTCAACCTTTGTTAAGTCCTTTTTCATCTTAATAAAAGGAATTCCGTCAACAGAAAATTCTTCTCCCTGAGCCTCATACCCCTCATATTCAAAGAAACCTCTTACCGAAACAGGAGAGTCAAGGATAATCTCCGCTCCGCCTAAAGAAACGGCTTTATCAGCTAAAGCCCGCATTATAAGGTCTCCCACAAATTGTCTGCGATAGTCCTTTAAAACAGCTACATATGATATTGAAAATGTCACATCATCAAGCTGGGTAAGACGTGCAACGGCAATCTGACGGATTTTGTCATATCCGACAAAATGATAGGATTTTTCATCGAAATCATCCTTTAAATCAGTCATTCCAAGCTCGCCCAAAAAAACCCTCTCTCTGAAATCCGCTGCAATTTTATATCCGTTTTCTCCAAAAATATATCTGAACTCAAGCATTTTCAATCTCTTCCCTTAAAGCATTAATTTCTTCTTCCGAAACAGTCGTCATCATAGTACGTTTGCAGTTTTTTATGCTGTCTACGTATTCCTTTGCAAGGTCTTTATCACCCTTCGTTTTTGCAATAACAGCAGAGTGATAAAAGCCCTCCACAAATGCAGGAAAATCTTCACGTAAATCTGCTGCTATTTCCTCAGCTTTTTCAAGTTCACCGCTGCGAATATATGCAACAACAAGATTGTCGCATATATCACGGTCATCTGAGTTATAATCATAAGCCTCAAGGCACAGGTCAAGCTCTGCACCGCCCTTTAGCTGACGAAGATAACCAACAAGTCCGTAAACAGTCGTGTTTTTAAAGGTTTCAAAAATCTCCTCGGCATCCTCTAAGGCTTCATCAAGCCTGTCGGTTTTCTGGTACACCATACAGCGGAAAAGCCTTGCATTGATTTTATCTTCTTTCTTTATGCCGCCATATAAAATGACTTCGTTTAAAAGCTGTTCTGCCTTTTTGAAATCACCTGTTCTCATAAGCATCACAGAATATGCAATTTTATGCTGCGGACTTCCTCCCGAGAGCTTTATTGCTTTTTCATAATAATCAAGTGCCTTTTTTATGTCCCCATCAGAATAAGCTGCATTTCCTTTAGCCACAAAAACTCCGGGAATAAGCTTGTAAATTCCAACAATAATCAAAACCGCCATTGCGATTAAAATAATACTTTTCATTTCATTCACCTTTTATACATATTTTGTGCATTACCAACTTATGGGCTACCTATCTTTCGCACAACTGCTCATCAAAAAAACAGTTCCACAGCTTGACTTACTAATTACCCCTTAACTATGGCTGAGGAAAAATTGTCCGAATTGCTGTTTTGCAGTCCGGGTGCTGTACGTCTGTACCGCCCCGGGCAAAAAGCAGTGAGTGGGGCAATTTTAACCAGCCAAATCAAATTAAAATTCGGCTGTTCCTACTGTCCTCGGGAACGGCAACACATCACGAATGTTCTGCATACCTGTAATATACATAACTGCTCTTTCAAATCCAAGACCAAAGCCCGCATGCTTATTTGTTCCGTATTTTCTTAAGTCAAGGTAGAATCCGTAATCTTCAGGATTCAAACCGCACTCAAGCATTCTTTTTTCAAGAACCTCGTAGTTTTCCTCTCTCTGGCTTCCGCCGATAATCTCGCCTATTCCAGGAACTAAAAGGTCGCACGCTGCAACAGTTTTCCCGTCATCATTGAGCTTCATATAGAAAGCCTTGATTTCCTTCGGATAGTCGGTTACGAACACAGGCTTTTTAAACACCTGTTCTGTCAAAAATCTCTCGTGTTCGGTCTGCAAATCACAGCCCCATTCAACAGGGTAATCAAACTTATCCTTATTTTGTTTCAGTATTTCAATAGCCTCAGTGTATGTCACACGAGCAAACTCGTTAGAAACAACGTTATTAAGTCTGTCTAAAAGTCCCTTATCTATAAACTGGTTAAAGAATGCCATTTCCTCCGGTGCATTTTCAAGGCAGTAGTTGATGATATACTTAATCATGTCCTCCGCAAGCTCCATATCGTCAGCAAGGTCTGCAAAAGCTATTTCCGGCTCAATCATCCAAAACTCTGCCGCATGACGGGTTGTATTTGAATTTTCCGCTCTGAAGGTAGGTCCGAAGGTATAAACATTTCTGAAAGCCATACAGTAGGTTTCAACATTAAGCTGACCTGAAACTGTCAGGTTTGCAGGCTTTGAGAAGAAATCCTTTGAATAATCAACTGTACCGTCTTCGGCTTTAGGAAGCTCATTCATATCCATAGTTGTTACCTGGAACATCTCACCCGCACCCTCGCAGTCACTTGTTGTGATAATCGGAGTATGAACATAAACAAAGCCCCTGTCCTGGAAGAACTGGTGAATTGCATATGCAATCATTGAACGAATTCTGAATACTGCACTAAAGGTATTTGTTCTCGGACGCAGATGACACTGCGTACGCAGGTATTCAAAGGTGTGACGTTTATTTTGAATAGGATAATCCGGAGTTGATGTACCGTCAATCACTACCGCCTCTGCCTTGATTTCAAACGGCTGCTTTGCATCCGGTGTTAAAACCAGCTTACCTGTAACAGTAAGAGCCGCAGCAATATTAAGATGAGTAAGCTTTTCAAAATTATCAAGGTTGTCCTCAATAACCACCTGAATACTTTTGAAAAAGCTTCCATCATTAAGCTCGATAAATCCGAAATTTTTCGATGCACGGATATTTCTCACCCAGCCTGAAACCGTGACAGTTTGTCCGTCAAACCTTTCGGTATTTCTGTAAATTTCTTTAACCAATGCTTTCATTTTTAAAAAATCCTCTCTATAATAAATTAATTTTTATCTACAATTTTAATATTGTCCAGTGTTGCACGAAAATTGCGTCTTACCGATGCAATATATTCATCACGAAGTGCTTTCTGTTCCTGCTTTTCGGCATCTGTCAGCCCTTCTGCTTTTGATTTTTTCGCAAGCTCATTTATTCTTAAAATCTTTGATTCTTCCATATCCTCTTTCCCTCCACCTTACATTATACACCAAAACAAAAAAAATTTCAATACAAGCTACCAAATCTTATGAAAAAACATAGTATATACTATAATCGGTTGAAAAACCGAAATGAAAGGAGGCATAATCATGGGTGAATGTGGATGCGGCTGCAACAACAACTACGGCGGTGGTTGCGCTAACTTCGATTTTGATATGATTTTATGGGTTCTTATCATCATCGTTATCGTTACTTGTATGTGCAATAACTAAATATACTTAAAATCAATATCACCTGTTTCCTTATCGGAAATCGTAAAGGAAGAGCTGCCGGTATTTACGCCGGCAGCTTTTCGTCTTTCTAATACACCGGATTTTACTGAGCAGCATTATTTTAACATAAATTTCCATTTCCTGCAACAAAAAAATATTATCCCCAAGGAGCAAGCCTCAGAAATAATATTTTTTCTTAAATCAAGCCGGTCAAAAAGACAATTGCCAAAGCCAGTAAAAGCAGACTGTCATCACCGTCGTCAAGAAGAATGGCAAGAATAATAACACCCAAAATAACATCATCAAGCTCAAATTTACCAAGCAGCTTGCCGTTTCCATTCTCTTTAGCACATTCCTTTGTCTGTTCACGGCTGCACTCCGGCAGTTCTTTTTTTTCAGGCTCACACTTTGGCACCTTTTTAACCACCTGCGGCATATCGTTATAGCTATAATATCTCCGATACATACTACCCTACTTTCCGAAAAGCCCTGAGAATCTTCCTATATTTATTATGCGGATCGCCTTATCTATACTCCTTTGGCGTTCACTCCGCATAAAAGGTCTTAAAGAACGCAGAAGATTTGACCTTGAATCGTTGGTATTTGATACCTGGTCAACCATACTTTTAATCTGTCCCAAAAACTGCAGCCCCTCAGGTGTTAGCACAGGAGATATGCCATTTGAAGATTGATGCGGTCTTTTAATATCTTTTTGAGAGTTATCAGTTTTTATGTCATTATTGATTGCCTCAGCCAGCTTATCAGCTTGATTTGTGCTTTGCTGACCGCCTGCCTGCAAAAGACCGCTTTGTGACAGCATATTCATAGCCGTTTTTATTTTATCATCCGCACCGTCGCCTAAAAAGCCTCGTAATGTACTCATCATATCCGACATTTCTACCACTCCCTTCCGGATTTTTTCACCATCATTTAAGTTTATTCATAATATCCTCAGCCGACATATTTGAAAGCTGCGACAAGTCCGCATTTTTTAATTTACGGCTGACCTCATTTGAATCCATACTCAGAAATTTTTCGATAATCGCTTTTTTGTCCTTATCCGAAAGTGAGTTTTTCAGCTTTTGTCCTGCCTCGGTGGATAGAAGCTTCGACACTGCATCAACAGAATTTTTAAGCTTTCCGCTGTCCACTCCCGAAAGCATTTGTGACAGCTTACTCTCAATATTATTGTTCATACAAATTCCCCCTCATATTTCATTATATTCTGCCAAAGAAAAAAATTTACAAAAACTCTTGTAATTAAAGAAAAAATATGATATAATTCTTTTGTATGAATAAAAGCGATGATGAAACACAGTAAGGTATACTTCCCAAAAGAGAGTTGCGGTCGTCGGCTGTAAGCCGCAGCGGTAAGGGTATATCCCAAATTTCCTTTCGGAGCTGCATAGGTGAAGCCATAAGGTGTGTAGTTTATGCCGTAGATGATGCGTCAGGTCATTAAATGAAGTGTCCGCATTTTGCGGAAATACGGGTGGTACCGCGGAGAGCTTTATACTTCGTCCCGATTTTGGGAAGAAGTATTTTTTTATTGTTAAAAAGGAGGAATTTAAATGAAGGAACAGCTTCAGCAAATCAAATTAAGTGTTGAAGAACAGTTAAAAAATGCAGACAGCATTGAAACACTTGAAGAAATACGTATTAAATATCTTGGTAAAAAAGGTGAGCTTACCTCAATACTAAAGGGTATGGGAAAGCTTTCAGCCGAGGAAAGACCGGTTATCGGAGCACTTGCAAACGAGGTCAGAGAATTTTTATCAAACGAAATTGATGAAAAAAAGGCCGAAATGTCCAAGGCTTTGCAGGAGGCAAAGCTTAAAGAAGAGGTAATTGATATTACAATGCCGGGTAAAAAGGCAGAAATTGGAAATCTCCATCCTCTTACAAAGGTACTTAACGAGTTTAAGGACGCAGTTATCGGAATGGGATTTCAGATTGCAGAGGGTCCTGATGTAGAAACCGACTACTACAATTTTGAAGCCTTAAACATTCCTAAAAATCACCCTGCCCGTGATACACAGGATTCATTCTATGTAGAGGACAGCATAGTTTTAAGAACGCAAACATCACCAATGCAGATTCGTGTAATGGAAAACACAAAACCACCAATCCGCATTATCGCGCCGGGCAGAGTTTACAGAAGCGACGCAGTAGATGCAACTCACTCACCTATCTTCCACCAGATTGAAGGCCTTGTTGTTGACAAGGGAATCACTATGGCAGACTTAAAGGGCACACTTGAGGCTCTTATAAAATCAATTTACGGCGAGGACGCTGTATGCCGTTTTCGTCCGCACCACTTCCCGTTCACAGAGCCGTCTGTCGAAACAGACATCCGTTGCTTTGCCTGCGGCGGTGAAGGCTGCAGTATGTGTAAGGGCGAGGGCTGGATTGAGATTTTAGGCGGCGGTATGGTTCACCCGAAGGTTCTCTCCGGCTGCGGCATTGATCCGGAGGTTTATTCCGGCTTTGCTTTCGGTATCGGTCTTGAAAGACTTGTAATGGGCAGATATGATATTAACGATATTCGTCTGTTCTTTGAAAATGACGTTAGATTCTTAAAACAATTTTAATTAGGAAAGGACTGATAAATAATGAAAGTACCAATGAGTTGGTTTAATGACTATACAGATATAAGCGGTATTTCCCCGAGAGAATATGCCGAAAGCCTTACTATGACAGGCTCAAAGGTTGAAACTGTTGAAAATATGGGCAAGGATATACAAAATGTTGTTACAGGAAAAATTCTTGAAATTACAGAGCATCCGGACTCTGACCATATGGTAATATGTAAGGTAGATGTTGGCGATGAGGTTCTTCAAATTGTAACAGGTGCACCAAACGTAAAGGTTGGTCAGGTTGTTCCTGTTGCAAAGAATGACTCCTACCTCCCCGGCGGAATACACATTAAAACAGGTAAATTAAGAGGTATAGAATCCTTTGGTATGCTTTGTTCACACGAGGAGCTTGGTTTAACTGAGGCGGACCTTTCATGGGAGCCTGAATACGGAATTCTTATCCTGCCGGAGGATACCAAAATCGGTATGGATATAAAGGATTTCTTTGGGCTTAACGAAGAGGTTGTTGAATTTGAAATCACTTCAAACCGTCCTGATTGCTTTAGTGTCATCGGTCTTGCAAGAGAAACTGCGGCAACCTTTAATAAGCCGTTCTCTGTAGCTAAACCAACCTTTACCGAAAACTCCGAAAAAATAGCCGACACAGTTTCGGTAACGGTAGAAAATCCTGATAAATGTTTAAGGTATTGTGCAAGGATGGTTAAAAACGTCAAAATCGGTCCGTCCCCTCTATGGATGGTTCATCGTCTGAAGGCCGCCGGAATCCGTCCTATCAACAACATTGTTGACATCACAAACTACATTCTTTTAGAATACGGTCAGCCGATGCACGCATTTGACCTGCGTCATTTAGCCGGCGGAAAAATTATTGTCCGTGATGCTAAGGACGGCGAAATTATTAAGACTCTTGACGAACAGGACAGAACACTAAATTCAAATGACTTAGTTATTGCCGACAGCGAAAAGGCTGTTGCAATCGCCGGTGTAATGGGCGGATTTAATTCAGAGATTGAAGAAGATACTACCACAGTTGTTTTTGAGTCGGCAACCTTTGATGCAGCTTCCGTTCGACTTACTGCACAAAAAGCAGGTTTAAGGACAGAAGCATCTTCACGTTATGAAAAAGGACTTGACCCTAATAACACCGTTCCTGCAATTGAAAGAGCGTGCCAGCTTGTAGAAATCCTCGGTTGCGGCGAAATTGTAGGAGGAATGATTGATGTTAAGGGCAATATGAAGGCACCTGTAACTCTTGATTTCCGTCCGGAAAAGATTAATGCATTCCTTGGCATCAATATATCAAAAGAGGAAATGGCAGGATATTTAGAGGCAATTGAATTTACAGTTGACCTTGATAAAATGACGGTTACCGCACCAACCTTCCGACCTGACATCGAAGCAGAGGCAGACATCGCAGAGGAGGTTGCACGTTTTTACGGCTACGGCAAAATTCCTACAACTCTTTTATCAGGTGAAGCAACAAAGGGTATGTATTCACCAATGCAGAGCTTCCGCCGTGACCTTTCACAAATGCTGACAGCTCAGGGGCTATATGAAATCTTCACCTTTACCTTTACAGGAACTGACGATTTTGACAAGCTCAACCTTCCACAGGATAGCTTCTTTAGAAATGCAGTGAAAATCCGTAATCCACTCGGTGAGGATACATCAATTATGCGTACAACAACTCTTGCATCTATGATGAAAACCCTCAGCTATAACTACAGCCACAAAAACGAAGCAGTTAAACTGTTTGAAATCAGTAAGGTATACCTTCCTACAGAGCCGGGCAAACTTCCGTCTGAACCGGAAAAGCTGTCAATCGGTATGTACGAAAAGGGTATGGACTTTTATGACATAAAGGGTGTTTTAGAGGCGGCATTTGAAAGCCTTAATATGAAGGGTATCGAGTGGAAGCAGCTCACAGATTGTCCTTCACTTCACCCAGGAAGATCTGCTGCACTTTATGCAAATGGCAAGAAAATCGGTATAGTGGGAGAGGTTCATCCGCAGGTAGGTGAAAACTTTGACATAGATATTCCATGCTATGTTGCTGAAATTGATATTGCCGGAATGTTTGAATGTGTTGATAATGACATTAAATATAAGGCACTTCCGAAATTCCCTGCAGCGGAAAGAGATATAGCTGTCTTAGTTGATAAAACAGCCTTGGTAGGTGACTTGGAGGCAACAATGATTAAGGCATCAGGCTCGCTTTTGGAAAGCATTAAGCTTTTTGACGTGTATGAAGGCGACAGAATCCCTGAAGGCAAAAAGAGTGTTGCGTTTGCAATATCCTTCCGTGCACCTGACCGCAGTCTTACAAGCGAAGAGGTAAACAAGGTATTTAATAAGATTGTTAAGGACCTTGAGTATAAAAACAACGCACAGCTAAGATAATTAGCTTATAACAAAAATTATGGCAGAGAGCTTGGGTACTCTCTGCCATAGTTTTTATATTCAATCTTTAGTATCTGTAAACTATTAATTAAGCTTTTCTATACTCTTAACCTTACCCGATGAATTTGCATATTTTGTTGCCATTGAGATTGTAGAGCCAACCGAAAGCTCAATATTATCTCCAACAAAATATCCGTCCTCCGATTCATTTCCTTCAGCAAGAACTGTAATACGTGCAACGTATTTTTCAGGGACTCTTACAAAAGTCGCCTCACCCTCTGCCGAAATATTCTGTTCCATCAGCACGTCGTATTCCACATTTGTAATTTCTCCGATAACGCTGTTTCCTTTTGCATCGGTTACAATTCCCTTTCTGTTTAAGGCGTCAACAGTATAAAATCTGACTCCTTCAATCTCCACCACATATGAAAACTGGGTTTTATTTCGCACATTTTCCGCAGCAGTAGTAATAAATCTGAGACTTATGCCTGCAGCCGCAACAATGACAGCTAAAATTACAAGTATATCAATTATGCTGATTTTACCAAACAGCTTTCCGTTTTTATCAAGTATCATCAGTTTCGCCTCCTTAGTTTGCCTCAAGCTCAACAACATAGCCTTTAACAGTATATCCTTTACCACGAACCGGCATTTCAACGCCGACTCTTATCGGAACTTCACCGTTTGCTATCTTTGTGTCTGAAATGCTTACAGGACATTTTAAGAGAATTTTCAAATCGCTCTTACCTTCAATTCTGTGCGTCATATACATTCCCTTCGGCTCAAAAAACTCCGACTCTTCGCATGGCTCCTCCGATACCCCGACTACAGTTGCATACGCCTGTTCAGAAAAGCTTATTGAAACCTCATCACCCGGCTTTATTATATCGCCTGTTCCCTCGTCACATTTTGAAACAAGCACGGTGAATGCTACCTCCCCTTTTTCGTTTTCAGCAAACAAATCGGGTTTTAGTATCTTAACTCCAACTGCCAAAACCGCAAGAACTACCACAATTATAACCGCATCTATAATGGTAAATTTTGATTTTTTCATCATTTTTCGCCCCCAATTACTTTTAAATATATATCTTCTGTATTACGAGTCATAACCTGAGCCGTAAAGGTTTTGGAAAATACTTCTTTACTTCCAAGGGAAAGCTTTTGGTAAAGCTCTTCGTCCTTTAAAAGTTTTCCGATTCCCTCAGCAAGTGCTCTGGAATCTTTCTTTGGTACTATAAAACCATTTACACCTGACTTAATTACCCCCGGATTTCCTCCAAAATCGGAAACAACAGCCGGTATTCCAAGGCTCATTCCTTCAAGCAGGGCAAGGCTTGTGGCCTCCGTCCCAAAGGACGCATTTGCCTGAATATCGGTTATATTCATCAGCTTGTCTACATCGGTAATAAATCCTGTGAATATTATATTTCCCTCCTGCCCAAGCTCCTTAACCTTTTCCTTCAGATGTTCTTCGTACGAGCCTGTTCCGGCAATTATAAATTTTGCTTTATATCCTTTTTTAAGCAGCAAATCGGCAGCCTCAATGAAATAGTCATGACCTTTTATATCCTCAAGCCTTGCCACAATCGAAACAACCTTTTCACTCTCCGAAACACCAAAACGCTTGCGTATGCTTTCTTTATCCCCGTCCTCTTTAAGCGGATAAACGCCGTTTAAAACCACGTCAATTTTCTTTTCGCTGACGCCAGTCATAGTCAGGTTATCCTTAGCCGCCTCGGCAACAGCAATAATTCTGTCTGCGAAGAAATTGTTAACAAAGCCGTTAATTTTTTTCCCGATTCCTTTGGAAATCCTCTCAGGCGGCGGGAACACAGAATGTCTTGTATAAACAACCTTGCAGCCTGAAAGCTTTGCAGCAATTCGTGCAGACATACTTGCATGAGTATGAACAAGGTCAGGTTTTTCTTCCTTAAATATCTTCCCAAGCTTTGAAACAGCCGAAAAATCAAGGGACTTATCTGCAATTCCGTCAATTTCAATTACTCTTACTCCAAGCTCCTTTATAAGCGGTGTCAAAAGGCTGTCTTTCGGGACAACGGTTACAACGTCAAACTTGCTTTTATCAAGCTCCTTTAAAAGAATCAAAAGCACCTTTCCAGCACCGCCGATATTTGTATCACTTGAAACCTCAATTATTTTCATCAGCTTTGTCCTCCTTTATATAGTGAAGTAAAGCACCTGCGGCAAGAATCATAAAGAACATCGCCATCATACGGTAATTGTAGAATGTATAGTCAAACATACTCTGCAAAAGAAATCCCAAAACTCCGCTTGCAATTGCAAGGGACAGGATACCGTGCATACTTTTTTTGCCGTTATCGTTATATACAGCATACATTTTCTTCAAAAATGCTATCATTGTTATAACAAAAATTAATAATGCTCCGATTCCGCCCTCTACTAAAAGCTGCAGAAATGTGTTGTGCGAATGTGGTGCAACAATTGCATTGTATGAATAAAGAGGATAAACGCTTCTGAATGCACCCTCTCCCATTCCTATTCCGCCGAGCCAGAAATCCTTCATCATTTCAATGGTTCCGAGCCAGATAAATACTCTGTAGGATGTAGACGAATCCTCAAGATTTCCGACACTTAACATTCTGTCCACCATCGTCTGTGGTATAACAAAAGGCAAAATTAACAGAAAAACAGGTGCCAGTCCCCACAACTTTCCGTTATAAAAGGTTACAAAAATGAAGGCGGCAAGAATAAGTCCGAGCCAGCAGCCTCTTGACTGAGTAAACACCATACAAAGTATACTGATTAAAAGCACACCGCCATAAAACACTTGCTCAAAGCTTTTTTTCTTTGCCTTAATCATAAACGCTGCCGACAAAGGAATAAGCAAAAGCAAATATTCTCCAAGTACATTCGGGTTTTCCATTGTGGAATATGCACGCATCGTTGCCTCTTCAAACATTTCCTCATCAATCCATGCATTTGTCGTGTTCCAGCCGAATAGGTACTGGCAAACACCATAAAGGCTTACCAAAGCTCCTGCAATTACAAACACCTTTAAAATCCCGTAAAGCTGTTCTTTTGTTTCCACGGTGTTAATTATTACAAAATAAAATCCTACAAATATAAGGTACATTCCCCAAACCATAAGGCTTTTTACCTGTGCAAATGAGAACAAGCAGGAAACCAACATAAAGACAAGGAAAAATCCAAGCCCTGTACCCACTCCGTCAAGTTTCCACTTGAATTCTCTGTTTATTACTGACTTTATAATAAGCGAGAAAAATGTTAATGCACAAAGTCCGGCAAGTACCATGGTGGGAACAAAAGGGGCTGCAAAAACAGCAGCGAATACACCGCATACCGGATATGCTATAACAACGCATAAACCAACAAATCCAACTAAAATTGCAAGTGCAAATATGATAGACTTAAAAGACACAAGTCCCATCAAGGCTCCGGCAATTACTGCAAGAATCAAAGCCTTAGGGCGATTTATTGCCTTTTTATCATAAATTTTAAAGGAAACATCGCCAAACCCTACTGCTGACATAAAAAACCGCACAGCTTTACTGTTTGCCAAAAAGTCGGTTATGTTATAGTCAACAACTGCAAAAAGTATTCCGAAAACCGCCAAAACCGCCGTAAACAGAGTGAATTGCAGTGAAACAAGCTCTCTGACAGTCAGCATTGCAAGCAAAATACATCCATAAAAACGGGTATTTAGTGCAAGTGCGTTATTAAAAAAGCAGCCTGAAAGGTCGATAATAATACTTTTTTCAATTTGTCCGGCTATCCACATTCCTGCTTTTTTGCTGAAAGCTCCAATAACGGAAAAAGGAATAAATATTATTCTGTAAAGCAGGCTTTTTTCCGACATACCCTCACGTTTTCGATTTTTCAAAGCAGCCATAATCACACTTTCAGACCACCATCCGGATACAGCAGAATAAATTTTCATAAAAATTCTGTAAACACCGCTTTTTTTAAAAGCATTTGTAAATGCCAAGAAAAAAGCAGCAAAGAAAGATAAAATCATACTATTCATGCCTTACCTCCTGAGTTCCGTTAAAATATCGACTTTGGTAACAAAACATCCGGCTATATAAACCGCAGCACCTATACCTCCGCTGATTATTCCTATAATAAGTCCGCCCGTAAGTCCAAGCGGAAATTTTGTAAGCAGCAGTCTGTAGCATATAAACATTATAATTCCCATAATTATTGCACAGACTGTAATTTTAAGTATACTGACAGCATCGCTTTTGGTAAACAGCTTTTGATAATGCTTTAAAATGCAGATATAATTAAGAAGAGCATTTACCGTCGAGCCGCATGCTGTTGCGATAGCAAGTCCTGAAATTCCAAAGCTCCCCGAAAGCGTATATGCAACACCAATATTTACAGCCATCGAGATTAGTGCATTTGTCATTGGTGTTTTTGAGTTCTGCATTGAGAAAAATGACTTTGAAAGTATTTCATTGTAAGCCATACCAATCATTCCGAGTGCATAACACGAAAGTGCTGTTCCTGTTCGCATTGTATCCTCCAGGGTAAATCCGCCATGCTGATATAAAACCGAAATAACCGGCTTTGCAAGCACAACAAACACTGCCATCACAGGCAGAATAATAAAGGTTATCAGCTTAAGCGACATAACAAGCATATTCTTAGCCTCGTCCTCATCCCCAGATACATTTGCCCTTGACATCTTCGGAAACATCAGGTTTGTTACTACAAAGGAGAAAACTCCCGTAACAACAAGATACAGCCTGTTTGCATATTCCAGCGAAGAAACACCTTTGTAAATCCCGGACGCAAGTCGTGTATTGACAATTGTATAAAGCGGCTGTACCCATGTGCTTACAAGCATTGGAAGAGCAAGAGCCATTGCTTTTTTGATATTTTTATCCTTAAAATTCAGTTTCGGTCTGAACTTATATTTAAACCTGATAAGGGACGGAATCTGAATGACAACCTGAAGTCCCCATGCAGCAAGCATGGTATATGACAGACCGTAAACTCCGAATTTTTTACCGAACACCGCAAAATACAGTATAACAGCAAGGTTAGATACAAGGCTCATTATCGCCGGAATATTAAATTCACCAAAGGACTGAAGTATTCCGACAAAGGAAAATGCAAGTCCTGTAAAAATTATCATAGGAAACATAATACAGGAAAGCTGCTCTGCAAGATTATGCGCTTCCTCCCCGAAATCAGGTGCCATAAAGGTTATGAGCTGGTCGGAAAATACAATTCCCAAAAAGGCAATCAGCCCTGAAATCATCAACACCATACCGATAAATCGGTTGGCAAAGTTTAGTGCTTCCTCCCTTGATTCCTTTTCCATAACGGAATTGAAAACAGGGATAAATGCGGCTGATATAACTCCTCCGATAACTATATCAAATAAAGTTGTCGGGAGCCTTGTCGCTGTCATATATGCATCAGCTTCAATTCCTGTTCCGAAAAAAGCTGCAATTAGCATATCCCTTGCAAGCCCCAGAACCTTTGCGAGAAATGTTGCTATAGCCATAAAGCCGGCAGTTTTGAGCATTTTTTTTGAACTATCCATTAAAATGCTCCTCCATCTAAAAGCTTTTTCATCAGTTCTCCGTTTTCGCCCGCCTTTTGACGTAAAACACGCATATTGAACCTGAGGTGCGATTTAATCGAATCATATTCAGAGCATATTTCGTCTAACAGCTCACACATTTTCTCGTATGAAATATCCTCTACGCTTACAAATCTATCCTCACCCATATATTCCATAAAGCCGTTAATTTTCGGGTCATAGACAATTCCGATTACCGGTACTGTGCAGCTCGCAGAATATATAAGTGTATGCAACCTCATTCCGACACATATATCCATTTCCTGCATAAGTGACAGCATAGATGATACCTTATAATTTGCACCTATTACAACCGCACGGTTTTTCATTTTATTCTTGATGTTTGCTGCAACCGAGTAATCAATCTTATGCTGCATCGGCACAAAAACTGTAAAGAGTCCGTACTTTTCACAGGCATAATCACAAAATTCTGCCATAATATCCTCAAAATTCTGAGGATTGTTTTTCCACCTGCGAACCGAAACGCATAAAAGCTTATTATCAAGCGGAATACCATAGTTAGAAAGAATATCCTTTCCTGAAAGATCCGGCTCTAACAAAAATGCAGGATCGGCAGTAAGACGAATTTCAGGACCCGACACACCTATTTGCTCAAGTACCTTTTGAGATTTTTCATCACGAAGTGTAATTAAATCCACCTGATTTAAAATGTCCTTTGTTTTCTCAATGTTCTTAAATGAATTCAGCGGCCCTATGCCGTTTGCATAGAGCATAACCTTTCTTTTAAAAAGCTTTGCAATTTTGATAATTGTAAGATAATAAAGTAAAGACTTTGTACTGGTTTCATCCTGAATAAGAGTTCCGCCGCCGGAAATAAGCAAATCACAGGAGGAAATTGCAGCTGCCACCATAAACAAATTATAGCGATGAACAGCATTTACCCCATAGCTCTTTTTTGTTTCGGCAGGCGAGTTTGAAAGAACAGTTATTAAAGCATTTTCATCAATAGCCCGTATATTCTCTATTATAGACGCAAGAAGTGCATCATCGCCGCTGTTATTAAATCCGTAATAACCGGAAATAACTATCTTCATATATAATCAATCCTTTCCAAAGGAAACGCCCTACAGCACTTCCTTATAAACCTTTTGGGCATCGTCTGCCATACGTTTTACAGAATAATGCTCAAGAACTGTTTTTCTTACGTAATCACCCAAAGCCAACTGATCCTCTTCCCATAGTCCGAAAAATCCGCCGATGTCCTGTGCCAAAAGCTCGGTTGACGATTCTTCGCAGCCTCTGCAACAGAAATTTGTGGAAAGACCAACATCAAGCTTGTCCTTATCAAAAAGACCGATATATCCTTCATTTCCTGCAATAATAGTAGGCTTTTTACACGCCATTGCCTCAAGTGCAGCCCTTGAAACACCCACAAACAGCTTAGCCGGAGCAATAAGCTTGTTTATGTCGGTTCTGGCACCTGCCATAGAAATTACACATCTTCCCAATTTTTCATTAGCTGCATCAGCTTCTTTTTTAACCTTGTCAAAGTCGTCACCATCTCCGACAATAATACATCTTAAATTTTCAATTATTCCGTCAAGACGCAGTACCGCCTCAATAAGCTGATGTGCAACAAGGCTCCTGTCTTCGTCCATACGGCTTACATAAACAATCGTATTATCCTCGCCCTTTAATCCAAATTCCTTCATAGCCTCTGACTTATCTGTATTTTCAGAAAACTTCTCATCGTCAATACCGTTTACGGTAACAGTAATGTCGCTTTCGGGGATTTTATAATTATCCATTAAATATTTTTTAATATCCTCGCTGACTGCAAGAGTTTTCTGTCCCCAGTCGGTAATATATTTAAGACCGTATTTGGTAGTAAAAATCCAGTGAGCTGTTGTTACAAACGGGAACTTCATCTTCTTATGAAGCTTTCCAAGTATAAAAGACGGTATTCTTGCATGGGAATGAACAATATCAATCTTTTCCTCAATAATTATTTTTTTCAGCATAGAAAAAGCTGTCATAACATTCTGCGGCTTTTTATTCTGAAGAGGAACAGTATAGTGCTTTATTCCGCTTTCCTCAAGCTCCTTTACGTATGCACCGCCATTTGACGTAATGACAATATTATAGCCTCTTCTTTTAAGTTCCTTTGCAAGCTCAACAACGTGAGTTTCCGCTCCGCCGATGTCAAGCTGCATTAAAGACATAAGTATATTCATTCGCTAACACTCCTCTTTTTCTATTATACTTCAATACGCAAAAAAGAGCAAGGAAAATTATGTTAATTTTCCTTACTGTCAATTATAAGAGTTACAGGTCCATCATTTTCAAGCGAAACAAGCATATCTGCACCAAACTCTCCCGTTTCTACATTTTTAACCTGACCTTTTAAATATTCTGTAAATTTATTATACATTTCTTCTGCATACTCCGGCTTTCCGGCAGCAGTGAAATTAGGGCGTCTGCCCTTTTTGCAGTCACCATACAGTGTAAACTGACTCACAACAAGTATCTCTCCGTCAATGTCTGAAAGAGACAAATTCATCTTATCATTTTCATCGGTAAAAATACGAAGTCCTGCAATTTTGTCGGCAAGCCACGTCATATCCTTTTGTGTATCTTCGTCGCAAACCCCTAAAAGCACCAAAAGTCCGTTTCCGATTTTACCAATGACCTCACCATTAACTGTAACCTGTGCTGATTTTACCCTTTGTATAACACTTCTCACGATAATTCCTCCCAAACAGAGTAAAGCTTTAAAAGCTCGTCATTTAATGCATCAACCGCCTTTGACAGTTCATTTGCTCTTCCGTAGTCCGAGCCTGATTCCATAAGCTGACTATTGAGCTGCTCTATTTCCTGCTCAAGCTCAAAAATACTCTCCTCTGTTTTCTTTAGCTTATTTTCTCGTTTGCGTTTTTCTGATGCAAGGCGTTTCTGTTCGTTATAATCAAGATTTTTAGGTTTATCCTCCTTTATTTCTCTGACCTTTTCAACGTGCTTTTCAAGAAAATAATCATAGCCTCCCGAATAGCTTACAAGCTTTTTATCCTCAAAATTAACAATTCTGGTCGCAAGCTTATTTATAAAATAACGGTCATGAGATACTGCCAAAATTGTGCCGTCATAGCTTTCAAG
>JAZNIV010000088.1:0-22005 GCA_045577675.1 Clostridia bacterium
GTCAGGAATTAAAAACTACCGTAGCATATAACTTGATTGTGAGGAATATGTGAGGGGAATCTAATAACACAATCTACACTCGTAGATGCCGGGGTGAATATGTTTTCGGACACGGGTTCAACTCCCGTCATCTCCACCATAGAAACAGAACGATTTAGATGACATTCTAGGTCGTTCTGTTTTTTATTTTGAATATGATTTTCTTATACAAATATAAACCTCCTTTAAAGTTATGATATAAATTGACAAATTTAGCAAAAATATTGCACTTTTTGGAAAAATATGTTATGATATTTTTATAATATAACTAATTAGTTTTGTGTGGTGATTTGAGTGTCAAATAAATCTAACGTGATGAGGCAGTATGATAGCGAAAAAAATCTTTATCAAAATTTTGCTGATGCAGTAGTATACTTATTAAAAAGTCTTTTATTTAATGAAGATATCGAATGTAATGCGATAACATATCGTATTAAAGAACGTGAAAGTCTAAGCAGAAAAATTGATGCTAAAGGAGACAAGTATGGAAACTTGTCAGATTTGACAGATATTGCGGGAATTCGTATAATTACTTATTATGCTGATGATGTGGATAGAATAGCGAGTCTCGTAGAACATGAATTTGATGTGGATAGTGAAAATTCTATTGATAAGCGTAAGACATTGGAACCTGATAGATTTGGCTATTGCAGCGTGCATTATGTAGTTGGAATTCACAGAAAAAGGCTAGAGTTAGAAGAATATTCAGCATATGTTGGATTAAAATGTGAAATACAAATCAGGTCAGTCCTTCAACATGCTTGGGCAGAGATTGAGCATGACTTAGGGTACAAAAGCGCTATAACATTACCACGTGAAATACGTCGCGATTTTTCTCGTTTGGCGGGTTTGTTGGAACTTGCGGATAAAGAGTTTGATCAAATTCGAAATAAGTTAACTGAGTATAGGAGTGAGGCGGAGGAGAAAATCCATGATGAGGAATTTAAAGATGAGGAAATAGATGCTATTTTGTTGGAAACGCTTATTAAAACAAATAGTGATATCATAGAGATTAATAATAAGATATCTCGCTATGCTGCTAAAAATTTTAAAGATGATTTAAATGAAGAAGATTATGCTAGAGCCATTAGAGAACTCAATTGGTTGAATGTTAAAACAATGGGGGATCTGCTTGAAGTTATAAATAATGACAAGGAACTAGCTATAGAGATAGCCCAAATTAAATTTAAGGAAAAAGATAAAGATGATGATAGTTATATTAATCGATTAATTGCATTTTTCTATTTATGTTATGCAAGATTAATACATCAATCTGATGATAAGAAAGACTACATTAATTATTTATCTGATAACAATATAGGGAAACCCGGAGAAGCTAAAGATGAGTCGGCTAACGAATTATTGCTAATAAGAAAGGAACTAATTGGTTAACTTTTTACATTTTAAATCATCTAATAGATGCAAGTGTTTATTTTTACTTGCATCTAAACCATTCGGTTTTTCTTTTTGACATTATAATATAGATGTGTTAAAATTATATTGAGGAGGGATCATAATGGATAGTAGAATTATTATAAAAAGAGAATCTTCTTTTTATTATTGGTCAAAAAAATATAAGGTAGAAATAGATGATGTTGTTATAGGAGAATTAGCGAATGGTGAAACGATAGAATCAAATATAAGTATAGGGAGTCATAAAATATGTTTTATTCCTGTTGGCGTATTTGCTAAATGTGAGAAGACAGTAAATGTTAATATAACAGAAAGTGCCACTACTTTTGAAATATACGCAACACTAGATAAATTAAATGGAAAAATAATATTAAAAGAAAATAATCCTGGTGATAAATCTATCATAGAGGAATACAAAAATGATAATCAGAGCAACAATGGTGCTGTGTATACACTAAAAGGTGATAACGGACAACTTTATGTATATGAGAATAAAATTGAAATAACAAGGAAAGGTATTTTCGCGCTAGCGTTTCAAGGGTTAAAAGGTACAAAAACTATTCCTATATCAGAGATAAAGAGTATACAGGTGAAACGTGCCGGATTAATGGTTGGTTATATCCAGTTTGGTTTAGGAGGCGGAATTGAGGGACAACATGGTGTTAAAGAGGCTAATTACGATGAAAATACGGTTACATTTTATCGCGCAGACAATGAATATGTACAGGAGATAAAGGAATTTATAGAAAGTGTAATGTTAAACAAGGGAAAAATGAACAATCCAACAAGACCAAATTCTAATGCCGAGGAATTAAGAAAATATGCAGAACTATTAAAAGAAGGAATTATAAGTAAAGAAGAATTTGATGCAAAGAAAAAACAACTTCTTGGCATCTAAATCGTTCGGATCTTCCACGTCGCAGCAAACTGCGCTGCAATCAAAAAGACCGTTATTTGAACGGTCTTTTATCATATGGTCAGCTGCTACTCCTTTTTCGTAAAAAGTAATGTTCAAGTCGGCATATTATTTACACAAGTTATCCGCAATATCAACAACGTTTCCTGCGCCCATGGTAAATACCAAATCATTCGGTAAAAGTTCTTTTTTTAGAGTATTTTCAATTTCTTCAAAGGCTTCTATATATCTGACCTTAACACCGCGTTTTTCAATCTCCCTTGCCAAATTTTCAGCCTTGGTTACACCATCGGGTTTTTCGCGTGCTGCATAAATATCAGTTATAATAAGCTCGTCAACATTATCGAAGCTTTCGCAAAATTCCTTCCACAAAGCTTTTGTTCTGGAATAGGTATGAGGCTGAAAAATGCACCAAAGACGGTTATGGTCAAATTCCTTGGCTGACTTTAATGTTGCTTTTATTTCGGTAGGATGGTGTGCGTAGTCGTCAATTATAACGGCACCGCAAACTTCACCTTTTTTTTCGAAACGTCTGTGAGCACCGGAAAATTCCTCAATACCTTTTTTTGCAAGAGTAATATCGGCGTTCCATATATCGCATACTGCGGCAACCGCAAGTGCATTTAAAACGTTATGCTCACCGGGAACGTTAAGGCTTAGGCTACACATAAAATCATCATCATGCCAAACCTCAAAGGATGGAAAGCCTGCTTTATACTCAAGGTTTTCGGCATGATATTCATATTCTGCTCCTATGCCGTAATAGACAACGTCAAGACCAGAGCCGTAAAGCGCTTTTCTGACATTTTCATCAGCACCGGATGCAACAACCCAGCCTTTATCACGGGTAAGCTCGGCATAGCTTCGGAAGCTTTCGATTATTTCGTCAATTCCTGAGAAGAAATCAAGATGGTCCTCGTCAATGTTGGTGATCACAGCAACAGTCGGGAAGAAGCTTAAAAAGCTGTTAGTGTATTCGCAAGCCTCGGTAATAAAATAATCTGAATTTGTTGCTTTGATGTTACCGCCGATTATGTCAAGCTCACCGCCGACACTTACAGTCGGGTCAAGCCCTGCGGAAATTAATGCATGGCATAGCATAGAGGTGGTCGTGGTTTTTCCGTGTGTACCTGCGATTCCGGCAGCGTTTGGATACATCTTCATTATTGCTCCCAAAAACTCTGCACGGGTTATAAGGCGGATATTTTTTTCCTTTGCTGCCTGCATTTCGGGATTGTCATCATGAACTGCCGCAGTGTGAACAACAAGACCTGAGCCTTCAACGTTTTTTGCATCATGTCCTATAAAGACAGATGCACCAAGTGCCTCAAGCTTATCGGTTATATGTGATTTAGCTCTGTCGGAGCCGGTCACCTTAAAACCGTTTTTTATCATAATCTGTGCCAGCCCGCTCATACTGATTCCGCCTATGCCGATAAAATGTATTCGTGTAGATTTATCTATTTGACTTAAATCGAAGCTTGTCATAATTAATCTCTCCTATAATTTGCTAAAATTAATTATATACCTTTTCACAAAAAAATAAAACCTATTTGGTAAAAATGTAAAAAAAACGAAATATAGGAAATTGTCGAAATATAAAAAATACACAATTGATTTGTGTAAAAGTAACAAAAAAAGCAGTAATTTAGATTTAATATATTGACACTTGTGATACATAAATGTATAATTATTTTAAGTGGGCGAAAACATCTTAGATATAACACCAATACGGCTTAAAAAAGCTTTGGAAGGTGGTGAGTTCTGTGGAAATTACAGACATCAGAGTAAAGAAGGTTGCAAGTGAAGGGAAAATGAAAGCAGTTGTTTCTGTCACTTTTGACAACGCATTCGTTGTTCATGACATTAAGGTCATTGAAGGGCAGGAAAAATTGTTTACGGCTATGCCGTCAAGAAGAACTCCCGAAAATGAGTTCAAGGATATCGCACATCCTATCAACTCAGAAATGCGGGAGATGCTGGAAACAGCTATTATTTCCAAATATAACGAAGCAATTCTTGCTGAAGACGAATAAATAGAAACACCGATGCTGCCGTGTCGGTGATTTTTATTTCTCTGAAAAACTGCAAAATTGTTATTTTAGAAGCTATTATGCATGTACCTTTTTGATATTTTTCTTGTTTTGGTATTGCATTAGCAGGGTAAATGTTGTATAATATCAATATCTTCGGGGCAGGGTGAAAGTCCCTACCGGTGGTAAAAGTCCACGAGCATTTGCAAATTCGGTGTAATTCCGAAACCGACGGTATAGTCCGGATGGGAGAAGATGTGTTTTGATTTGCACCCGGAGAAATGTTTCTTGGGGGGCTTTTTTTATGAATAAAAACCGAATTAACTATATTGTAAAGATCGGAGCTTTTGCTGCTATTGCATTTGTTTTGCAGGTTATCGGAAGTATGATGTCCATTAAGGTCGCAGGATTTTTGGAGGTGGAGTTTTCCGATATTCCGGCTATGATTATTGCCTTTGCAATGGGACCTGTTGCCGGGGTTATGGTGGAGCTTATAAAAAACCTGCTCCACTTAACTATGTCTTCTACCGGCTTTGTAGGAGAATTTGCGAATTTTGTTGTAAACGGTATTTTTGTTTTTGTGTGCGGAGCGGTCTACAGCCGAAGTAAAACAAAGAAAAATGCAGTTATATCACTTTGTACGGCAACAGCGGCACTTGTTATTGCAGGGGTTTTTGTTAATCTATACATTATGTTGCCGCTTTATATGCCCGCAGCGTCTCAGGCAGAGAGACTAAATCTTGCACTGTTTACCATTGCACCGTTTAATTTATGTAGAGGTGCGGTTTTATCAGTTATTACAATTCTCATATACAAAAGAATTTCGGGGCTTATAAAATAGTGTTGTTCGGAAAAAGAGGCTTGTGCATACTTTGTAAAAGGTATAAGGATTCGGGCAAAATACACTTTATACATAATGATATTGCTGTATGTGAGGAATGTTATAAAAAGCTTAAAACAACAAAAGATAAAACCTTTGATGGCAAGGATAATATAAAAATTGTTCTGTCGCCGTATATGTATGAGGGAAGTCTAAGGAATGCCATCAAGGAATACAAATTCTCGGGACAACGGCTATATGGGAATTTGTTTGGTAAAATGCTCGCAGAGGAGCTAAAAGAGCATATCTGGCTTTCGGAATATGACTGCATTATTCCTGTGCCACTTCACGAAATAAGACTTGCAGAACGTGGATATAACCAGGCAGAAATACTTGCAAAGGAAATTTCGGATTGGCTTATGCTACCGCTTGTAAATGATGCTTTAGTGCGTCTTAGAAACACTGAAAGGCAAAGCCGTTTAAGAGGTGCAGCACGAATAGAAAATGTTAAGGGTGCATTTGGTGCTTTTGGGAATTTTGTGAAAGGTAAAAAGATAATATTAGTGGACGATATTTATACAATGGGAGAAACAACACGTGCTTGTGCAGAAGCTTTAAAAACTGAAGGTGCTGATGATATAGCGGTGGTCACACTATCTGTTAAAAAATATGAAAAGTAAAATATAAAAACCGTATAACGCGGCTAAAATAGCTGTATTATACGGTTTTTTTGTATCCTGCAACAACTCTTTCGTTGCCGCATAAATCTTTTATAATTTCAATCTTTTCAAAATCCTTCTGCATTAATTCGGAAACATCCTTGCCTTGATTATATCCTATCTCAAATATAAGCATACCGCCGTCGTGTAAAAGTGATGGTGCCAAATCGCAGATTCTTCTGTAGAATTTTAACCCGTCCATACCGCCGTCAAGTGCAACCTGCGGCTCAAAATCCCGAACCTCTTTATCAAGAGTTTGAATTACGTGGGTTTCAATATAGGGAGGGTTTGACGTGATAACGTCATATTGCCCTTTGGGGCAGCTTTCTAAAATATCGCAAATCTCAAAAGCGGCACGATCCGAAAGCTGCAGCTTAGCTGCATTTTTCCGTGCCAGCTCTGCTGCTTTTGTGCTTATGTCAAGACCACGTACAAATGCGTGCTTATTGTAAAATGCGATGCTTAACGGTATGCAGCCGGTGCCTGTTCCTATATCTAAAAGCGAAAGACTTTTATTTTTTGTTTTATCAAGAACATATTCAACCAATGTTTCGGTGTCTGCTCTTGGAATAAGTACGTCAGGAGTGACATCAAATTCAAGGGACATAAATTCCTGTGTGCCGAGAATATATTGGAGTGGTTCACATAAAATGCGTCGGTCTGTAAGCTGCTGTATTAAATCTATGTGCTGTTTTTTGCAGGGAGTGTTATGCTTTAGCACTAAATCGGTTGCGGAAAGCCCTGTTACATGCCGCACAAGCTGATGTGCCTCAAATACAGGGTTATCATTTCCGCTTTCCCTGAGTTTTTGTGTTGTATTTTTCAGTAACTCTTTTATTACCATTTATCCGATTCCTTATTTTCCGGAATAACTGCCGTCATTGCCTTTATTGCAACCTCAATCTGGGAGTCGTCCGGTTCGCGTGTTGTAAGCCTCTGCAGCCAAAGTCCGGGTTTTGTAAGTGCTCTTATACATCCTTTTTTGCTGCGTCCTGCAAGCTTTATAAATTCATATGAAATCCCTGCAACAACAGGTAAAAGAAGAAGTCGTGAGCCCATTCTGAAAACAAGCTGTAAAAGCTTTCCGTATTCGTTAAATTTCGGCAGAACTGCATATATTGCAATGCTGACAACCATTACAATGAGCAAAAAGCTTGTTCCGCATCTTGGGTGAAAACGTGTATGTTTTCTGACATTTTCAACGGTCAGCTCTTCGCCGGCTTCGTAGCAGGCAATTGTTTTATGCTCTGCACCATGGTATTCAAAAACTCTTTTAATGTCCTCCATTTTTGAAACAAGATACATATATGTCAGGAAAATTGCCATTTTAACAATACCCTCGGTAGTTCCGATAAATGCACCTGTTTTGGCAAAATCCCCAAAACCGATTTTTTCAAAAATCCACTGCAGACCTTGTGTAATTGCAGTTGGAAGAAGTATGAAAAGTCCTATACTAAGTACAAGCGAAAGAGCAATTGCGACATAAATAACAATGTCCTTAATTTTATCTCCAAACTTGTCCTCAAGCCATTTGTCGAACTTGCTTTCTGTTTCCTCTTCATCCTCTATATCCATAAATTCGGCAGAAAACATAAGTGCCTTCATTCCAATCACAAGGCTTCCGACAAAATTGACGCAGCCTCTTACAATAGGAAGGCGTAAAAGCTTATTATGCTGTTTTGTGCCGTTTTCTTCAACCTTACATTCAATCTCCTTGTCGGGCTTTCGGACAGCCATTGCTGTTTTAAAGGGTCCTCTCATCATAACTCCTTCAATAATAGCCTGACCGCCGATTGAAGTTATATGCTTTTCTTTTGACATTACTAAATCACCTCCATTATATTATACAGCTTAAAATTCATTTTTTCAATAGATAAATAATATTTTGTCGAACACTTGTCAAAAAACTACAACAGTTTACGACAGTATATACATTGTATGTCTGTTATAATACAAGCATAAGGCTTGATGAAGGAGGCGGAAATATGACAGTGTATGCCGATATTCTGTTTCTTATAAATTTTGCCTTTGATTTAGAAGTGCTGTTAATACTTCTCAGGCTGTATTCAAAAAAAATACCGCCTGTTAAGCTTTTGTTATCCACTTGCATAGGAGGCCTGCAGGGAATATTTGTTTTTATCCCTTATTTCAGAATGCTCTGCTCGCCTCCTGCGAGGTTATTAGTGCCGCTTTTAATGGTGGCTTTAGTGTTTTTCCCGTGCAGGACAAAGGAGCTGTTTGGTGCGTGGATTACGTTTTTGGTGATTTCTTTTGTTTTTTCGGGATTAATTAGTTTTTTAGAAATAAAGGGCTTGTGGGGACTGTTGCTTTTAGTGCCGGTCTATGCGGCAGTGTGCTTTGTTAAAAGAAGGGCTGTAAAAAAGACGGGAACGGCTGTTTTGATTTATAAGGACAGAAAAATTTCCGAACAAGGCTTTTTTGACAGCGGAAATATGCTTAGTAGTTGCGGAAATCCGGTTATACTTGCAAATGATGACGTATTTAAACGGTTGTTTGGAAGCGGATTTTCAATCAATGCGGCGGCAGAATGGACAGATGCCTGTGATTTGAGGGTTGTGCCGTATAATGCACTCGGAAAGCAGGGTGTGGTTTTCGGAATACGTTTAGAC
Source organism: Clostridia bacterium (assembly GCA_045577675.1). Lineage (GTDB taxonomy): Bacteria > Bacillota > Clostridia > UBA1381 > UBA1381 > UBA1738. The sequence continues at coordinate 8,571 of JAZNIV010000088.1, forward strand.
TGTATTGTGGTAGATGGGAAAAGATATGATAATGCAGTGCTTGGCTACTGTGAGGATAAATTTTCGGACAATTTAATTTTGAATGGAATTATGACTTAGAAAGGATTTTTTTGTTATGCTTACTCTGATTGACGGACTACGGGAAAGGTTTGCGGATTTATGCTGCGGCGTGAATGAAATATTGTATATTGGAGGGCAGGACGTTCTGCCGCCGCCGCTTTCGAAACGTGAGGAGGAGGAGCTTTTAGAGCACATTTGTGATGACGAAAAGGTAAGGTCAACCTTGATTGAGCATAACCTGAGACTGGTTGTGTATATTGCAAGAAAGTTTGAAAATACAGGAATAAATGTGGAGGATTTAATATCCATTGGGACAATAGGGCTTATTAAAGCAATAAATACCTTTAAGCCGGACAAAAACATTAAGCTTGCAACCTACGCATCGCGATGTATTGAAAATGAAATTTTGATGTATTTAAGAAAAAATCAAAATTCAAAGGCAGAGGTTTCAATTGACGAGCCGTTAAATGTGGATTGGGACGGAAACGAGCTGCTGCTGTCTGATATTTTGGGTACGGACAATGATATTACATATCAGAGCATCGAAAAAGAAGTGGATATAAAGCTTTTGTCGCTTGCGATGGAAAAGCTGTCAAAGCGTGAGCAGGATATAATGCGGCTGCGTTTCGGACTTATGGGAGGCAAGGAAAAAACGCAGAAAGAGGTGGCGGATATGCTTGGGATTTCACAGTCATATATTTCCCGTCTTGAAAAAAGAATAATAAAAAGATTAAAAAAGGAAATATTAAGAATGAATTGACGGGAAGGAGTTGATAAATACGGATAAAAAGGAATATGAAAAGCTTGTTGACAAAAAAACGCCGTCCTCAAAAATTCTTACAAACTGCGTTAAGGCATTTTTGTTCGGCGGTTCTATTTGTACGATAGGGCAACTGCTTTTTACTTTATATGAGCCTCTTGGGATGAGCGAGGAATTAACCGGTGGAGCGGTTTCGGTAACCTTGGTTTTTTTGGGAGTGCTTTTAACGGGGCTAAACATTTACCCAAAGCTTGCAAAGCACGCAGGTGCTGGAACAATCGTGCCTATAACCGGCTTTGCAAATTCGGTTGCATCACCGGCTATTGAGGCAAAAACCGAGGGAATGGTAATGGGAGTTGGTGCTAAAATATTCACCATTGCCGGACCTGTTATAGTTTACGGAGTTGTAAGTGCATTTATGGCAGGAGTTTGGTATTGGATTTCATCATTTTTTTAATATTTCATTAAAAAATTAAGCGGCTGGATAAAGCCTGTAAGTGCCGGACACATTATGTCACCTGCAACAGGCTTGTTATTTACACATATTACGTTTGCTAAAATTTCACCGGGCATTGCATCAGGGAAATCAAGCACTGTATATGTATATCGTATAGCACGCTTACCTTTATATTTTGAAAGGTCGAGACCGCTTTCTATTTGTAAAAGGTTGTAATCCTCATAAAAGCTGTCAAATTCCTGCGGAATTTTGATTTCTTCCGAAAAAGGAGCTGTGGTATCTATGGTTATGCCGTATGATGCTAAAAACCTTTTGTTTACCTGATGTATGTCGCAGGAAAAAAGAAGAAAACCAACTGTTATTACGCAAATAAGACAAAGAGTTAAAACATACATTTTTTTCATATTTCACCTCACATATATTTTGTATTTATATAATATGAGAAAATGGGGTATAATAATGAGTGTAAATCATAGAAAAGGAGCAAAAAAATATGAACACAATTGATAATATTGCATTAACCTTAGTAATTATCGGTGCGATAAACTGGGGAAGTATAGGAATTTTTAAATTTGATATTGTAGGTGCACTTTTTGGTGGACAAGGCTCGGTGCTGTCAAGAATAATATTTACCCTTGTGGGGCTTGCAGGACTATGGGCAATAGGTATCTTATTTAAGGATAAGACACCTCAGGACAGACACTAAAAAACGGCAGGAACTCTCCTGCCGTTTTTTTAGTATTTGTTATTATGCTCCTTGAAGGCTCTGTCCATATTTCGTTTTGCATCACGTGCCTGAAGGTCATCTCGTTTGTCGTAGAGCTTTTTACCCTTGCATACTCCTAAGGCAACCTTCACCTTTGAGCCTTTTAGGTATATGGAAAGAGGTATCAAAGCAAAGCCGTCCTGTTTGACCTGTCCGATCAGCTTTCTGATTTCGCTTTTATGAAGCAGAAGCTTTTTGTGGCGGAGCGGGTCGCGGTTAAAGATATTGCCCTGCTCATATGGGCTGATGTTCATTCCTTTTATAAAAACCTCGCCGTTATCAACAGAGGCATAGGCATCTGCGATGTTCACCTTTCCCTGACGTATGGATTTGACTTCGGTCCCGAAAAGCTCAATTCCGCACTCAATGGTTTCGGTTATAAAATAGTTATGCCTTGCCTTTTTGTTTTGTGCAAGTGTTTTTGTGTTTTCCATACCGAAGTCTCCTTTTATTATTCAATAGGATAATTATACCATATATTTTCTCTGTTGCAAATATTTTTATGAAATTTTTTTAAAATTTACTTTTAAAAAGGCTGTAAATATGTGATAAATATTCCACTTTTTTATATACAAAAAGTGAAATCTGAATATTTTGGAAATAAAAATTAAAAAAAGCCTTGATTTCTATTTTAAAATGTATTAAAATAGAATAAATAAAAATATTCACCCGGAGGTATTTTACGTGAATAAGTTAACTTTTGATTATAAAAAAGCAGCTCCGTTTCTTTCTGAGCATGAGCTTGAAGGAATGAAGGAATATGTTGCTGCTGCTCATAAGATGCTGCATGAAAAAACAGGTGCAGGCAATGATTTTCTCGGATGGGTAAATCTGCCTACTGATTATGATAAAGAAGAATTTGCAAGAATTAAAAAGGCAGCAGAAAAAATCAGAAATGACTCTGATGTACTTATAGTTATTGGAATAGGCGGTTCATATTTAGGTGCAAGAGCTGCCATCGAAATGCTTTCTAACTCATTTTGCAATGTGGTTGATAAAGAAAAGAGAAACGGACCTGTAGTTCTTTATGCGGGAAACAGCATCAGCAGTACTTATATGGCTGACCTTATTGAAGCTGTTGACGGCAAGGATTTCTCGGTTAACGTAATCTCAAAGTCAGGCACAACAACAGAGCCTGCAATTGCTTTCAGAATTTTCCGCGACCTTCTTGAAAAGAAGTACGGAAAGGAAGAAGCAAGAAAAAGAATTTATGCAACAACCGATGCTAAAAGAGGTGCTTTAAAGAGCCTTGCTGATAAGGAAGGCTATGAAAGCTTTGTTATAAGCGACGATATTGGCGGAAGATATTCTGTTTTGACTGCAGTTGGTCTTCTCCCAATTGCTGCAGCAGGAATCGATATTGATATGATGATGAAAGGTGCTAAAGCAGCTCAGGACCTTTATAATAATCCTGACCTTGCAGAAAATGAATGTTATCAATATGCTGTATGCAGAAACGCTCTTTTAAGAAAAGGCAAAAATGTCGAAATGATGGTTAATTTTGAGCCTGCCCTTCATTATTTTGCTGAATGGTGGAAACAGCTATTCGGTGAATCAGAGGGTAAGGACGGAAAAGGTATTTTCCCGGCGGCTGCAGATTTTTCAACAGATTTGCATTCAATGGGTCAATATATACAGGAGGGACAGAGAATTCTGTTTGAAACTGCAATACTGGTTGAAGAACCGACTAAAGATATTGTGATTGAAGAAGATGCAGAAAACATCGACGGACTGAACTTCCTGGCAGGCAAGACAATAGACTTTGTAAACAAAAAGGCAGCTGACGGTGTTTGTCTTGCACATACCGACGGCGGTGTACCGAATCTTGTTGTAAAGGTTCCAAAGCTGGACGCTTATAACTTTGGTATGCTCGTTTATTTCTTTGAAAAGGCCTGCGGAATTTCAGGTTATCTGCTTGGCGTAAATCCGTTTAACCAGCCGGGTGTTGAGGCATATAAAAAGAATATGTTCGCACTTTTGGGCAAGCCGGGCTATGAGGATGAAAAAGCAGAGCTTGAAAAAAGACTTGGCTTATAAGAAGAAAACTCAAAACTATTTTAAAAGGAGGAAGTCGATATGGTAGAACTTCTAATCGGAACAAAGGGTACAGGAAAAACAAAGGTGCTATTGGAAAATGTTAATCACGCAGCTTCCAATGCAGACGGAAATGTTGTTTTTATCAGCAACAATACTAAGCAGAATATGTATGATATCAGCTCAAAGGCAAGAATGGCTGATACATCTGATTTTGATATATCCTCTTGGGATGAATTCTTCGGATTTATCTGTGGAATCATCAGCGGCAACTTCGATATTACAAATATCTTTGTTGACGGCACACTGAAAATTGTTAAAACAATGGACGGTTTTGAGGGATTTCTTGCAAAGCTTGAAGAAACAGGCAAAAAGTATGATATAAACTTTGAGCTTTCTGTTTCAGTTGACAAAGAAGCTGCTCCTGAATACATCAAAAAATACACAAAGTAAATTCTCGAAAGGATAGCACTTAAAATGCAATATCAAAGTACTCGAAACAGCAGTATATCAATAACATCTGCTGAGGCAATCAAAAAAGGATTATCGGAAGAAGGCGGATTATTCGTGCCGGAGACAATTCCGCAAATGACTGACAGCGAAATTGCAGGACTTACCGGTATGGATTACAGACAGCGTGCAAAGGTTATTCTGTCGAAATTCCTGACAGATTTCACAGACGAAGAGCTTACCTCATGTATAGAAAATGCATATACAAAGGAAAAGTTCGGGACAGATAACATCGCCCCTGTTTACAAGCTGAATGACAGCCAGTATATTCTTGAATTATGGCATGGCCCTACATGTGCCTTTAAGGATATGGCACTTCAGATTTTGCCGCATCTTTTGACAACCTCAATGAAAAAGACCGGAGAAACCGATGAGGTGGTAATTTTGGTTGCAACCTCCGGAGATACCGGTAAAGCTGCCTTGGAAGGCTTCCGTGATGTAAACGGCACAAGAATTGTCGTGTTTTATCCGGAAAGTGGTGTTTCTGAAATTCAGAAGCTTCAGATGGTTACCCAGGAGGGTGACAATGTTGGTGTTGCTGCTGTATTCGGTAACTTTGACGATGCACAAAGCGGTGTGAAAAAAATATTTACCGACGAGAATTACAAAGAGCTTCTGGCAAATAACCATTTTAAGCTGTCGAGTGCAAACTCAATTAACTGGGGACGTCTTGTTCCGCAGATTGTGTACTATTTTTCAGCTTATGCGGATATGCTTGCGGCTAATGAAATTGAGGCGGGCGAAAAGATTAATATTGTTGTTCCTACAGGAAACTTCGGTAATATTCTGGCAGCCTACTATGCGTACAAAATGGGCTTGCCTGTGAACAGATTTATCTGTGCATCAAACAAGAACAATGTACTTACCGATTTCATTAAAACAGGTGTCTATAACAAGAACAGAGATTTCCATACAACGATTTCTCCGTCAATGGACATTTTGATTTCAAGCAATCTTGAAAGATTCCTGCACGATTTATGCGGTGGCGATGACAGCGTGATTTCCGATTTGATGCAAAAGCTTGCAAGCAGGGGAAGTTACGAGGTTTCAGACGACGTTAAGGCTAAAATCAACGGACTGTTCAGCGGCGGCTGTGCCGATGATGACGAAACAATGGCGGCAATTAAAAAGTGCCGTGATGATTTCGGATATGTTATTGACACACATACAGCAGTTGCAAAGGCTGTTTACGACCGTTATGCTGCAGAAACAGGGGATAAGGCAAAAACAGTAATTGCATCTACTGCTAGTCCGTTTAAGTTTAATCAGAGTGTTCTGATTGCACTTTCAGGTCACGGAGCCGTAGCCGGAAAGGACGAGTTTGCTCTTCTTGACGAATTGTCAGAAATGAGCGGAATGGATATTCCAAAATCTTTGGCAGAGCTTAAAAATAAGCCAAGACTCTTTAATACTGTTTGTGAAAAAGAACAGATGATTCAGGTTGTTAGTGATTTTCTCCAGATGGGTTAATACCGGAGAAAACGAAAAGAGACTGCAAATTATGTATTTATGCAGATACAAGTTTTGTTGATTACTTTGTGTGTGCATAAATATAAGCAGTCTCTTTTTTAAATTATTGTTTTTCAAGATTTCTTTTTTTTAATTTCAAGACAAGTACCGTTACGTTTAATTCGCCGCCTAAAAGAAATATCACCATACAGGAGTATATCCACAGCATTAGCAGCACGATGGCTGTAAGGCTGCCATATAGGTAGGAATAGTTAGCAAAGTTTTCTATATAAAATGAGTATAAAACCGAAAAAATTATCCATACTGCTGTTGTGAATACAGCACCGGGGAAATGACGCTTTAAGGTGATTTTTCTGCCGGAAAATGCCATATATATTAGTGCAAAAAATATTGTAAGTATTGAAAATATTATTAGCCACTTAACCCAGGAGGTTTTTCCGAAAATCCAGCACAGAAGCCCGGATTTTACCTCAAGAAAATGAATTATTGAAGTTCCGAATACAACGGTTGCAAGGAACACAATCATAATTATTATAAACATTACAGTATAGAAGAAGCTTGCTGCAATGTCAAGTAAAAACACTGTACGTGTGGGAGTGTGATAAACGTTTCTTATCCCACGTTCGATTGCTGCTATTCCGCGTGAAGCTGACCACAGCGAGGTTAGTGCTGTTATTGAAACAACAGAGCCGGAGGTTTTATAGAAAAGCTCACTTATAATGGCAGCTACCGGTTTTTTTATCACGTCGGGAACAAGAGGGATTACAATTCCTGCAAAATCCTGTTCGCTTACAGGCAACAAATACTTTGCAAGCGATAAAAGAAGCATTATAAAGGGTATTGATGATATTATGATGTAAAAGGATGCCTGTGCTGCATATACAAAGATATTGTCAGTACTGACAATTTTTACTATACTTTGAATTTTCTTGTATATATTCATATTTATAACCTCATTTATTATTTTCTGAAATTTTGGCTTTTTTATGTAAATGTAATGAATATTTTTTATGTCAGGATTATACCATAATAAAAATTTTGTGTCAATCTTAAAAAAATCGTTAAAACTCTTGTACTTTTCAAGATTTTGTTGTATAATAAAATAGTATACTTGTGAATAGTGGTGATATTTTTGTTCAATATAGTTTTAGTAGAGCCGGAAATTCCTCAAAATACCGGTAACATTGCAAGAACCTGTGCAGCTACCGGCTGCAAGCTGCATATCGTTAAGCCTATGGGTTTTGAAATTGACGATAAAAAGCTAAAACGTGCAGGGCTTGATTACTGGCATCTTCTGGGAGTTCAGTATTATGATAACCTTGATGATTTCTTCCTTAAAAACAGCGGAGGTCGGTTCTTCTACTCTACCACAAAGGGGCTAAATACATATTCGGAGGTCCGATATGAGGACGGAGATTTTATACTGTTTGGTAAGGAAACTAAAGGCCTTCCCGAAAAGCTGCTCCACGATAACCGCGAGTGGTGTATAAGAATTCCGATGATTAGTGAGGCAAGAAGCCTTAATCTTTCAAATTCTGTTGCAATAGTTGCATATGAAGCCCTGCGGCAGACAAGATTTGAGCAGCTTAAAATGGCAGGAGAATTAACTCAATTTGAATGGTAAGGAGAAAACTTATGAGTAAGGTAAAAATTTTTGTTGATACCGGTGCAGATATGCCGGAAGCATTAAGAAAAGAATATGACATTGATACAATTAATTATAATGTGGTCTTTGGAGAAACTTCGTATATTGCAGGGGTAGAGCTTACAAATGATGAGTTTTATGAAAAGCTTTTACAAAGCGAAAAGCTTCCTACAACCTCTCAGACCTCGCCGGCGGAAATTTACGATGCTTTTTCTCTGGCTGCCAAGGAATATGATGCTATTGTGTATCTGACTCTTTCTTCAAAGGCAAGCGGTCAGTATAACAATGCACGTATGAATGCGGAAATGGTTATGGAGGAAAATCCTGATGTGACTATTAAAGTAGTTGATACTATGGCATTCTCTATATATATTTCTGAAGCTGCAATACGACTTCGTGAGCTTTTAAATGATGGTGCAGAGCTTGATGAAGCAATAGAAAAAAGTCTTGATTTTATTAAAAATCATGAGGCATATATTATTGTTGATACATTAAAATTCCTTGAAAAGGGCGGTCGAATTAACAAAACAACAGCTATTGTAGGAAGCCTGCTTGATATTAAACCGGTGCTTACGATAAAGGACGGTCTTGTTGAGCCTTATGAAAAAATACGAGGCAAGAAAAAGATTTACACAAAGCTACTTGATATAGTTCGTGAAAATCCCAAGTTTGATGATGAGGCAAAGGAATTTTATGTTATTGACTCATGCACAGAGTACGGCGATAAGCTGGAAGAAACAATAAAAGAGGAATTTGAAATAGACAGCATAAAGAGAAGATATGAGTTTGGACCGATTGTCGGAACCCATACAGGCAACGGAGCTGTTGCAGTACTGTTTAAGATAAAAGGAGAATAATCCTGAATTTATGTGAAAGGATTTAAAGGGTATAAAATGAAATATATTGTAATTTTAGGAGACGGAATGGCTGATTATGCCGTTGATGAGTTTGACGGAAAAACTATACTTGATGTTGCAAAAAAGCCGAATATTGATTATATGTCAAAAAACGGAGAGCTTGGAATGGTTAAAACTGTTCTTGAAGGTATGAAGCCGGGCAGTGACGTTGCGAATTTGTCTGTTATGGGATATGACACGACAAAATGCTATTCAGGACGTTCACCGCTTGAGGCTGCAAGCATAGGTGTTACTTTGAAGGACACCGATGTAACCTTCAGAACAAATCTTGTGACTCTTTCTGATGAGCCTGAGTATGAAAACAAAACCATGCTTGACTACTCAGCAGGCGAAATTTCAACTGAGGAGGCAGCTCAGCTTATTGAGGCTGTTGAAAAGGAGCTTCATACCGATTTAATTCACTTTTTTAGCGGCGTCAGCTACCGTCATCTTTTGGTATGGGACGGTGGCAGCCTTAACGTACAGTTAACACCTCCTCATGATATTTCCGACAGGAGGATTACCGATTATCTTCCAAAGGGAGAAAATGCTGATAAGCTGCTTGAAATGATGAAAAAATCAGAGGAGATTTTAAAGAAGCATCCGGTAAATCAAAAAAGAATAGCGGCAGGAAAAAATCCTGCAACATCAATCTGGGTTTGGGGCGAAGGCTCAAAGCCGCAGCTTGAAAATTTCTATGAAAAATACGGCTTAAAGGCAAGCGTAATTTCGGCCGTTGACCTGATTAAGGGAATTGCAAAGTGTGCTGATATGAAGTCGATTGACGTTGAGGGTGCAACCGGTAACTGGGATACCAACTTTGACGGTAAGGCACAGGCTGCGTTTGATACATTAACTAAGGACGAAGCTGACCTTGTTTATGTTCATATGGAGGCACCGGATGAGTGCGGACATCAGGGAAATGCAGAAAAGAAAAAGCTTTCTGTTGAGCTTATAGATGAAAAGGTAGTAGGATTTTTGAAAAATAAGCTTGACGAGGCAGGAATTGAGTATAAGATGCTTATTTTACCTGACCATCCTACACCGATTAAGCTTAAAACGCATGTAAGCGACCCTGTTCCTTATGTGATTTATCGTTCGGGAAGTACTGATGGCTCAGGGCTTGATTATAACGAAAAGAACGCAGAAACAACAGGCAATTACATAGATATGGGACATGACTTAATGAAGCATTTTATTGATAACTGAGGGTGAGCTTTTGAACAAAAAGAAATTTACGGTTAAAACAGTTTTGATAGCGGTTCTGGCGGTTCTGATTATTGTCGGCCTGATTAAGCTTTTGCCCGCAATACTAAATCTTTCGGGCTATATAATATGGCTTTTTGCACCGTTTATTGCGGCATATCTTGTGTCGCTTTTGGCAAATCCTATGGCAGACGGACTACAGAAGCGGTTTCGCCTTCCCAGAGGAATTTCGGCGGTACTTGTTATAGTGCTTACTGTTGGTGTAATAGGCGGAATTGCTGCAGGAGTTATATGGAAAATTGTAGACGAAATCAGAAATGTGTATGAAGATTTTCCTATTATTTATCAGAATATCCGGACAACATGGTATAGCATTTCAGACAGCTTGTCTGATTTTGTTGTTATGCTGCCGGAAAATATGCAGAATGCTGTGGCTGATGCGTCGGAGCAGGTTCTTAACTGGATTTCAGGGCTTGCAACCGATACAGGCTTTGTGAAAACTGCCGGAAATGCTGCAAAAAAACTGCCTAACATCTTTATAAGCGTAATAGTTTTTCTGATTTCGCTGTACTTTATGGTTTCAGATTCAAAAACTGTTGCAAATGCAGTAAAAAAGCCTTTTACAGATGCTTTTTTGCAACGTATGTCATATTTTCGGAGAGAGATAAAGCGGTATGTCGGCGGATACGTAAAGGCACAGCTTATAATTATGTGTATATCCTCTACAATATTGCTGATAGGCTTATCTATATTAAATATTGATTATGCATTAGTAATTGCACTTGCAACAGGAATTGTTGACGCACTACCTTTCTTTGGAAGCGGGACGGTTTTGATTCCGTGGGCAATTATTTCATTTATAACAGGTGAAATCGCAATAGGCATCGGACTTCTTATAATATACCTTTCGGTTATTCTGATGAGACAGTTTGTTGAACCGAAGATTGTGAGCAAAAACATAGGAATGCATCCACTTATGACTCTTATGGCGATGTATGTTGGTTACCGCACTTTTTCAATCGGCGGCATGATTTTGGGACCGCTTGCACTGGTATTTACTGTAAGTCTTTACAGAGCGGGTGTGTTTGACGGTTTTATAAAAACAATAAAAAATATTTCCTCAAGGCTTGTTAAGGAAATTAAAAAAATAAAGATTTCATTTGAGAACGAAGGAGAATAGTAATGGGCAAGAAATTTTATATTACCACGGCTATTGCGTATACATCACGTAAACCGCACATCGGTAATACTTATGAAATTATTCTGACGGATGCTATTGCACGTTTCCGCAGATTTTTGGGAGACGATGTTTTCTTCCTTACAGGAACTGATGAACACGGTCAGAAAATTCAGGAAATTGCTGAAAAAGAGGGAGTTGCTCCGCAGGCATATGTGGATGTAATTGCCGGTCAGATTAAGGATATTGCAGATATGCTCAATGTCAGCTATGACCATTTTATAAGAACTACCGATAAATATCATGAGGATGCCGTAAAGAAAATCTTTAAAAAACTTTATGACCAGGGTGATATTTATAAGTCGGAGTATGAGGGACTGTATTGCACACCGTGCGAATCCTTCTGGACAGAAACTCAGCTTGTAGACGGAAAGTGTCCGGACTGCGGCAGAGAGGTTAAGAAAACGAAGGAGGAAGCATACTTCTTCAAGATGAGCAAGTATCAGGATAAGCTGATGCAGTATATTGAGGAAAATCCTGACTTCATTCAGCCTGAATCGCGTAAAAAGGAAATGGTAAATAACTTCCTAAAGCCGGGACTTCAGGATTTGTGTGTTTCAAGAACAAGCTTTACATGGGGTGTGCCTGTAGAATTTGACCCGAAGCACGTTGTCTATGTTTGGATTGACGCACTTTCAAATTATATTACAGCTTTAGGATATTCTCCTGACAATAAGGGTGATTTATATAATAAATACTGGCCGGCAGATGTGCACATTATCGGAAAGGACATTCTAAGGTTCCACACAATTTACTGGCCGATAATGCTTATGGCACTTGGTGAGCCACTGCCAAAGCAGGTGTTTGGTCATCCATGGATGCTCTTTGGCGAAGAGAAAATGTCAAAATCAAGAGGTAATGTGATTTATGCCGAGGACCTGGTTCGTCATTTTGGTGTTGATGCAGTAAGATACTATTCACTTCACGAAATGCCGTATGCTCAAGACGGAAATATAACATATGAAACATTTATCGCAAGATATAATTCCGACCTTGCCAATACTCTTGGAAATCTGGTTAACCGTACGATTGCAATGATAAACAAGTATTTTGACGGTGTTTTGGGTGATGCAAGCGCTTCAGGAGAATTTGATGAGGATTTAAGATGTGTTTGTGACACTGCAATAGAAAATGTTGTAAATAAAATGAAGACATGGCATATTGCGGACAGTCTGGACGAAATCTGGAAAATTGTTGACAGAGCAAATAAGTATATAGACGAAACAACACCTTGGGTACTTGCAAAGTCTGAGGATACAAAGCCAAGACTTGCAACAGTTCTATATAACCTTGCAGAAGCAATCCGAGTAATTGCAGGACTTTTAGAGTCCTTTATGCCGGAAACTGCAGGAAAAATTGCAGAAATGCTTAACACAAATGCAATTTCTTTTGAAAACATTAAGGAGCATAATGTTTTAAAGGCAGGAACAAAGGTTAAAGAAGCACAGGTGCTGTTTGCAAGAATTGATGCAGAAAAGAAGCTTGAAGAAATTTCGGCTGAAAATGAGCAGGAGGATATTATTCCGATTGAGCCTTACAAGGACTATTGTGAATTTGATGACTTTGAAAAGCTTGACCTTCGTGTTGGTAAAGTAATTGAATGTGAAAAAGTCAAAAAGTCAGATAAGCTGCTCCGCTTTACTCTGCAGGTCGGCAGCGAAACAAGACAGATTCTGTCGGGAATTGCAAAATATCATACACCGGAGGAACTTATCGGCAAGAACGTGATATTTATTGCGAACTTTAAGCCCAGAAAGATGATGGGACTTGAATCACAGGGAATGATTCTGTCTGCGGAATTTGGTGACGGACTAACCGCACTTACTACTATTAATGACATCCAAAGCGGTGCTCAGATTGTTTGATAAAGGGAAAGGATTAAAAAACTATGAGAATGAAAAACTTGCTGATGCCTACACTTCGTGAGGTACCGGCAGAAGCGGAAATTACAAGCCACAAGCTGATGCTTCGTGCTGCATATATAAGAAAATTAGCTGCAGGAATTTATTCCTACCTGCCGCTCGGACTTAAAACTCTTAAAAAGGTAGAGCAAATCGTTCGCGAGGAAATGGACAGAGCTGGTGCTCAGGAGCTTTTAATGGCGGCACTGTTGCCGGCAGAGGCGTATCAGGCTTCCGGAAGATGGGAAGTTTTCGGACCATCTATGTTTAAGCTAAAGGACAGAAATGACAGAGATTTTTGCTTAGGCCCTACGCATGAGGAATTATTTACACAAACTGTTATTGATGAAGTCCGTTCATATAAGGAATACCCAATGACTCTTTATCAGATTCAGACTAAGTACCGTGACGAAGGTCGTCCGAGATTTGGTCTTATGCGTGGCAGAGAGTTCATTATGAAGGATGCATACAGCTTTGACCTTGACGAAGCAGG
>JAZNIV010000089.1:0-4432 GCA_045577675.1 Clostridia bacterium
GATTGCAAAATGGGGAGAAAGTGCAAAAACTATGGTACCGGTGCGGTTTATTTCAGAAAGTGTCGGACTTGATGTGGATTTTGTTGAGGATAAGGGACTAATCAGTATATCGGACGGTACGGTAAGACCGTCTGCAAACCCGACCTTAAAGCCTACCGAGGCACCTATACCATCATTTGATAATAAGCTAAATAAACTAACCTATAGCGAAAAGGACGGAGTAGTTACAATTACTGTTTTTGCAAGCAATGAAATTGAAAATATTTCAAAAGCTGCTGTAACTGCATCGGGAGTTTTATATACAGATGTTGATAAAGCATCATATTCGGTAGATAATAAAATAGAGGTTTTATTAGGTGCGGTTAAGGCGGTACGCTTTGGTCAGCACGAAACCGCAACAAGAATAGCCCTTGATACGGAAAATATGGAAAAATACAGCATTTCACTTTCTGCAGACAGAAAGGCTGTTGTAATAAAGGTGTCAGCAGATAAAAATGCTGACGTTACACCTGATGAAACGCCGCTGCCAACAGCATCGCCATCGGCAAAACCGTCATCAAAACCGACGGCAAATCCGACGGCATCGCCATCGGCATCACCGACACCCTCTGCTACGCCTAAGCCGATAAAATATAATAGTGAAAAAATTGTTGTAATAGATGCCGGACATGGAGGAAGTGACCCGGGAGCAAGCGGATACCTTATGACCGAAGAGGAAAAGGAGGCATATTATGCTGCCCTTGAAAGCACAGAGGTAATTCTGCCGACAATGAAGCCGGGAACCGGTAAAAAGTATGACGAGAAGGATATTGCCCTTACTGTTGCAAAGAAGGTCAGGGACAATCTCAGCGACAACGGAATTAAGGTAATTATGACAAGGGACAAGGACGTTTACCCGACACTTGATGAAAGGCCTGAGCTTGCAAATGAAGAGGGAGCGGTAATATTTGTAAGTATTCACCTTAACTCTACGACATCTGCAGTAACAGCTGCAAAGGGTATTGAAGTTTACTACAGCGAGCAGAATAATGATGACGATATTTCATTAACCAGCAAGCAGCTTGCAACGCTTCTGCTTGATAAAACCTTAGACTCAACCGATGCAAAGTCAAGAGGAGTCAAGAAAGGAAATCTGCTTGTTAACCGCAAGTGTATGATGCCGTCTGCATTAATAGAAATAGGGTTTATGAATAACCCTGACGAGCTTGAGCTTATGGCAACAGAAAGCTATCAGGATAAGCTTGCAGCAGGAATTTCGCAGGGAATAATAGCAGCACATAAGAAGGTTAAGCTTCCGTAAATTACAAGTACACTCCGGCGGTTTTTTTAATCCGCCGGAGTTAGATAAAGAAGGAAATAATATGAAAAGACAGGATTTTTACTATGATTTACCGCAGGAGTTAATTGCACAGGAACCTCTTTCTGACCGTAAATCGTCACGGCTTATGTGTCTTGATAAGAATACAGGAGAAATAGAGCATAAGCATTTTTATGATATTATAGATATGTTAAATCCGGGGGATTGCCTGATTTTAAATGATACAAGGGTAATTCCGGCACGGCTTTACGGCGTAAAAGAGGGAACTGGCGGACATATTGAGTTTCTGCTTCTGCATAAACGCAGTCTTGACGAGTGGGAGGTTATACTAAAACCGGGAAAAAAGGCAAAGCCGGGAGCTAAGTTTGTTTTTGGTGACGGAGAACTGACAGCGGAGGTTTTAGATGTCGTAAATGACGGAAGCAGGCTTGTTAAGTTCTATTATGACGGTGTTTTTGAAGAGATTTTAGACAGGCTCGGCGAAATGCCACTGCCACATTATATAACTAAAAAGCTTGAGGATAAGGAACGCTACCAGACTGTTTATGCAAAATGCTCCGGCTCTGCCGCAGCACCTACTGCAGGGCTTCATTTTACCACCGACCTCATTAATAAAATTGAGGATAAGGGTGTAAAAATAGGTTACGTCACACTTCATGTGGGACTTGGAACCTTCAGACCTGTTAAGGCAGACGACATATTAGAGCATAAAATGCATTCGGAGTTCTATATTCTGCCGCAGGAAACAGCGGATTTGGTGAATGAAACAAAGAAAAATGGCGGACGGGTTATTTCAGTAGGAACAACTGCTACGAGAACCCTTGAAACTGTGGGTATGGAAAGCCCTGTTTTAAAGGAACAAACCGGTTGGACGGATATTTTTATCTATCCGGGGAAAAAATTCAATGTAATTGATGCACTTATTACAAATTTCCACTTGCCCGAATCAACGTTAATTATGCTTGTCAGTGCACTTGCCGGCAGGGAAAACGTTTTGAATGCATATAACGTGGCTGTGCGTGAAAAATACAGATTTTTCAGCTTTGGCGATGCGATGTTTATACGTTAGGAGAAAAGTATGTTTAAAATATTACACACAAACGGACTTGCCAGAAGGGGCGAGTTTAAAACTGTTCACGGTACTGTCCAGACGCCTGTTTTTCAGAATGTTGGAACGATTGCGGCGATAAAGGGCGGACTTTCTACCGAGGACCTAAAGGAAATCGGCTGTCAGATTGAGCTGTCAAACACCTATCATCTGCATCTTCGTCCGGGAGATAAATTAATTCACGATTTGGGCGGACTTCATAAATTTATGAACTGGGACAGACCGATTTTAACTGACAGCGGTGGGTTTCAGGTGTTTTCTCTTGCAAAATTAAGAAAGATTACAGAAGAAGGAGTACAGTTTAACTCTCATATTGACGGAAAACGCATTTTTATGGGACCTGAGGAAAGTATGCAGATTCAGTCAAACCTTGCATCAACTATTGCAATGGCATTTGATGAATGTGTGGAAAATCCGGCACCCTATGATTATGTGAAAAAATCGTGCGAAAGAACACTTCGCTGGCTCGGGCGGTGTAAAGACGAAATGGCAAGGCTTAACAGTCTTGATACCACTATTAATAAAAACCAGCTACTATTCGGCATAAATCAGGGCGGAGTTATTGACGAGCTGCGTATATGGCATATGAAGGAGATTGCAAAACTCGATTTGCCGGGATATGCAATCGGCGGACTGGCTGTTGGAGAAAGTCATGAAGAAATGTATCATATACTTGACGTAACCCTTCCGTATGCACCTGAAAATAAGCCGAGGTATTTAATGGGTGTAGGCACACCGTCAAATATTATTGAGGCTGTGGCAAGAGGTATTGACTTTTTTGACTGCGTAATGCCGTCAAGAAATGCACGTCATGCGTTTATTTTCACGCGTCACGGAACTATGAACCTCTTAAATCAGTGTTATGAACGGGATATGCGTCCAATTGACGAAGAATGTCAGTGTCCGGTATGTAAAAAGTATTCAAGGGCGTATATAAGACATTTGTTTAAGGCTAAGGAAATACTCGGAATGAGGCTTGCGGTTATGCATAATCTGTATTTTTATAATGAGCTTGCCGCACGTATAAGGACAGCTATTGAAGAGGACAGATTTGAAGAATTTCGTCGTGAAAACGTTGAAAAGCTTGCAAAAAGAATATAGAATAAAGCTCACTCTGCTATCATATAGATAACAGGGTGATTTTTTATGAGAAAACTGATTTTTATATTTATAGCAGTCCTTGCAGTTACAATTGCGGTGCCGTTGGCAGTTTCCTTGCGGTATGGAAGATACGAAAAACCAACTCCGGAGGCAGAGGATAAGCTGTCGGTTTATATAAAGTCGGAGGACAGAGTTACCGAAATGAATAAAAGTCAGTATCTAAAAGAGGTGGTATCGGCTGAAATGCCGGCAAGCTTTGAGCTTGAAGCATTAAAGGCACAGGCTGTTGCAGCAAGGAGCTACCTTGAGTCAAGGAGAAATGCCGGAAGCGATGCGGACGTGCATAGGGGAGCGGAAATCTGTACCGATTCTACTCATTGTAAGGCATGGATTTCTGAGGAAAAACGAAGAGAAAGCTGGGGTAGCGAAGCGGACAAAAATTGGGAGAAAATTTCAAGAGCGGTTGATGAAACCGCAGACGAAATTATAGTATATGAGGAGGAGGTTATCTCCGCCGTGTTTCACTCAACCTCATCGGGAAGGACGGAGGATTCAAAGGACGTGTGGGGCGGTGAGAGACCGTACCTTAAAAGCGTTGAAAGCCCGGGAGACAAGCTGTCGCCGAAGTATAAATCCGAAAAGATAATAACTCTCGACGAATTTAAACGGCTTGCAGTTGAAAATATCGAGGGTGTCGATTTTTCTAAGGAGCTTGTGGGAGAAGTCGAAAGAAGTGAGGCGGGCGGAATACTTACGGTTTCGATAGGCGGAGTGAAGGTGAAGGGTACAAAATTAAGGAGCATTTACGGGCTTCGTTCAACCAATGTGCAGATTACCGCCGGCAAGGATAACGTCGCTTTTGATGTTACAGGCTACGGTCACGGAGTCGGAATGAGCCAATACGG
>JAZNIV010000090.1:0-12383 GCA_045577675.1 Clostridia bacterium
GTCATATTAGGCATTGCTGAAAGGTATGAAATATCGTACATTCCCTGATGAGTTTCGCCATCCTGACCTACAATTCCCGCTCGATCGGCACATAAAACCACGTGCAGATTCTGCAGGCAGACATCATGCAGTATTTGGTCATATGCCCTTTGCATAAAGGTTGAATAAAGAGGTACAACAGGGGTAAAGCCTTTTATCGCAAGCCCTGCAGCCATTGTAACTGCGTGCTGCTCTGCTATACCTACGTCAAAAAATCTGTCCGGATATTTTTGCAAAAACTCTGAAAGCCCTGTTCCAAGCGGCATTGCACCGGTTATCGCAACAATTTTTTCATTGGAGGAGGCAAGCCTTGTAAGAGTTTTTCCGAAAACTGCGGAATAATCATCGGACACACTTTTTCCGGTATATGAAGAGGAAATGCCATGGTAAACCTGTGGATTTTCCTCAGCAGGCTTATAGCCTTTACCTTTTTTTGTTCTGATATGGATAAAGGAAGAAACATTTGTCTTTTTAGCTCTTTCAAAAACGGCTTTTAAGGCTTCTGTATCGTGTCCGTCAACAGGGCCGATATAGTTAAGCCCGAGGTTATCGAACATTGTTGTTGGGATAACCTTACGCCGCAGAGCTCCCTTTGCCTTTTTTGCTGTTTTTGTTGCTGCTTCTGCACCTACAGGAAGACTTGCTAAAAATTCTTCTATTTTATCTTTAGACTTAAAATATTCCGGCTTTTGACGCAGCCTTTGGAGATATTTTGAAACTGCACCGACGTTGTGGTCAATACTCATTTCGTTATCGTTAAGGACAAAGATTACCTTGTTATTGGAATGACCGGCATCGTTTAAGGCTTCAAAAATCATACCGCCGGTTAATGCACCGTCACCAAACACAGCAACAACGTCAAAATTGTCACCGGATAAATCTCTTGCACGAGCCATACCCATCGCTGCAGAGGCAGAAGTTGATGAATGACCTGTGTTAAATGCGTCATATTCGCTTTCTGAGGTTTTCGGAAAACCGCTTAAGCCCCTGTACGAACGGAGGGTAGGGAAGTCGTTTTTTCTGCCTGTTAAAATTTTATGCACATATGACTGATGCCCTACATCCCATATAAGTCTGTCTTTTGAAAAATCAAAAACAGAGTACAGGGCAAGTGTAAGCTCTACTACACCCAGATTAGAAGCTAAGTGACCGCCTGTTTTTGAAATTGTTCTTATAAGAAATTTACGTATTTCATATGCAAGCTTTTTAGTGTCATCAGGAGAAAGACCTGACAAATCCTGCGGTAAATTAAGTTCGTCAATATTCATAAGTACAAGTACCTTCAATCCTTAGTAATATTTATATAATATCATATTTTTATGAAGAAGTAAAGTTAAAATATTATGAGTTCTGCTCTTTAAAATAAGGCCGTACTGCCCCTGCCAAGTAAAGTGAACCGCACACGCAAACAACCTCATTGTCTTGACAGTCTTTAATCGCATTTTCTACAGCAATAATACAGTTTTTTTCAACATGGCAGCCCGGAAATGAATTTTTTAGTTCATCGGCCTTTACACATCTTGGCATATCAATTTCTGTTACCGTAACGAAGCCTCCAAAAGACGCTAAAAGTGCAGCACTTTTTTTATAGTCCTTATCCTTCATCATTGCAACAACAAAACGAACAGGGCAGTTAAGCTTTTTTAATGAAGAGATAAGTGCAGAAATTCCGTCAGGATTATGTCCGCCGTCAAGAATTAAGTTATCACGCAAGAATTCAAATCTTGCTATCCATTTCACATTTAAAAGGCCGGTTTTAATATGCTCCTTAGAAATTCCTAACTGCCTGGCAACTTCAACAGCGACTGCAGCATTTGATTTCTGGTATTCTCCTTTTAGTGATAGCTCAAAATCGCAATCTGTCGGAGCTACTAAAAGGGAAGATGACTTTTTATGGCAATACTCTTTTATAACGGTGAGTGCGTCGCTGTTTTGGTTACCACAGGTGATAACCGGAGCATTGTTTTTTATTATACCGCACTTTTCTAAAGCAATTTTATCAATACTGTCTCCTAAATACTCTGTGTGGTCAAGACCTATTTTAGTTATGGCAATAACAACAGGCGTATTGATAACATTTGTTGCATCAAGCCTTCCACCAAGCCCGGTTTCTAAAACGACATAGTCACATTTCTTTCTGTTAAAATATATAAATGCCATTGCTGTTATCTGGGCAAATACTGAAATTTCAATATTGAGTTCATCTATTTCAGCTTTTACTAAGGATGCAATTTCGGCAAGCTCATTGTCGGGAATGTTTTCTCCGTTAATCTGTATTCTTTCGTTAAAAACTTCAATAAACGGGGAGGTATAAAGTCCGGTTCTGTAGCCTGCAGCTTGCAAAATCTGAGCAGTCATTGCACAAACCGAGCCTTTTCCGTTTGTTCCGGCAATATGAATAAAACGCATATTGTCTTGCGGATTTCCAAGCTTATTAAGTAGTTTTCTAAGGTCATCATTTCCTAATATTTTCGAGAATTTCGGAGTATTATTAATATATTTTAAAGTTTCGTCATAGTTCATATTAACACCTAAAAGGGACAGATAAATTACCTGTCCCTATATTATTACATATTTTCGAGGTTTTTGATACTTTCAAGGACTTTTTCGAGCATTTCGGTGTATTTTCTGCCCTTTTCCTTTTCTTCTTCAATAACCTTTTCAGGAGCCTTTGAAACAAAGCCTTCGTTTGAAAGCTTACCTTCAACTCTCTTGATTTCGCCTTCCAACTTTTTCTTTTCTGCATTTAGTCTTTCAAGCTCCTTGTCTTTGTCAACAAGCTCGCCCATCGGAATAAATATCTCAGCACCGTCTACAACAATATTTACAGAATTTGCATCAATTTCTGTCTTGTCTGCTTTAACTGTAGTTTCGGAAGCAGATGCAAGCTTTTCAAAGAACGCTGTTCCTTTTTGGAAAACACAAGACTTGTCGGTTACAACAATAACCTTTGCTTTCTTTGACGGCGGGACATTCATTTCTGCTCTTCTGTTTCTGATTGCAGAAATTGCACCCATTATAAGCTCCATATTCTTTTCATCCTCAGGGAAGTCAAGCTCCGGAGAATATTTAGGATAATCGCTTATAACAATGCTCTCTCCTTCATGCGGAAGATGCTGCCAGATTTCCTCTGTAATAAACGGCATAAACGGATGAAGAAGCTTCATTGTATTTGAAAGCACATAAGTAAGCACATACTGTGCAGTCTTTGCTGTCGGGTTTTCTTTATCGAAAAGACGAGGCTTTACAAGCTCAATATACCAGTCGCAGAAATTGTCCCAGATAAAGTCGTAAAGCTTTGAAACAGCAACTCCGAGCTCAAACTTGTCAAGGTTTTCAGTTACTTCTTTAACAACTGTGTTGTACTTTGACAAAATCCACTTATCCTCAAGCTGAAGCTCTGATGCACAAGGTAGCTTGTTTTCTGTAATGTCAAGGTTCATAAGAGTAAACCGCGATGCATTCCAGATTTTGTTTGCAAAGTTACGGCTTGCTTCAACTCTTTCCATATAGAAACGCATATCATTTCCGGGCGCATTACCTGTTGCAAGAGTAAAGCGGAGTGCATCAGCACCGTATTGGTCGATAATCTCAAGCGGGTCAATACCGTTACCTAAGGATTTTGACATCTTTCTGCCCTGAGAGTCACGCACCAAGCCATGAATAAACACATGCTTAAACGGAGCTTTTCCTGTATGCTCTAAGGCTGAGAAAATCATTCTTGATACCCAGAAGAAAATAATGTCATAGCCTGTTACCAAAACACTTGTAGGGTAGAAGTAGTCAAGGTCTGCAGTTTTTTCCGGCCAGCCGAGTGTTGAGAACGGCCAGAGGGCAGAAGAAAACCAGGTATCTAAAACATCCTCGTCCTGCTTAACCTTTCCGCCGCAGTGCGGACATGCTGTTATATCATCTTTGGAAACAATTGTTTCGCCGCATTCCTGACAGTAAAATGCAGGAATTCTGTGTCCCCACCATAACTGACGGGAAATACACCAGTCGAAAACGTTTTCCATCCAGTTCATATATGTTTTTGAGAAACGTTCAGGTACAAACTGTGTGTCGCCGTCCTTAACTGCTTTAATTGCAGGCTCGGCAAGCGGTTTCATTTTAACAAACCACTGTTTTGAAATAATCGGCTCAACAGTAGTTCCGCAGCGGTAGCAGGTACCCACGTTATGTGCATGGTTCTCAACCTTAACCAAAAGTCCCTCTGCCTCAAGGTCAGCTATCATAGCCTTGCGGCACTCATATCGGTCCATGCCCTCGTATTTTCCGGCATAGGAATTCATAGTTGCATCATCATTCATAACCTTAATTTGCTCTAAGCTATGACGCATACCAACCTCAAAGTCGTTAGGGTCATGAGCAGGTGTGATTTTAACACAGCCTGTTCCAAATTCCTTGTCAACATATTCATCAGCGATTACCGGAATTTCTCTGCCAACAAGCGGAAGAATAAGCATTTTTCCTACAAGATTTGTGTATCTTTCATCTTCCGGATTAACAGCAACAGCTGTATCACCGAACATAGTCTCCGGTCTTGTTGTTGCGATGATAACAAATTCATCGCTGTCCTTTACAGGATACTTAATATGCCAGAAATGTCCTGCCTGCTCCTCATGCTCAACCTCAGCGTCTGAAAGAGCGGTTATGCAGTGCGGACACCAGTTAATAATTCTTGATCCCTGATAGATAAGACCTTTATTATAGAGATTAACAAAAACCTCACGCACAGCCTTTGAACAGCCCTCGTCCATTGTAAAACGTTCTCTGTCCCAGTCACAGGAAGAACCGATTTTTTTAAGCTGGTTTATAATTCTGTCACCAAAGTGCTTCTTCCAGTCCCAAACACGGTCTAAAAATGCTTCTCGTCCCAAATCGTAACGGGTTAAGCCTTCATTTACACGCAAGTTTTCCTCAACCTTTATTTGTGTTGCAATACCTGCATGGTCTGTGCCTGGTATCCATAGGGCATTATAGCCCTGCATTCTTTTGTATCTAATTAAAATGTCCTGCAGAGTTTCGTCAAGTGCATGTCCCATATGAAGCTGACCTGTAACGTTAGGAGGCGGAATTACTATTGTAAACGGCTCCTTTTCGGGGTCTACCTCTGCGTGGAAGTAGCCTTTTTCCACCCAGTTTTTATATAACTTGTCTTCAAACTCGGACGGATTATAGGTTTTTGCTATATTTTTATTGTCCTCCATTAGTTTTCCTCCTGATAATAAACATAAATATTCACTATACATTATCTCATTTTTTTACAGATTTGTCAAGCAAAACAGCAATATTCTTTAGTAAATAAAAGCAGTTTTGAATAAAATAGTAATATTCTTTGATAAAGGTGAATAAATATAACTTATGAAGTGAGGAGGAATACGAAGATGGAAAACTATATTGCTAATAATCGGGCAGAGGTTATAGGCACTGTTTTAGACGAACTGGTGTTCAGTCACGAAATTTACGGCGAAAAATTTTATACATTTACGCTATGCATACCGCGTCTGTCCGGAATAAGCGATAACGTCAAGGTAATGGTGTCCGACAGGCTCTTGTCCGATATATCTCTTAATATCGGAGATGAAATTGAGGTGGACGGACAGTTCCGTTCTTATAACAGCTATGAGAACGGCGACAACAGACTTGTATTGACGGTGTTCGCAAAGGATTTACGCTACGCAGAAGAAACAGAGGAAAAAAATCCTAATTCGCTTTATTTAAACGGTTTTATCTGCAAAGCACCGGTGTACCGTACAACGCCGTTTGGAAGGGAAATTACAGACCTTTTGCTGGCGGTAAACCGCAGCTACAATAAATCGGATTATATTCCGGTTATTGCATGGGGCAGAAATGCGAGATTTTGCAAAAGCATTAATGTTGGCGACAACATAAAAATCTGGGGAAGAATTCAGTCAAGAGTTTATCAGAAGCATATTTCTGAGGACGAAGTGATTGAAAAAACTGCTTATGAGGTTTCGGTAAGCAGAATGGAACTTGCGTAAAAAAATTAATAAGTAACGAAGGAGGATTTTTAAATTGGAAGTTAAGCTGCTTGGGGAAAAACGGGCATTATTGGTTAAGGTCGAAGGTGAGCTTGACCATCATCTTGCCGCAAGGATTAAAGAAGAGGTTGATAATAAGATGCGTTCCAGTAACGCAGTTAACATTATTTTTAATTTTTCCGAACTGACTTTTATGGATTCGTCGGGAATCGGAGTAATTATGGGCAGGTACAAAAAAACACGCACCTTAGGAGGGCGTGTGATTGCCTGCGGTGTAAATGCACAAATCCTGAGAATTATGGAAATGTCGGGAATAGATAAAATTATTAAGCTGACGCCTACCCTTGAAAAAGCGGTAAGGCTGCTTGATAAGTAGAAAGGAGAAATTACGGTGGATAATGTAATGTGTCTGGAATTTTTAAATAAATCAGAAAATGAGAGCTTTGCAAGGGTGGTTGCGGCAGCATTTGCATCGTCGCTTAATCCGACGGCGCCGGAACTTGCTGAAATAAAAACAGCAGTTTCGGAGGCTGTCACAAATGCTATAATTCACGGATATGAAAATTCTGTAGGTATGGTTAGGATGGAAGGGAAAATCAAGGGAAGAACAGTTGAATTTACCATATCGGACGAGGGTTGGGGAATTGCTGATGTTGAAAAAGCACGAGAGCCGCTGTTTACCGGGAAACCGGATTGTGAACGCTCCGGCATGGGTTTTTCAATTATGGAAAGCTTTATGGACAGAGTGGAGGTTAAAAGTCGTCTGGGTGAAGGAACGCAGGTTAAAATGAGCAAAACAATAGAATTGTAGGCGGATAGGTATGGACAGAAATCTGATTTTGCTAAATGAGTATAAAAAAGGCGATTTGTCAGCACGGGACAAGCTTTGTGAGGAGAATATGGGGCTTGTCTGGAATATTGTAAAGCGGTTTTCTAAAAGCGGTGTTGAGCAGGAGGACCTTGCACAGACCGGGACGATGGGACTTTTAAAGGCGATTGATAATTTTGATGAAAGCTTTGATGTTAAATTTTCTACATATGCAGTACCTATGATTATCGGTGAAATACGAAGATTCTTGCGTGACGATGGTCTCATTAAGGTGTCAAGGAGCTTAAAACAGAATGCATATAAGGGTTATCAGGCGAGGGAAGAGCTTTCGGCTTTTTTAAGCCGTGAGCCGACTATGGAGGAAATATCCCAAAAATGTGGAGTGAGTGTAGAAGAATTGGTGGAAGCCTTTGATGCAACAGCAGTGCCGGATTCGATAAACAGGGAGGCATACTCTGATTCAAATGAGGAATTTACGGACAAGCTTAAATCAGCAGATGATGAAGAAAAAATAGTGAACAAAATTGCTGTCGAGAATATTCTGGCAGGATTAAAGCCAAGGGAGCGGCAGATATTGGTGCTAAGATATTTTAAGGGTAAAACACAACAGGAAATTGCACCTATTGTTGGTGTGTCACAGGTTCAGGTATCACGAATTGAGAAAAAGGCCTTTGAAAGGATAAGGGAAAAAGAGCTTATATAAAACAGAAGGAGGAATTAGTTATTGTAAGCGTATGCCTTGTATCGGGAGCTGCAGATAGCCACAAATCAAAAACAACTTTATTTCGGTTATTTAAAACAGTAGCCTGAAAGCTGCCTGTTATAACCTTTTTGCAGCAGGTTACAGCATTAGGCAGAATGTCGGTAAAAACAGGTACTCCGTCTATCAGCACCGAAACAGGGAAAGAACAGTTGTTTTTAACAAGCATACATGACTGCATTTTATCACCTCCACATTTTATATTATGAGGTTTACATAAAATTTGCGACTGTGATAAAAAAGTTCATTGAAATGAAGTTAAAGGGAACAACTGATAGGCATTTGAAAAATAAAATGAATGAATTCGGTACAAAACCGAATTCATTCATAAGTTGGTAGCTAATAGTAGCTTTTATACAATTATTTCCTCATGGTGGTTAGGTATTCCGCAAATATCGGAAATTTCGACACAAGGACTGCCTTTTAAACCGTCGGTTTCAAAGACAATAATTTCATTTTCTTCCTTCAGGATAGAGCCGGGAATATACAAAGCCTCAAGAGGTCCTCGCTCCCAATATCTTCCGAGGTTAAATCCATTTACATAAATTACACCTTTTTTCAGATTATCAAAGTGGACAAAGCAGGAATTTTTATTTTCTGCCTTAAAGGTACCACGCAAAAAGATTGGGTATTCTCCGCTGATTCCTGCTTTAAATTGAACTTCTTCGGGGTTATCCATTTCAAGGCAGGTGATATCCCAGTTAAAGGCAACCTTTCCGGGAGTGTGAAGCACACCGTTTTTCTTAATAGCCAGAATAACACTGCCAAAGATACCTTTTCTATCGCCCAGATATGTGTCCTCGCCATAGCAGATTCGTCCCATATTTTCGACAAGAATATCAAGCGTATCACCCTTTTTCAAGACTTCAGGAAGTTCAATGATGCATACGTCCGAATCGCCGCGGAAGTGTGTTCCAACCAATTTTTTGTTCACAAAAATATGTGCTCTGTCGTGAATTCCTACAATTTTTATGCAGTTAAGCTCAGCATCATAATCAAAAGCTTTGCTGTATAAAATATATCCGTCGATTTGGTCAAATTCCTCCATTGTTTCAATAGTAACACTTTTATGGTGCTTTCCAATATGTAGATTATCGAATAATTCTGCACTTTCGGTCAGCTCAACAGTGCCGATATTCTGAAGCTTCGGTGATGCAGGAACTGCTATATCTGCACATCCTTTTTTATCCTCCAAAACTTCCTTTATATCAAAATATCTTTGAGTATAGCCGCCCCATTCTGTAATCGCAGCATCGTAATCATAGCTTGTTACACACGGATTATATTTATATTTCATATAATCAAGATCGCCCTGAGCACCATTTGTAAAGCCAAAGTTCGTACCACCAAAGAACATATAAAGATTAAAGCTTGCTCCAAGCTCGCAGAAGTTTTTAATAGATTGTTTTACATTCTCATTATTAATATGTCTGCATTCATCAAAGCCCCAGTTGGTAAAGTTTCCGGCCCAATACTCCATTACGATATATGGACATTCGGGATTATATTTATCAACAATATTTAATTGATCGATAGTTGCAATTCTTTCACTTCCGAAATCTGTACCTCTGACAATATTTTCGTGTGCTGTACCTGTTGATAAATGGTATTCTTTATTTCCATCAGCAGAAACATACAGACAATTCATATCGTGTTTTCTATATATTTTTTCGACCTCTAAAAGATATGAAAAATCGTCTCCGAAAGAGCCGTATTCATTTTCAACTGCCATTGCAATGACCGGTCCTCCGTTTGCGTGGAGATAAGGTCTGACTTTAGGGAGCAGAACACTAAACCAATCCTTAAGGTGAGTCATATATGGTTCGGTATTGCAACGCAAACGGATATTATATTCCTTTTTTAAAAGCCATGACGGCAGGCCGCCGTTTTCCCATTCGGCACAAATGAACGGACCTGTTCGTAAAATAACTTTAAGACCGACTTTTTCTGCAAGCTGAAGAAATTTTTCAAAATCAAGCCTTCCCGAAAAATCAAACTCTCCCTTATGGGGTTCGTGCATATTCCAGCAGGTATATGTTTCAACGCAGTTCAGGCCTGCTGCTTTAAACTTGGTAAGAATATCTTCCCAGTATTCAGGCAATGCCCGGAAATAATGAAATGCACCGCAATGAATTTCAAATTCATTGCCATCTAAATAAAACTTTTTATTCTTGACTTCTAACATATGCCATACCCCTTTTATTTATTTTGGCTGAAATCCTTGTAATAGTTTAATATATTGTCATATGATTTATTTGTTTTATCAATTCCGCAAATTTTTTCAAGAATTTCCCCAGGAGTGTTTTCTGCTTTGATCTTTCTCCATTCGTCCTCACCCTCATTATCATAAAGAAGCATTGCTGCTGCTGTCATTTCAAGAACTGAGGCATCCTCGTTATATTTATTAATCAGAAGCATAGGTCCTATAATTCTTTCAGAATTTCCAAGCTTTCTTTGTGGCTCTCTTGCATTTCTTGCAACAGTGTCTACAATAGTCTTGTCACAGAATTTATTTTTTGAAAGCTGAGCAAATTCAGCCTGGTCTGCTTCATCATAACCGAATTCCTGACATAAAACCCTGTTTGTAACGGCATAGTTTTTGTCAAGAAGCTCTAAAACATCCGGATCATTTGCAGCTTGTGCATAGTCGGTGTAGCCCTTTAAATATCCAAGATATGCAATAACACAGCTTGCAGCATTATAAGTAAAGAGTTTTCTTGTAAGGAAATTACCGAATTCATTTACCGGCTTTATTGTGGAAATTTCAGGAATATATCCTTCCAGCAAATCTGCATCACACTGAAGATACGGATAATTTTCTGAAGAAATATTAATCCCGCCGTTTTCAATGGTCGTACAGAAAACAGTAGATTCACTTACTGAAATATTATCAAGCCCTATTGCTTCTTTTAAAACCTTTGAAGGCTTTGAATAGTTTTCAGCTGTGATAATATAATAATGCTTGTCTTTGCAAAGACGCTTGTTAAGCTCTTCGCCAACATCCTTAAGATTACCGCCGCAAACAGAAACAACAATAAGTTCTGAGTCTGAAAGGTCTGCGTTATCCCAGGTATAAGCTGTGTAGCCAGAAACCTCCATATCTTCACGGACACCGCCGAAAAAGCTTACAGTAAAGCTTTTCTTTGAATTAAGCTCGTTTACAAGGCTTTCATCCTTGTCTATGAATGTGATTTCAGCATTTTTCTCAGCGGCAAGTCTGCCTATAAAGCCCCTGCCTGTTTTGCCTGCACCTATAATAGTAATTTTACTCATTTATGTAGCCCTCCGATTTCAAAAGTTCGATTTTTTCTTTTACGAGTGTGCCGATTGTTCCGTTAGGGTCAACTTTACAAACGTTTTCTAAAATATAATCAATACCATGTTCTCTTCTCATTTCGCCAAGCTTGTTTGCAAACTCGTCACCTTCTGATTTGTAGTAAATAGCTGCAGCGATGGCAGTACATAAATTTTCCGGCTTAATACCATAGGAGTCAACAAGTCTTGCAGAGCCTACAAGCCTGTCATCAGGACCAAGCTTTCTTAGCGGATCGCGGGCGTTTCTCTCAATGAAGTCTACTATTGTATAGTCCTGAAGCTTCTTTTTTGAGGTAAGAGTGAATGCAAGCTGTTCATCAAGAGGGAAGTTATGCTTTTTTGATAATGCAGTGGCAGTTTCCTGATATACACCGTCTAAAATTTTTAAAATTCTTTCATCATGTGCTGCATCTGCAATTTTTTCATAGCCAAAGAGTGCACCCAGATAGGAAGTAGTGCCGTTTGCAGCGTTATAAGTATAAAACTTTCTCTCTAAGAAGCCTGTAAATTCAGCGATAAGCTTTAAGCCTTCAATTTTTGGAAGCTCACCCTTAAGTCTTGAAGAATCAACAGGAAGCTCCCAGAAGTTCTGAACATTTACCGTAAGCGGATCCTTTGCAAGCAGCTCAGGGTCGGATTCAATTGCACTTCTCATAATAACTGCCTCGGTAATACCTACATTGTTTTCAAAGTATTCCTTTGCATCTTCACTTATAAGATTTTCTATGCCTTCTTTTAAGATATTTGCAGGCTGTTTCCAGTTTTCACAGGTTACAATATTCAAATAGCCACCCTTTTTTGCCTTTTCTTCTATGCCGGCAGTAAGATAAGGAACTATTTCACCAAGATTTTTTCCGCCAACTGCATTAAATACTGCGTCAGCATCAGCAATAGCCTTTGCGATAGCTTCCTTGTCGGAAAAGCCGAGAGCCTTTGCATTTTTAACAACGCAATTTTTCTCACTGTTTCCAAGAATGTTAACGGTATACTCTTTTCTTTCGTTGATAAGGTCAACAAGCGAATCAAACTTTTCAACAAATGTAAATTCGATTCCACTGATGTAAAGTAGATGACCGATAAACCCTCTTGAAATTTTTCCTGCTCCAAAAATTACACAACTCATTTTACCAAATCCTTTCGTAAATTAAATATTTGAAAAACTGATCAATTGCTCTTTCTGTGATGCATATATATTTTTGTATATGTTATAGCGTTTTAATAGGAGCTCTCTGTATTTCCCACAGGGAACAACAACATCTGAAATCGCATTAAAATGTTCATCATCGCTTATTCCAAGTGCTTTAGCGGCAATTTTCACAGCTCCAAGTGCAGACGTGTCATTCTCCTTAAGGGTATAAACTTTCGTTTGAAAGAGTTCAGCTTTCAGGGAGTTTAAAACCATATTCTTTGATGCACCGCCACTGACAGTCAAGCT
>JAZNIV010000091.1:0-3036 GCA_045577675.1 Clostridia bacterium
AAGACTTTGCTATACATTTATTCTGGCAAAAAGTTACGGAATGAAGGGCGTATTTGTTGGTTGGGTGCTGTCCTGGATAACTGAGGCTGTATTTGCGGTTTTGATATATTTATCGGGAAAATGGAAAAAGGATTGCAAAAATGCATAAAAAAGAGAAATCTCTGTTCTTGAGATTTCTCTTCCTTATTTAATCAAAAGTCAGATTGTAAAAGTCCTATGTTGTCGCCTTTTTGCGTTCCAGACTATTTTTACATCCCCTTTTACTATGTGGAATTTACATACCTGCAGAGGTGGACGGATTAAATATTCCCTCTGCCTGCTCGTCTGTAAGTGTTACACCGAAAAGCTCTTGGTAGTAATCTTTTGTTTCCTTAATGATGTCAATGTCGGCAAAAAGCTCGGGGTAGACCTGTTTTGCCATCCACAAAAGCGTAATTGGTGTGTCGGTACCGGGGGTATAGCTTCTATACATTCCAAGCGGCATTTTATATACCTGTTTATTAATTACAGCGTCAATGCCGCTCCAGTTATAAGAGCCTACAGTGTTATTATATATATCCTCTGCTGTTACAGTATTAAAGTTGGTAACAAAAATCATTTCAGGATTCCATGCATAAATCTGCTCCATATTAACAGTCTGCTGGTTGTCGCCCTTTAGCTCCTTTGCTGCGTTTAATGCCCCCACAGCTTCTGCCCACCAGTCGCCGAAGAAGTTATCACCTGATGTCATAATCGTGCTTTCGCTGTATTTAAACAGGAAAAATACCTGCTTCCGCTCTGCTTCTGACAGATTTTTTGTGCGTTCCTGAATCAGATTATAAATTTCCTGACTGTAGTCAAAAGCTTTTTCACCCTTGCTGTTTTCGGGATAAATCTGACCTAAAAGGTCAAGCCAGCTGTTTAAGGTTTTTATGCAGTCATATTGATGAATATTTGCCGATATTCCAACGGCAGTAAGCCCTGAATTTCTTAAAAGCTCGCCCATTTTTTTGTTATCTGCACTGTAGAAAACAATGTCCGGCTTAAGCTTCATAAGCTCCTCTGCATTTACGTCCTGACCGCTTGAGTATGAGGTGGCAGCTGTTAAAATTTCAGGGTAAAGCTCGCCCAGAAGCCCGTTTTTTGCTGCTGTCATACTCTCGGGAGGAATACCGACAAGCTTTTCTGCACCATCAAAAAATACCGATATAACCGACGGCAGTGGCAAAATTCCGCAAACTGCAATCCTATCTGCATTTTTCGGGACTGTAACAGCTTCGCCTGCCTGGTCGGTTATGGTTACTGTTTCGGTGTAGGCTGTCTCCTTTTTTGCAGCAGTACATGCCGATACTGCTATAATAAGTGCTGATGCTGTTATAAGAGTAATAAATTTTTTCATTTTTTTTGCCTCGCTTTACTTAATTTTTAATAGGTTTGGTATATTTTCGCGGTATATTCTGCCGGAGAATGCTTCATGCGGAAAGTCAATAAATTCTGCACTCGCAGGGCAGATTGGCTTAAACAGCGGGTCGGCAATAACGCGTTTTGCGTCCTTTAGTATCTCCCGCAGCTGATTTTCGCCGGTAATTGTGTGATTGTACCTTAGCTCACTATCGGTGTCCGGCGGACAGACTACAGTAAGCGGAAGCTTGTGAGCTACCTTTGTGTATTCGGAAATGGAATTTGCCACAACTGCATCTGCTATTATGAAGGTATCGGAGGTAGCGTCCGGAGCAGGGTATGAGTAAATGCTTTTTCCGCTTTCTGCAGCTTGCTTTAAGTCGGCTATAATTTTTTTGGAAAAGCTTTCGCCGACAAATGTTCCTACAACATATGGAGTTTCAAACTTTTCCTCAAGGAACCTTGCTGCGTCAAGTCCGCAGGCGGATACAACAAGGTTTACGTGTGCGGTGCCTGCTTTTTTAAGACTTTCAAAGGTACCGCCCATTCCAAGCTTTGCAACAATCTCAAAGCCGTTTTTTTCAAGATAGCGGTACATATCATCGGTATAGCCGTTAACCGAAAAATCAAGAGGCGTTGTGCCAAGAACATTAACCGATAAATTTTCGGTTTTTTCCTCGCTAACTGCAAACCGCTCTAAAACTTTCCTAAATGCCGCTTTTGCTCCGTAAATATAGCTGTTCATACCGCTCGACGAAATCGCAAAGGCAGGTATTCCTGTATTTGCCTCCACCTCAGCCGCGATTGCGTCAAGGTCGGTGCCTATCATAGTCGGAATAGGAGTTCCGGCTATTGCGATAAAATTAGGAGATAGCTCAAGTGCTGTTTCGGTGATGTCAGCTACGATTTTTGAATCATCGCCCATTATTGCTTCCATTTCGGATAAGCCGGAAATGAAAACAAGGCTGTCGGTATCATACCAACGCGGCTCGTCATGGGTGTTATAGGTGGAGTTGCAGCCTGATGCATCGTGCATAACGCACATTCCGCCAAGCTCAAATAAAGCAGAGCAAACACCGGATACGTCGGCGGTATAGGTTGAAATAATACTTGATATTTGATTTTTCAGCAACATCCGCACCCCATTCCTTTTATTTGTATTAAACATTTAGTGTCCTTTTCGTTATAAAAAGCATCTTCTATTTCATCACAAAGACGTATAATGCCGTCATATCCCCAGTGTCCGCCGCCCTCGACAATATTAACAAAATTTTGCGTCCCCGTAAAGTAGGCAGCCTTTTGTCCTATTGCTACAGTTTTTTCCAAGGATTCCCTTTTAGCAACACGCATTTTTGGATGCACGGTGGCGAATATTTCTAAATTCGGTGCATTATCCTTAAGCCACATAAATGCAGATTTATCCCCATTAGTAACCGAGTCTGCGTAAATGCGGGTAACATTAATTCCATATGCTAAAAGCAGCTTTGCAAGCTCAAACGGCCTTGATACTGCTACGTAATCTATAGAAACCTGTGTGTCCCCTAAAATGTTTTTAAGGGAGGTCAGACGCCTGGAGCAGTCGGATATCCTATCTTCGTGATTAAAGGGCTGTGCATTAAGAAGATTAGTTAAAGTATCAATCTGTGCCTTTATTTC
>JAZNIV010000092.1:0-9805 GCA_045577675.1 Clostridia bacterium
TTATTGCAATTTTTTGACCTGCAATAGTATTTAAAAGCGTTGATTTTCCCACATTCGGCATACCGATTATTGCGGCAAAGCCGGATTTAAACTTATTTGTCATTTTTACCTCCGAATATTAAAAACAATACATCTGCAATGCCCAGTATTATACATGGGACAAAATTTTTTGCAGACGAAAATATATGTATTAAGGTTGTCCGTATTTTCCCAAAATCACCAAAAAGGCATATTCCTATAAGCAGTGAGCTTACTGCAAGCACCAGCACTGCTCCTGCCGCCGCGTCCTTTGCAAGCTTTGCCACAGGCAGAATATCTTCTGTAGCAGTATCAACAGCCCTCTCCAGTGCCGTATTAAAAAGCTCTGCCGCAATCACCCCGCAAATACACATTATAAGAGCTATCCACTCAATACGGGTGATGCCGTAAAAATATGCAAAAACCACAATTAAATTTGTAACCACCAGATGAAATCTCAAATTTCTCTCACATCTGACTGCCGCACAAATGCCCTCTATGGCATGATAAAAGCTCATTTTCACACCTCACGCGTTATCCCAAGTATATTTAAAATCTCTTCCTGCTTTGAAAACATAACCCTCTCACCCTCAGGGTCATCAACATGGTCATAGCCCAGAAGATGCAGCATTGAATGAACCGTCAAAAACGCAATTTCGCGACGGAAGCTGTGACCAAACTCGCTTGCCTGCTCCATTGCCCGCTCCGCAGAAATCACAATATCACCAAGAAGGATATTCTCCCCGTCCAAATCATAGTCCGAGTCAATAATATCCCCGTTTTCATCAAAATACAGCATAGGAAAGGACAAAACATCTGTTGCCCTGTCAATATTCCGTTGCTCCAGGTTAATCTCACGAATTGCCTCATTATCCACAATCGTAACGCTTACCTCTGCATCAAAATCACATTTTTCATATTTTAGCGTTTCTTCAATAACCTGACGGATAGTTAAGTCAATTTCTTCACTAATCACGATTTTTTCTTGTTCGTTCTCTATTATTATTTCTGTCATTCTTACGCTTTTCCTCCTGCTGCGTATCGTATTTTTCGTATGCCTTTATAATCTTTTGTACTAACGGATGCCTTACAACGTCTTTGTCGGTAAGTATTGAAAACTCTATTCCCTCAATATTTTTAAGCACCCTTTGAGCCACTTTAAGCCCGGATTTTTTGCCGTCAGGCAGGTCTACCTGAGTAATATCTCCCGTCACAATAGCACGTGAACCAAAGCCTATTCTTGTCAGAAACATTTTCATCTGCTCAGGAGTCGTATTTTGAGCCTCGTCTAAAATTATAAATGCGTTATCAAGCGTTCTTCCCCTCATATATGCAAGCGGTGCAACCTCAATCATTCCACGTTCCTGATACCTCGCAAAGCCCTCGCCACCCAGCATTTCGTACATACCATCATAAAGCGGCCGTAAATACGGATCCACCTTGTTCTGCAAATCTCCCGGCAAAAAGCCCAGCTTTTCCCCCGCTTCAACTGCAGGTCGTGTTAAAATTATTCTGCTTACCTCTTTGTTCCTAAGTGCCGTAACCGCCTTTGCAACTGCAAGGTATGTTTTTCCTGTTCCGGCAGGTCCGATTCCAAAAACGATAGTATTATTGTTAATCGCCTCAATATATTTTTTCTGCCCTAAGGTTTTGGTTTTAATGGGATTGCCTTTATGGTTAATTGCAATGCAGTCGTCTCCTAAAAGCTTTATGTCAAAGCCGCCGTTTTCCTGCACCATAGTAATTGCATAGAGTATTTTCTGCTCATCAATTAACTCACCACGTTCTAAGATTTCAAGAAGTATCCTTAAAACCTCATCTGCTTTATCAAGATTTTCCTCTTCACCGGATATTTTTATCATATTATCCCTTGAGGTTATCCCTACACCAAGCCCTTTCTCGAGTAATTTTAAATTAGAATCAAAGCTGCCGAAAAGACTCTGCAAATCAATCTCCTGCGGCAGTTCTATCTGTCTTTGGTTCAATAAATGTCACCTCTTCAATTCGTTTTTCTGTTCCTATTTTTTCTATAAAATTCATAGTAAGTGTTACAGAAACTGTCTCTTCGTCAATTTTCTGAACATCAACATTTTTATCCGTAAGCTCGGCCCCCGGCAAAAGCTCACGTGAAATCTCTTTTTCAAGCTCGTTTTTCGCAAATTCCACAGCTGTATCATACGAAATCGGCTCTTTTTCGGTGGTGTATTCCATACAGGAGGTTTTCGTAAGCCCAATTCCTGTATAAAAATCTTTACCCAAAGTGAGGTCATATTCCATAGTCTCTGAGTCATAGCTATCAAAGCTCACTTTTGCATTAATATAAAGCGGTATCTCCCATTTAAACAGCCGAAGAGTGAGAAAATTACGTTTTCTTCCGGTATATTTTTTATAGCAGTAAAACTGCTTATAGGTACCTGTTTTTATATGCTCGGTATATGCCTCAACATCACCTTTTGCATGCACCTGATACCCCGGCTCGTTTTCAAACTCATAGCTGCCTGAGATAATTGTATCACCTGCTGCAACCGCCTGATTTTCAGAAACCACACATTTTCCATGTCGGGCAATCACTCTTTTTATAATCCCGTTTCGCATCGCGATAATATCACAGGGTGTTTCGGGGCTGAAAACCTCCGGCGGAATAATGTTCTCCCGAATCTTAACAACTGCCTTGGTGCCTTTTACGTATACCCAAGCCCAACAAATTCCGTCGGTGTTATTTAAAATAATGTTTTTCATTTCAACAGCCGGTTTTAAATTTCTTTTAAGCATTCCCTCGCGAAGTCCTGAAAGCTTTACAGCCTCCTCAAGTCGGTGAATATCACAGTTTTCCACACCCTCATAGCTGACTGTCCAGATAAACTGCGAGCCTAAAATAAACAACAGCAAAAAGGCAACCAAGCCTATCAAAAATGCAATACGCCTTTTAAGTCGTCTTAAAGCAAATATAAGCCCGTACTTTTTTTCTATATGAATTCTTGCCCGAAGCTTTGACTCCCTTAATCTGAAAAAATCAGCTATAGTTAATTCCGCAAAAATTCTGTTTTCATCAAAGTACAAATTTCTCGGCTCAATGTCAAGCTCTAAAATACTGTTTAAAAAATCCTCTTTATTATACCCTGATATTGATAGTATAACATATCCTTTTAGAAAATGGAAGATTTTTATTAAAAACAATTTCAAAAAACCTCCCCTAAATCAGTTTTACCGCCTCTATTTTTCCGCATATTACAATATTTCCCTCACCTATAGTCTTAATTTCAAAGCTCTGACCGCAAATTTCAATAACTCCGCCTTTATATTTCAGCTTTATATTTTCCTTGCGGTACTCCAAAAGTGCGGTAAAGTTTTCTATATGTGCGGTCATATTTCCCACTATCCGGATTTTGGGCATATCAAAAAGAATATCGCCGGGCATTTCCAGCGTATCCGCAATCACTTTATTAATGTCCAAAAAGTATCACCTCTTGAAAAATTATATGCAATAATTTTTACTTAAATGTCATAATCATTGTTATGGAGGTGCTTGCATTGAAAAAAAATCTGCCCTATATTTTAGTACTTTACATAACAATAATAATGCTGATTTTTCCTGAAAACTCAATAATGTATGCAAAAAATGCAATTACAATGTGCAACGAAATAATTATACCGAGCCTTTTTCCATTTTTTGTATGCTCGGGGCTTTTAATTTATTCAGGGCTTTCGCAAACTATTGCCCGGCTTTGCAGACCGATTATGAAACCGCTATTCAACATAAACGGAAGCGGTGCAACGGCCCTTGTTTTAGGTATAATCAGTGGCTACCCCTTAGGTGCGGTAACTGCATGCCAGCTATATGAATCAGGCTATCTCTCCAAATCCGAAACCGAGCGACTTCTTGCATTTTGCAACAATTCCGGACCCCTTTTTATTTTAGGTGCAGTAGGTACGGCAATCTACTCCAGCAAGGAAATCGGTATTATTCTCTATCTTTCGCATATCCTTGCAGCTGTCACAGTCGGGCTTTTGTTCAGGTTCTATGCACGGGAAAAGCACACAGCACCCGCATATTCCTTAAATCAGCCACTAAGCAGCTTTTCCGAGGTGTTTTCACGCGTGCTTTCTAATTCACTAAACAGTATTCTTACGGTATGCGGAGCTGTTATTTTCTTTAGCGTTGTAACAAATATGCTTGCAGATCTGATTCCCACAGACAATGCAATTAAAGCTTTATTCATAGGAATAATGGAGCTTACAGGCGGCACAAAAAGCATAAGCCGGACTGCACTTGACCTAACATCAAAGCTTGTAATGTCGGCATTTGTTGTTGGCTTTGCCGGACTTTGCGTTCATCTGCAGGTGATGGCGATAGTAAAAAAACAGGAGTTAAGCCTTATGCCGTACATAATCGGCAAGCTACTGCACGGCACATTTGCTGCTTTTTATACACTTATATATCTTAAAATTTTTCCGCCTGTCGAAACAGTTTTTCAAAGTTCGGAGTATTCCTTAGATGCCGGTTTTTGTATGAGCTCTATATACACAGCCGTAAGCATCATTTTCCTTTTTCTGCTTACACTGCTCGTGGCAATATTCACTGCACTTGCGGCAAAGCATTTTAATTTAATGCACAAAAAAAGGGACACAGTATAATGTGTCCCGGAATTTCCGACCTTCTACAAAGCAAGAGATTAGTCTTTATGCTTTTCAAAGCATTCGCTGCAGTAAACCGGTCTGTCATTTTTCGGCAGGAATGGAACCTTGTCCACCTTACCGCAATCAGCACAAGTGATTTCATACATTTCTCTGTTTTCTCTGATGCTGTTCTTCCTTGCAATTCTGCAGTCCTTGCAGCGGATAGGCTCATTCTGAAATCCCTTTTCAGCATAAAATTCCTGTTCGCCTGCTGTGAAAATAAATTCACATCCGCAATCCTTACAGATTAAAGTTTTGTCTTCGTACATTGAATTCCCCTCACTTTGATTTAGTTAAAAAAATTTATCCGTCCGAAGGGATTCGCACCCTCATCTTTGCCATCAGGACATGCTTTCCTTAAGCTACAAACGGTTATTTTCGCTAAGCTCATAAAGCAGCTTTTTCTTAATCCGCTGCAAAGCATTGTCAATGCTTTTCTTCGTTTTGCCGAGAACCTGTGCAATTTCATCATATGACATACCTTCGGTATAGTAAATCAGAACCTGCATTTCCAGCTTGCTGAGTGCCTTGTTGATTTTATATTCAACCTGACTTAAATCCTCCTGCCCGATTATTATGGTTTCAGGATTTTGCTCGCCGTCCTCTAAAACAGCATCAAGCCCTTCACGGGTTTCTGTATCATCGGTTTGATTAAGAGAAATGTAGGAATTAAGCGGAATATGCTTTTTGCGTGTAGCCGCCTTCACGGCAGTTATAATCTGACGCGATATGCAAAGCCCTGCAAAATGCTTAAATGAACTGCCCTCAACGGGACTGTATTCCTTAACCGCCTTATAAAGCCCTATCATACCCTCCTGAGCTACATCGTCCTTTTCAGCACCCACCAAAAAATATGTATTTGCCTTGGAATAAACATAGTTACGGTATCTGGCAATTATGTGATTAAGAGCATCAGTATCACCGTCTTGTGCGGCTTTTACAACCTCTTCATCAGAAAGCCTGTATAAAGCCCCTTCCCCTACCTTATCCATAGTATCCTCCGCTACCTTTATGTTGTTAATTCATTATAACACCAAAATATATTGCTGTCAAGGAAAATTTATATATTTTTACCAACATCTACTGTGTGTTCAGTTGGTTTTTTATAGATTTTCTACATAATCCGACAAATTAGTTTGTCCTTTTACCCCATACACACTTGAATTGCCTTGATTATTATGGTATACTAACTAAAAAAACGGAGGGTACTTATGAAGGGTATAAATAAAATTTTTGATACAAAGTACGGCGGTTTGATTTTTTCGCTCTTTAGCGGCTGTGCGTATTTTATAATAGTTCTTGACTTTTTCTTAAAGGGCACAACAACAGGCGGCGGTCTTTTAGGACTTTTCTTTTTCCCCGCAATTGTCTGCGGTACGGCACTTGTGCTGTTAAAGCTGATAAAAAAACTGCAGGAAGAGGAAGCATATGGGAAAATAACTGCAATTTTCTACCTGCATATAATCCTTGCAATTATCAGTATTGTATTTTTAATTGATATGATTTTATAAGCAAAAAATAACTTAGCAAAACGCTAAGTTATTTTTTTAGGCTAACGTATATTCAAACATTTCAAAATGAATTTTACTTCCTATATCTGCACCCTCGGGAAGAAGTGCAAGAGCAATAAAAATTTCATTATCGCTTGCCATATCCTTGAGGTACGCATATTCACCCTCTATTTTTGATATAACATAGTCTTTCGGTTCCACTTTTGGTGTACCTCCGTTTTATGCTTAAATTTTGAATATTCCGAATACATCAAGTACAGACGAAACAAGAATAAGCACAATGCAGATAGGTGCAAGATACTTAATTACAAAGGAGAACAATGCCTTTCTCTTAAATCTTCCTGTTAATTCAATCTCATCTGTAATAAGCTCCGGCTTAATCACATAACCAACAAAGATACATGTGAGGAATGCAACAATCGGCATTAAAACGCTGTTGCTGATGAAATCAAAGAAGTCTAAGAACTGCATTCCGATAAGCTTTACTCCTGCCCAAGGACCGTATCCCAAAGAGGAAAGAAGTCCCATTACAACTGAGCCTACAAACACAATAATGCAGGAAAGTGTTCTTTTCAGCTTGAACTTGTCGCATACAATAGAAACAACTGTTTCCATAAGCGAAATCGAGGATGTAAGTGCCGCAAAAAGTACAAGCACAAAGAATGCAACACCAATAAGTGCTCCACCCGGCATACTTTCAAATACCTTAGGCAGAGTTACAAACATAAGACTTGGGCCTTTACCCAAAGCCTCAGGTGTTCCGCCCGAGAAAACAAACACCGCCGGAATAATCATAAGACCTGCAATAAAGGCGATACCTGTATCAAAAAGCTCAATCTGTGTAACTGATGATTCAAGGTTAACGTCCTTTTTCATATATGAGCCGTAGGTTATCATAATTCCCATAGCGAGCGACATTGAGTAGAAAAGCTGTCCCATAGCAGCAAGCACTGTTTTTACAGAAAACTTGCTGAAATCAGGCAATATGTAATAAGCAACGCCGTCCATAGCACCCGGCATACAAACTGAGTATACTGCAATAATAATTGACAGCACAACAAGAATCGGCATCATTACCTTACTAACCTTTTCGACACCCTTTTCAACACCGCCCAAAACAATCAGTGCTGTTGCACCAATAAAGAGCAGGAACCAGAAAATCGGCTCACCTGTCTGTGATATGAAATTACCGAAATATGCATCATCTGTAGTCGCCATAGCACCGCCACTTATAAATGCATATAGGTACTTAATAACCCAACCGCCGATAACCGAATAATACGGAAGAATTATCATAGGTACAATCGCTGCAAGATAGCCAATAAAGGAATACTTTTTATTGAGCGACTTAAATGCACCGATTGCACTAAGCCCCGTCTTTCTTCCGAGTGCAATTTCTGCCGACATTAAGGCAAATCCGAAGGTCACTGCAAGCAGTATGTAAACAAGCAGAAAAATTCCGCCGCCGTATTTTGCTGCAAGGTACGGAAATCTCCATATATTTCCCAATCCTACGGCAGAGCCTGCCGCTGCAAGCACAAATCCGATTTTACCCGTAAAGTTACTTCTGTTTTCGTTTGACATATAAAATCCCCTTTCATATTTTATTTATATGTTATTTTATATTTTATCACATAATGAAAGCTCTTGCAAGAAAAATTTTTTATAAACAACAAAAAACGACATCCCTCTAAATGCAAGAAGAATGTCGGTTTTTCTAATAATTATCTGTTTAAGATAAGCTTTGTAAGCTCAACAGGGTCAACAATCTTTCCGTCACTGTAAACACGCATATTGCCTGATGCAATTTCGTCAATGAGGATAACCTCATCATTGTTATAACCAAACTCAAACTTAATATCCCAAAGGTCAAGTCCTATTGTCTTTAGGTCATCTGCAACAATCTTTGTAATTTTAAGAGTCTGTTCCTTCATACTTTCAAACATTTGAGGACTCATAACACCAAGTGCTGCAAGGCCTTCGCCTGTTACCAGCGGATCACCCTTTTCGTCGTTCTTAAAGGTACATTCAACATATCCACCCTCAAGCGGTGTACCGTCTTCTATATATTCTCCGTATCTGCGGATAAAGCTGCCTGTAGCAACCAAACGGCAGATAACCTCAAGTCCGTGTCCGAACACCTTGCCCGGAAGAACCTCCATTGTTGCTTCGTCAACATCTGCATTTACATAATGAGTTTTGATGCCTGCTTTTTTCAGTAAATCAAAATAGTATATAGATGTTCTTAAGTTTTCCTTACCGATACCTTCGATAGTAAGCCCCACAGAATTTTCACCCGGGTCAAATACTCCGTCTTTACCTGTGCAGTCGTCCTTGAATTTTAGCATTACATTGCCGTTTTCAAGACTGTAAACATCTTTTGTTTTACCTTCATAAATCTTTTTCATAAAGCATGCTCCTTTTCGAGAATATAGTTTTATCTAAATAAAAATATAGCACATTTATAAGCAAATTTCAATATTTTCTCACAGAAAAAACTAAAAAAATATATATTTTGCTTATGTTGTAGCCCGGTATAGGTTTTATAATTAGTATTTAATTACAAAAAATCAGTAGATCACTTAGCCTTTTCATCAATATATTCATCGTGAAGCTTTGAATACACAATCCTCTGACTTTTATAAAGTCCGTAATTGCCCGACATCATATAGCTTACGGCACATACTGCTGCAAAGTATAAAATACCCTCTGCTCCAAATACCTCCACCGATAGCAAAAGCGAGGCAAGCGGACAGTTAACCACACCACAAAAAAGTGCCACAAAGCCGAGTGCCGCTCCAAAGCCTGCATCAAGCCCTAACATTGAGCCTGCAACACAGCCGAAGGTTGAACCGATAAAGAAGGTCGGAACTATTTCACCGCCCTTAAAGCCTGCTGAAATGGTGATTGCTGTGAATAGTATTTTCAGCACAAATGCCTCAGGCTTTGCACTGCCGCCTATTGCGCGTGTAATTACGTCCATACCGGCACCGTTATAGTCATTTGTCCTTAAAATTACAGTAAGCACTACAATCAATGCTCCTCCTGCTAATGCCTGAAGGTATCTTGATGATATAATTTTATCCATAAAATGCTCGCATTTTTTTATTGAATAACAAAACAGCACGCTTACCAAAGCACATAAAAGAGCAAGGACAATCACCCTTGCCATAACACCTGCCGACAAAGTCGAAACCGCCGCCATATCAAACCGTACCGGCGAAACCCCGAATAAAATTGACACCTTATATGCAACAACCGATGCCACTATGCAAGGAAGAAGCCCCGCATAATGCAAAATTCCCACGTTAACCACCTCAAGCGAAAAAACTGCCGCTGTAAGGGGCGTACCGAAAAGTGCCGC
The DNA here is from genome assembly GCA_045577675.1 of Clostridia bacterium. Classification (GTDB taxonomy): domain Bacteria; phylum Bacillota; class Clostridia; order UBA1381; family UBA1381; genus UBA1738. The sequence goes on from JAZNIV010000092.1 coordinate 9,571, forward strand.
AAAAACACTGCTCATTCCCGACATAACAATAAGATGCATATCCTTTTCTTCAAGCCTTAAAAGCTTTCCGAAATTATAGCCTATACTTCCGCCAAGCTGCAGTGCTGCACCCTCACGTCCTGCCGAGCCTCCGAAAAGATGCGTTAAAACCGTACTTATAAAAATCAGAGGTATCATAACGAGCGGAACCTTTTCATCTGTCCGCACAGCCTCTAATACACGGTTGGTATCTATA
>JAZNIV010000093.1:0-7358 GCA_045577675.1 Clostridia bacterium
ACCTCAACAGTTGCAACAGGTGTATTTGTCAATTCAAGACGGGGAGCCTCTCCCGTTTCCTTTGCCATTATAACCTTACCCTGAATGGTACAATTATCAAGTTTGATAGAACTTGAGCCACCGCCTTTGATTGTTAAATCACCATTTATTGTTACATTGCTCAAAGTAACCTCACCATCTGCTACTGCATCGGTAATTGTTACATTGTTGTATGTACCGCTTGTTACGGTTTTTTCCTCGTTGATTGTGAGGTTAGAGATAGTGGGTCTGGAACTACCACCAGAGCTTCCACCGCTAGGTTTTTTAGGGGTTTCCTTTTTAATCTCCTCAACAGTTGCATCAATTTCAGGAAGCTTTGAATTGTTATTAATAATTTTTGTATCAGCCTTAACTGTAACCGCGCCCGTAACAGCTGCATCCTTAAAGGTTACAGCTTTTCCGTCAGCGGCTTGTGTGATAAGGATATCAGCCTTTGTTTCACCTTTTAAGGTGGTATCTCCAGCAGTTACAAGAATAATACCCTCTTTATCTGTCAGGTCATATTCACCGTTTGTATTGATATACTGCACAACAGCACGGTCAAGAATGGTTACAAGAGCCGCTCTACTCATACTTTCAGCAGGTGCAATCATACCACTTGAAACACCGCTTACAATACCGCCGTTTATTAAAGCGGAAACATAAGGTAAAGCCCAATCAGCAATTGCACCGCTGTCTTTGAAAGAGGTTAAGTCTGCTGTTTCTTCTGCTTTAATACCAAAAGCACGGCAGAACATAGTCATTGCCTCTTGTCTGGTAATTTCCGCATCGGGATTAGCCTTGCCGTTATCACCAAGCATTATGCCCGCTTTATAGCAACGCAGAACATAGGGAGCATACCACTCATCGACAGAAATATCACTAAATGGATTTTCTGCTTCTTCTGTTAGCCCCAATGTCTTTGACAGAATTGTAGCCATTTGCCCACGGGTGATTGAGTTATCGGGGTTAAAGGCATCGCCATAGCCTTCAACAACGCCGTAATCACTCCACCGCTCAATGGCTGTTTCTGCCCAATGGTCGGTTGTGTCAAAATATCTGCTATCAGCTGCAAAAGCAGTAGGCATAGCCAAACTGCACAGCATAGCAAGTGAAAGCAGAATTGACAATACTTTACTTTGTTTCCGTTTCATTTTTCCTGAACTCCTTTATATAAAATATTTACACTTTAATTTTTCAAGAATTAAAAAATGTGTAGCTCCCCCCGAAAGAAGAGCCACACACCAAAAAATGCAGTGACTCTGTTTCAAAAGGTTACTACACACTTTTTACTCATACACAACTTAATCTTTCATAAGGGTATGTCGAAACAAGAGTGTACGCTTTTTACAGTAGCGTACTCCTCACGCAAGTAAAATATTAAATTGTGTTTTAAAAATTAAAAGTTGTAGCTTACATATTATACCACAATGCTGCCGTAATTACAATAAAAATTATGATTTTTTCACTTTTGCACAAAAAAATAAGGCTATCTCTGTTTGTGAGATAACCTTATTTGCATATCGGCACATCTTCCGGTGCCGTAAACGGTATCAATATTGCTTGAAGAAAACCTTCCGCTGAAAAAGCTGACAAACACTTTTAACTTTTTGGGAATTCTAACCTCAGATATCTTTAAATTTTTATGAAAAAACAGGCAAAAAAACATCAAAAACGGCGGTTCGGTCAGTATTCGCCAATTTTCAAACACTTTTAAACAAACACTTTTGTTATGTTCGGTAAAATGCCGTCATTATGCAGCTTTAATTGCTCTGTTCTTCTTTTTTCAGCAATTCCGCCAAATCGTCTATATGGCGTGAGTGGACGGCATCCGCTGCCACAAGCCGCAGGAAAATGTCATTAACTTCGGGCAACTTGCAAATTTCCCGTGCCAAGTCATATTCCCTCATTTTAGTATACCCTTTAATGTGGTATTCTTTAGCAATTTCTTTTAATCGCACTTTCAGGGAATTTTCAAAATATTTTCTCTTGTTAAAGGTTAAAAGCCTATCATTATCATCAAAAGTAAATCCTTTTTTTCCCGATTGTCTGCGGATTTCCTCTGTTGATTTTTTTAGATAGTTTATGTATTTAGTGGCAGGTTTCTTAAAGTCAAGAATTGACAGTCCTTCAAAATCCTTACGGGATACAAAATTTTCACCCGCCATAAGTAAAGCAGTAAAAATCTGCTCCGCATCTCTCCTTGAGGATGGAGGCGTGTCATTGTGGTCAACTTTCCAATTATGCACAAATACTCGAAAGCCTATATATAGCGGCAAATAGATAGTTGAAACACCTCGCATTTCCCGATTTACTCTTAATTTTAGCTCGGCGTGATAATTGTCAATCCCGTCTAATTTCAGGGATTTAGCGTCTTTCAATTCCTTAAACTGTTTGTAATTTAGCCGCCCATAGTTATCTATATATTCAAGTTCTCTTGTTTTATAAAGTTTTTCCCGCACTGCTTCACGGGTTGTATCAACTTTATAGCGTTCTTTGTATGCCTTTAATTCCTGATTTTCAATCTTCCAAGTCTCGGACTTATGAACATAATGTGGAATAGCATGTTTGTCAGCATATCTACTGTATGCCTCATAGCCGTCACTACATAGAAAAGCAACATCACCAAGGTAATCAGCAAAATACTCTTCAAATGGCTGTGAAGAACTTTTGCCCAAACCTGTTACAACGGCGGCAATATGTTTCGAACTGTCCGAACCCGTGACAACGCAACAAAATTCTGGACCATTGATGCCCATTCTTCCTGGATGTGATTTAGTATGCAGGCGTGCTTCTCTCTTGTCAATGGCTGTCGGAGCCACATTTACAAGGCTTCTTGAGCCTTTTTGCCCCTCCCGAAAATATGTTTCGTCTACCTGAACCACACCCGAAAGCTTCGGCATAGGGAATGTTAGGGTGATTGCTTTTTGTATTTTGTGGCGGTATGACAATATTGTTTGTTGATTCATAGACAACCCGTAATCTGCTTCAAGTATATGTTTGGTAGCTACAAGAGAAATGTTTTCCAGAGTGCAATGAACTAACTCAACCCAAACCTCCCAAGGCAATCCCGATCCCTGAACTAATGTTCCTGCGAACGGAGAAAAAGCTTTTTGGCAATCATTACAATAAAATCTAACATCCCGACTATTAGGATGGCTATGCGAGTAGTAATTCCTGCCCTTACAATAAGGACAGAGCATATGAAAATCCTGTTGTTTCAAAAATTGCACAAACTTGTCAGGTTGCGGTGCTGGATTTAGAGCCTTTCTGCCCGTCTTTTCCTCATAGACCGAAATTAGTCTTTCTATCTCTTCGGGTGTCAGCCTCTCGGCGATTTCATCAAGCTCGGCTTGCCGTTGTTGTTTTGCCCGTAATTCCAATGCTTTTTTCTTTATACTTATAGCAAACGCCCCCTTTACGCTGTTTTTCTTACATTATAGCGTAAACAGGGCGTGATTTCAATAAAAAACACAAATTTGGATTGACAGATGCCGTTTTATAAAAAAATTTGACAGTTTTATAAAACTTTTAGCCTTTTTTATAAAAAAATTGACATCGGTTATATAAAAAACCGACAAAAAATATTTTCAGCACACCAACGAACTCTACCAATTTTCCTATTACTTGAATTTAATTTTTGTGTGTAATCTCAGCATTTTGTCCCGTTCCACAAAAATTAAGAGTTATGGGCACCTATAAAGCCTACTGCTTGTATTTTTTCATATACTATCAAATTAAATAATAAACATATAAAGCACACAATTTGAAAAATATCATATTCTGTTAACAGGGGAGTATCCCATAATAATGAAAGGAAGTTTGTATATGAGCGAAAAATGTTGTGCACCGGATAACGGCGGCTTTAAAGAGGCTGTCTGCATACATACCGATAAAGTCTATGATAGCTGCAGAGATAAAGACTGCCTTGAAAACATCAGGGTTTATCTAACAGCCTGCGGTCAGGACGTAATTGACAGAGCTATTAATGTGAAGTGTACCAAAGCGGAGATTATATGGGTTTATTCGGATATTGAGCCTGTTCCGTTTAACAGAGGTTTTTATTCCGTAGACCTTAAATACTTCTTCAAAATTACTCTTGCCGTATTCACAGGCCTCGGCAGACCGACAGAGGTTGAAGGTCTTGCAACCTTTGACAAAAAGGTTATCCTGTTCGGCAGCGAGGGTAATGCAAAGGTATTCGCATCAAAGTATAAGCAGGACGCATTCGACCCGCAGATGTGGAAAAAGACAAATATGCCAAGTGCCGTTGTTGAGGTCGTTGACCCAATCGCATTAGGTGCAAAGGTTGTTGACGTAAAGGACAATAACTGCTGTTGCTGCGATGACGATTTCGACCTTGCAAGTGTACCGGATTCGGTAAGCCGTGTATTTGACGACAGTCTGATTTTGGGCGGAGAGCAAAAACGTGTATTTGTTTCAATCGGAATTTTCTCAATTATCCGCTTAGAACGCAGAGTAATGCTTTTAATCCCTGCATATGATTTCTGCGTACCGCAGAAGGAATGTATCGGCGCAACCGACGACAACCCTTGTGATTTGTTTGACAGAATTTCCTTCCCTGTTGACGAATTTTTCCCGCCTGAGCGAGGCGACTTTGAGGATTATGACACCAACGGCTGCGGCTGCGGCTGTGATTGATAATTTTTAAAACGTTTAAGCACACGTCATATGCCGAGTGTTCTAAAGGACACTCGGCACAGACTGTCCTTTAGAGTACAGTCCATATGATGTGTGCTTTTTTGTATCCTGAATATCTTAAATTCATAATATTTTAAGTGATTTTGCTAATTTTTTCAACCATTCTATATTTGAATAAATTCTCTTGAAAAATATAGTATTTTATGATACAATTGTGTAAAATATACTTATATGGAGGCAAATAAACTATGATTATAACAGATAGTATCAAATATATTGGTGTGAATGACCATAAGGTTGATTTATTTGAAGGACAGTATGTTGTACCAAACGGAATGTCCTACAATTCTTATGCCATTATTGATGATAAAATTGCCATTTTGGATACGGTAGATGCCGGATTTACTCACGAATGGCTTGACAATATTCAGAATACATTAGGGACCAGAAAGCCGGATTACCTTATCGTTCAGCACATGGAGCCTGACCACTCGGCAAACATCTTTAATTTCGTTAAAGCATATCCGGAGGTAAAAATCGTTTCTTCTGCCAAAGCATTTGCAATGATGAAAAACTTTTTCGGCACAGATTTTCCTGAGCAACAGATTGTTGTAGGTGAAGGCGATACACTCTCACTCGGTACGCATAACCTGACCTTCGTAACAGCACCGATGGTACACTGGCCTGAGGTTATCGTAACGTATGACAGCACAGATAAGGTTCTTTTCTCAGCTGACGGTTTCGGCAAATTCGGTGCACTTGATGTCGAAGAGGATTGGGCATGTGAGGCACGCCGTTATTTTATCGGAATTGTAGGAAAGTACGGTGCACAAGTACAGGCACTCCTTAAAAAGGCGGCGGGTCTTGACATTGAAACAATATGCCCACTGCACGGTCCTGTACTTAAAGAAAATCTTGGCTATTATCTCGGGCTTTACAACACATGGTCAAGCTATATGCCGGAAACCGAGGGTATTGTAATTGCATACACCTCCGTTTATGGTAATACAAAAAAAGCTGTTATGCAGCTTGCAGAAAAGCTTAAGGAAAACGGTTGTCCGAAGGTTGTTATAAATGACCTTGCAAGATGTGATATGGCAGAGGCTGTTGAGGATGCATTCAGATACAGCAAGCTTGTTCTTGCAACAACCACCTATAATGCCGAGATTTTCCCGTTTATGCACTCCTTCATTAACCACCTTACAGAACGCAACTTCCAGAACAGAACAGTTGCCTTTATTGAAAACGGGAGTTGGGCACCGCTTGCTGCAAAGGTAATGAAGGGTATGCTTGAAAAAAGCAAGAATATAACCTATACCGATACAACCGTAAGAATACTGTCTGCACTAAACGAGGAAAGCACTAATGAGCTTAACCGGCTTGCAGAAGAGCTTTGCCGTGACTATCTTGCACAGCAGGATTCCACAGCCGACAAAAATGACCTTACCGCTCTTTTTAATATCGGCTACGGACTTTATGTCATAACCTCAAATGACGGCAAAAAGGATAACGGTCTGATTGTAAATACCGTTACACAGGTTACAAATACGCCAAACAGAGTTGCTGTTGCCATTAACAAGGACAGCTATTCGCATCACGTTATAAAGCAGACAGGCATAATGAATATTAACTGCCTGTCGGTTGATGCACCATTTGCAATATTTGAGAGATTTGGATTCCAAAGCGGCAGAAACACAGATAAGTTTGAAGGCTATGAGCCACTCCGTTCAGATAACGGTCTTGCGTTTCTTCCAAGGCATATCAATTCCTTTATGTCGTTAAAGGTTGAGCAGTATATTGACCTTGACACACACGGAATGTTTATCTGTTCGGTTACCGAGGCGAGAGTTATCACAAATTCCGAAACAATGACCTACACATATTATCTTGACAACGTTAAGCCAAAGCCTGAAACAGAAGGCAAAAAAGGCTATGTGTGCAAAATATGCGGTTATGTGTATGAAGGTGATACTCTTCCTGATGACTTTATCTGTCCGCTTTGTAAGCATGGGGTTGCAGATTTTGAGGAAATAAAATAATTACGTTTATTTGGGAAATATAATATTTCCCCAAATTATATAACAGTTTTTTAAGGAGGAATAAAATTATGAAAAAGTATGTATGTGAAGCTTGCGGCTGGGTTTATGACGAAGAGGCAGGTGCACCGGATTTAGGAATTGCACCCGGCACAAAGTTTGAGGATTTACCAGATGACTTTGAATGTCCTCTTTGCGGAGTTGGCAAGGATTTGTTTAGAGAAGAATAAGCGAAAAAGGTTCCCGCATATGGGAACCTTCGCTATATAAGGAGTAATTTATGGAGCTTGTTTTACTTACAGCCCTCGGTGTAGGCGGAGCAACCGTAATCGGGGCATTATTGGGATTTATTTTTAAAGAAATATCCCACAAATTTTCCGACATTGTTCTTTCCTTTGCAGCCGGAGTTATGCTTTCTGCTGCTATTTTGGGGCTTATTCTTCCTTCCCTTGAATATGGCGGAAGCACTGGACCTGTAATAACAGTTGCCGGAATTTTTGCAGGTGCAGTATGCCTCAACCTTATTGACAAGCTTGTTCCGCATCTTCACAAGCTGATAGGGCAGGATATTGAATCCCATAATAATACAAGCCTTAATAAGGTTTTACTTTTTGTGACTGCAATTGCCATACATAATCTTCC
>JAZNIV010000094.1:0-17962 GCA_045577675.1 Clostridia bacterium
GGGTCCATCTGAGGAACAGCAGGAGGGTTCTTTTCAGGCTTATCTGCAACTAAGCTTTCTGTTGTAAGAACCATTGCAGCAACAGAAGATGCGTTTTGAAGTGCTGATCTTGTAACCTTAACCGGGTCAACAATACCTGCCTTAATCATATCCACATATTCCTCTGTAAGTGCGTTATAGCCAACGCCCTTGTCGCAGTCCTTAACCTTGTCAACAATAACACTGCCTTCAAGGCCTGCATTTTTAGCGATTTGACGTACAGGCTCCTCAAGTGCCTTTAATACAATCTGAACACCTGTCTTTTCATCGCCCTCGGTTGTTTCTAAAAGCTTTGCAACCTCAGGAATGATGTTGATATAGCTTGTTCCGCCGCCTGCAACAATGCCTTCTTCAACTGCTGCCTTGGTAGCTGCCAGTGCATCCTCAATTCTGTACTTCATTTCCTTCATTTCGGTTTCTGTTGCAGCACCAACCTTGATTACTGCTACACCGCCTGCAAGTTTTGCAAGTCTTTCCTGAAGCTTTTCTTTATCAAATTCAGAGGTTGTATTTTCAATCTCGTTTCTGATTTGATTAACTCTGTCAGCGATAGCCTGTTTGTCGCCCATACCGTCAACGATAATGGTATTTTCCTTCTGGATTTTAACCTGCTTAGCACGGCCAAGCTGTGTAACCTGTGTATCCTTAAGGTCAAGACCAAGCTCTTCTGAAATAACCTGACCGCCTGTTAATATAGCAATATCCTGAAGCATAGCCTTTCTTCTGTCACCAAAGCCCGGAGCCTTAACAGGTACGCATACGAATGTTCCTCTCAGCTTGTTGAGGATAAGAGTTGTTAAAGCCTCGCCCTCGACGTCCTCTGCAACAATCATCAACTTTTTGCCCATCTGAACGATTTGCTCGAGTAGCGGCAGGATTTCCTGAATGTTTGAAATTTTCTTATCAGTAATAAGTATATATGCATCATCTAAAACCGCTTCCATCTTATCGGTATCAGTTACCATATAAGGTGAAATATATCCTCTGTCAAACTGCATACCCTCAACGATGTCTGAATATGTTTCAGCAGTCTTTGATTCTTCAACGGTGATAACGCCGTCAGATGTAACCTTTTCCATAGCCTCTGCAATCAGCTCACCGATTTCGTCATTTGCTGCGGAAACTGCGGCAACTCTTGCGATGTCAGCCTTTCCGTTTACCTTCTGTGCATTTTTAAGAAGGTTATCTACAGCAACCTCGACAGCCTTTGCAATACCCTTTCTTACAATCATCGGGTTAGCACCGGCGGTAACATTCTTTGTTCCCTCGCGAACTAAAGCCTGTGCTAAAAGGGTAGCGGTAGTTGTACCGTCACCTGCAATATCGTTAGTTTTGGTAGCAACTTCCTTAACAAGCTGTGCACCCATATTTTCAAACGGGTCCTCAAGCTCAATCTCCTTTGCAATTGTAACACCGTCGTTTGTGATAATCGGTGCACCAAACTTTTTGTCTAAAACTACGTTTCTGCCTTTAGGTCCTAAAGTAATCTTAACTGTATCTGCAAGCTGGTCAATGCCTCGCTCCAAAGCGTGTCTTGCTTCTTCTCCGTATAAAATCTGTTTAGCCATTTACACTATACCTCCAAAAATTAGTCAACAATTGCCAGAATATCTGACTGTCTTACTATTGTATATTCCTGTCCGTCAAGCTTAACCTCGGTTCCTGAGTACTTAGAGATAAGAACCTTATCGCCAACCTTAACTTCCATTTTAACTTCCTTCCCATCAACTACTCCGCCGGGACCTGCAGCAACAATTTCTGCAACCTGTGGCTTTTCCTGAGCAGCACTTGTTAAGATAATACCGCCCTTTGTGGTTTCCTCAGCCTCTAACATTTTTATTACAACTCTGTCTGCCAGTGGTTTAATATTCATCTGACATACCTCCTTTTTAACAATTATTAGCACTCTCGGTTGTTGACTGCTAATAATACTATTATAGTCTTATTTGCAGGGTTTTCAATCCTTATTTAGATAATATATTTTAATATATCTTTTGTTTTCTTTAAATTTCTTTAAATTTCGTTTATTTGCTTTAATTTATAAAATTTTCCAGTATTTCATAGCCGCCCTCTTTACTGTATGCAAAAATACCTTTGTTTAATTCCTGAATATCGTCAAAAGGGTAGTAGGAGGTGTCAATATTGACAGTTTTTATAACGCTTGGCTCACTTTCTGACAATTCGTAGAGGGTAAGTGTTTTATTCTCAAGGCGTACCAAATAACCGGCAGCTTGCGGAGCGGGTAAAGGTGAGGGCGTTTCTTCAATGTCGGTTTCATGCGATAAAACCTGCTGCTGACCGCGGCTTTTCCTGCCCTCGTCCGAGTTATCTTTTCTGCTGCATGCCGCAAAAATCGTTGTAATAATTAAAATGGCGGAGGGGATTAATATATAATGTAGCTTCTTCATAACCTTGTCCTTTCTATAAAATAAATGTTTTTAGTTATATTTACCATTTTTACAGTATTTATACAAAAATGTTTTTTTTATAAATTCTGTTGCATTAAGTGTATTTTTGTACTATAATATAATTGGCTATATTTGTAATGTACTTAAGGGGGTGTCATAATTGAAACACGCACGGGATAAACATAAACGAAAGCCTGATGACAAGCCTGTAAGAGAGTATAAAGCAAACAGGTCCGAGCGTTCTTTGGAGGAACGCCGGAGCGAAATGCAGAGCTATAAGGCACGTCAGGCAAGGGCGGAGGAAAGCAAAGCCTTAAAAAAGCCCTCGTCAAAGAAAACAACTAAAAGAGCAGCCTCTAAAACTAAAAAAGACTTAAGCCTGTTCTGGGCAAGAGCAAGAGCGGCACTTATAATTTTGCTTTGTGTCGGGCTTGTTGTTGTGCTTGGAGTCGGGGCAGGAATGTATGCTGCAATATCCAAGGAAATTGATGAAATGGATTTTGACGGAATAACATATAATTTCTCGTCAACTGTGTTTGCCAATGACAAAGACGGAAATTCTGTTGCGGTTGAATATCTTCATGGTGACGGAAACAGAGAATGGATTGATTCTGAAAAAATACCGCAAGTTGCGAAAGATGCGGCTATTGCAATCGAGGACGAACGTTTTTTGAAGCACAGGGGTGTGGATTTAAAGCGAACTGCAGGAGCAGTAGTGGGCTGGATTGGTGCAAAGGTGACCGGTAAATCACCGTCTTACGGAGGAAGCACCATTACCCAGCAGGTTATAAAGAACATAACAAACGAAAAGGACAGAACCGTAACGCGTAAGGTTAAGGAAATGATGCGAGCCCTTGCATTTGAAAAGCGGTTTACCAAGGACGAAATTCTTACTATGTACTTAAATATTGTATATTTCGGAAATAATTGCTACGGAATTGAGTCCTCATCCAAAATGTACTTTTCAAAAAATGCAATCGACCTGTCTCTTACCGAGGCGGCTATGATTGTCGGTATAACTCAGGCACCGTCACGTTTTGACCCGTTCAGGCATCCTGAGGATACCATAAAAAAACGAAATACTGTTATATCAAAGATGTATGAGCTTGGAAAGATTTCTAAAGAGGAATATGATCAGGCAATTAATTCGGATTTGGGAGTTAACAGTAAGTACAGAGCACTTAATTCAAAGGTTTACAGTTACTTTGTAGATCAGGTTATAAATGACGTAATATCTGATTTACAGACTGAAAAAGGATATTCTGAAACCTTTGCATCGCAGCAGGTATTTGGCGGCGGTCTTAAGATTTATTCGACTATGGACGAGGGAATCCAGTCTGCTATAGAAAGTATTTACACCAACAAAGCCAATTTTGCGGGAGCATCAAAGGGTATGCAGTCCGCGATGGTTATAATTGACCCGGCAACCGGTCAGATTAAGGGTATGGCGGGCGGTATAGGCGAGAAGGCTGAAAGCCGTGGTTTAAACCGTGCTACTCAGTCAAGACGTCAGGCAGGCTCTTCAATAAAGCCGCTGTCGGTTTATTCGCCGGCTCTGGAAACAGGAAAAATTACTGCCGCAACAATTGTAACTGATGAACCTATTACAATCGGCGAGTGGTCGCCTAAGAACTCATACACAGGCTTTAAGGGCGATATGTCGATAAGAAAGGCTATTGAGATTTCGGCAAATATCCCTGCGGTTAAGGTATTAAGAAGCTCAGGCCTTGAAAACAGCTATAATTTTATGACAAATAAATACCATTTCACAAGCCTTGTTGAGTCAGATAAAAATTTGTCAGCACTTGGACTGGGCGGACTAACAAAGGGAGTTTCGACTGAGGAAATGGCGGCAGCTTATGCTGTGTTTGCAAATAAGGGTGTTTATATAACACCGCATACCTATACAAAGGTATTAGACAGTACCGGAAAGGTGTTGCTTGAAAAGAAGCCTGAAGATACAAGGGTTTTAAGTGAGGCTAATGCCTTTATTATGTCAAGCTTTTTGCGTGAGGTTGTTAACGGAAGTGCGGGAACCGGCAGAAGTGCCAGACTTTCGGGAATGACAACGTATGGAAAAACCGGTACGTCAAATGATAGTAAGGATAAGTGGTTTGTAGGATATACACCGTATTATGTGGGTGCTGTATGGTGCGGTTATGACAAAAATAACGGCAGTGTTTCAAGCAGTGTTCCAAACGGTGTGTGGAAAAAGGTTATGCAGAAGGTTCATGAGGGACTTGAGGATAAGTCTGTTGAGCAGCCTGCAAGCGTAACAGCGGTTTCGGTTTGCCAGAAAACAGGTAAGCTTTCATCAGAGGGCTGTCCGTACGGAAAAATTGAGTATTTTGCAAAAGGAACATTGCCTTCAAAATACTGTGGAAATAAGGGTCATAATGAATCTTCGGAAATAGATGCATCACCATCGCCTGATGTATCCCCTTCGCCGGGTGCGTCGGCATCACCGTCGGCAGAACCTTCGGGTTCCCCTGTGGCAACCAAAAAGCCGGATGGTCAGACTAAGCCTTCTGCAAATCCGTCACAAACCACTAAGCCAATTCAAAGACCTACACCTGCACCTGAAACAAATCCTGCACCGGATGCAGAGGATGGTACTATAACATTGGAATAACTTAAAGGAGGCATATATTGTGGTGAACGAAATTATTGAACTGATAACTAATAAGCAATATACAAAGCTTAAGGAAATACTATCCGAAATGGAGCCTGCTGATGTAGCGTATCTGTTTGATGATTTACCGGAGCAGTATATGCCGCTTTTATTCAGGCTTTTGCCTAAGGAGCCGGCAGCCGAGGTTTTTGTAGAAATAGATGCCGATATGCAGGAAATGCTTATAAAAGGCTTTTCAGACAGCGAGCTTAAAGAAGTCCTTGACGAGCTTTATCTTGACGACGCAGTTGATATTATCGAGGAAATGCCGGCAAATGTTGTAAAGCGAATTATCCGCCATACCGATCCTGAAATGCGTAACAGCATTAACGAAATTTTGAATTATCCTAAGGATAGTGCCGGCTCAATTATGACAATTGAGTTTGTAGATTTAAAGGAGGATATGACGGTTGAGGATGCGTTTACGAGAATACGCAGAACCGGACTTGATAAGGAAACTATTTATACGTGTTATGTAACCGATAGAAACCGGGTTCTTTTGGGAACTGTGTCAGCAAAAGACCTTATGCTGTCGGAGGAGGACCGGATTATTTCGGAAATAATGGAAACAAATCCCATTTCCGTTAACACCTTAGAGGATAAGGAGGACGTGGTTCTTGCTTTCTCGAAGTACGATTTTCTTGCAATGCCTGTTGTAGATAATGAAAACAGGCTTGTCGGTATCGTTACTGTCGATGACGCGATTGACGTTATGCAGGAGGAGGCAACTGAGGATATTGAAAAAATGGCGGCGATTACGCCTTCCGAAAAGCCATACCTTAAAACCGGAATTTTTGATACCTGCAGACAGCGTATTCCGTGGCTTTTGGTGCTAATGCTTTCGGCAACCTTTACTGAAAAGATTATTTCGCATTTTGAGGATGCTTTGGGAAGGTTTGTTATTCTTACAGGCTTTATCCCGATGATAATGGGTACCGGAGGTAACTCAGGAAGTCAGTCCTCGGTTACGGTTATTCGTGGACTATCGCTTGATGAAATTGAATTTAAAGACATTTTCCGGATTATATGGAAAGAAATACGTGTGTCGCTTATTTGCGGAATTGTTCTTGCAGGAGCCACATATGTAAAAATGATGCTTCTTGATGATGTGACCTCAAGCATTGCATTCATTGTAGCTGCTACGCTTTTCTTCACAATTTTTGTTGCGAAGCTGACCGGCTGCGTTCTTCCGCTTTTTGCAAAGAAGGTAGGCTTTGACCCGGCGGTTATGGCAAGCCCGTTTATTACGACCATTGTAGATGCTCTGTCGCTGTTTATTTACTTTAACATAGCATCAATGGTTCTTGGAATTTAAAAAAGGCGTTAGCAAATTTGCTGACGTAAGACCGCTGACAAAATGAAAGTCGGCGGTCATTTTTTTAAAAGGGGCTTGAAATGCGGTGTTGTATGTGATATAATTGTCGGGTAAAATTTACAAAAAACAGGAGATGATTTTATGCCATTAATAGATATGCCTTTGGAGCAGTTGGTGAAATATGAAGGAAGGAACAAAAAGCCTGCTGATTTCGATAAGTACTGGGACGATGCACTTGCAGAAATGCGTTCGATTGACCCTGAGCCTGAGTTTATTCCGGCAGGACCTAAGTTTAAAAATGTAGAGTGCTTTGATTTGTACTTTACAGGCACAAAGGGTGCAAGAGTATACGCAAAGCTGTTAAAGCCTAAGAAAATTGAAGGAAAGGCACCGGCTGTGCTGCATTTTCACGGATATTCAGGCTCAAGCTCATCAAATTGGCTTGATTATGCAAATTATGCCGGCGAAGGCTTTGTTTTTGCAGCTCTTGATTGCCGTGGTCAGGGAGGTAAGTCTGAGGATTCAAATCATGTTAAGGGAAATACTCTTCACGGACATATAATCCGCGGACTTGACAGCGACAATCCGCATGACCTTTTATTCCGCGACATTTTTCTTGATACAGCAATGCTTGCGCGTGTTGTTATGAGCCTTGATTATGTTGATGAAGAAAGAGTTGGCTGCTATGGAGGAAGTCAGGGCGGTGCACTTACGATTGCCTGCAGTGCACTTGTGCCGGAAATTAAGGCTGCTGCACCGCAGTACCCATTCCTGTGCGACTATAAGCGTGTATGGGAAATGGATATGGCAGAGCGTGCATATGCTGAGCTTAAGGAATATTTCCGTCACTTTGACCCAAGACATGAGCGGGAAGATGAAATATTCGAAAAGCTTGGTTATATAGACCTCCAATTCCTTGCACCAAGAATTAAGGCTGACCTTATTATGTTTACAGGACTTATGGATAATGTTTGTCCGCCGTCAACTCAATTCGCTGCGTACAATAAAATGGTATGCAAGAAAAAGTATGTAATATATCCTGATTTTGGGCATGAATGGCTGCCTGATTTAGGGGATATTACATTTGAGCATATGCAGAAGCTGCTACAGGAAAAATAAGAAAAGAGGAAATATAGTGACAACCCTAATTATAGTACGTCATGGTCAAAGTATGGCAAATCTTGAAGGTAAATTTGCCGGACAGAGGTATGATGCAGAGCTTTCACCGCTTGGACATAAGCAGGCGGAGCTGACTGCAGAATATGTCATTAAAAATTATAAAGTTGACAGGGTTTATGCAAGTGACCTAAAGCGTGCATATCTAACTGCAGTACATACAGCCGACAAGCTCGGTATGGAGGTTATAAAAGCTCCCGGTATGCGAGAAATTTACGCAGGAAAATGGGAGGGTATGAAATTCGACGATATTGATAGTAAATATCCGAAAGAATTTAGAGAGTGGAAAACCAATATCGGTATGTCGAGCTGTGTAGGTGGTGAGAAGGTTGGCGAGCTTGTAAAACGTGTTTTAGCACAGATTACACAGATTGCAGAAGAAAATGACGGTAAAACTGTTGTGATTGCAACTCATGCTACGCCAATCAGAGCTATGCAGTGCTGTTGGGAAGGGAAAAGCCTTAAAGAAATGAAGGATGTTTCATGGGTTTCTAATTCATCGGTAACTGTGGCGGAATATGAAAGCGGAAGGTTTAAGCTGGTATCTGTCAGCTATGACAAGCATCTGGGTGATATTAAAACAGAGCTTCCTAAAAATGTATAATCAAATACTCCTATAGGGTAATGCCTTTTAGGAGTATTTTTTATGTAAAGACAAAATGGAATAAAATTCCTGATAAGGGCAAAAATATTTCTGAAAGGTGGAATTTCTATGACAGATTTCCTTGTAGAATGCAGAAATATAAACCCTGACGGGACAAACAAACCAATTGACTTAAACAGCACTAAAGTCAATACCTCATTGCCTGCTTGCGAGAGAATAAACAGCTTTTTATCCCAAATAAAAAACCCATATCTTTTTTGTGTAGACGGAATTGAGGTAAAGCTTGAATTTACGGGAAACACAAGGCTCACTGATTTAATGGCTAAGGTACTTTCAGTATAATTTTCCATAAGAAATTATATGATTTTTAATTGCCAAACGGGCGGCGGTGTGTTAGAATACAACTGTGTAAAAAAGCATACCGCCGTCTTGAGTTTTCAGATGGAGGTAAACAAAATTGAATAGTTTAAATTATGGGAATTTTACAGAACAGTCACCAAAAGCGTCAGGCATCTGGAAGGCTGCCCTTTATATTCGTCTTTCAAGGGAGGACGGAGATAAGGCTGAAAGCTATTCTGTAACGTCGCAGCGTGAGATTTTAAAGGAATATTTAAAGCTGAATCCGGACATTGAATGTGTTGACTTTTATATTGACGACGGCTGGAGCGGAACAAGCTTTGACAGACCTGATTTTAACCGTATGATGGAGGATATATACAGCGGCAGGGTAAACTGTGTTGTAGTTAAGGATTTGTCACGTTTCGGAAGAAACTACACAGATGCCGGACATTATCTTGACAATGTTTTTGTACGTCTTAAAATACGGTTTATTGCACTTAACAATGGCGTCGACACGGCATCGGGGAATATGAATGCGGCAACGCAGTGTATTTCTGTGGGTGTTACAAATGTTATAAACGAAAGCTTAGCGGCAACAACCTCGGTAAATGTACGCGGCACTCTTAATATGAACAGAACTCAAGGAAAGTTCATCGGTTCTTTTGCAGCGTATGGGTATATGAAGGATCCGGAGGACAGGCACAGGCTTGTAATTGATGAAGAGGCAGCTCCGGTTGTGCGTATGATATTTGACAAGTTCATTTCCGGAGAAAGTATTATAGGCATTGCAAAGGACCTAAATGAAATGGGATACCCGAATCCGTCTATGTATAAGAAGATGAAGGGCTTTAACTACAGACATCCGGCAGGCAAAAATAATGACGGATTATGGCCGGATAGCTCCGTTCGCAGAATTTTACAGAATGAAATGTATATAGGAAATATGGTTCAGGGCAAAAATACTACAATGAGCTATAAAATTAAGCAGTGCCGAAGTATACCAAAGGAAAATTGGATTATTGTTGAAGGTACGCATGAGGCTATCGTAGACAAGGAGACGTTTTATAAAGCACAGTCTCTTTTCGGGAAAAATATACGAAAGCCGCCAAAGAAAAAGGAGGTTGACTTGTTTTCCGGTTTTGTCCGCTGTGCAGATTGCGGCAGGGGAATGAATAAAAAAACAAATATCCATTCTTACGGAACATACCATTATTACCGCTGTGCTACTTCTCGGAAAATGAAAAAATCAGCTTGTACTAATCACACAATCAGAATTGATGCATTGGAAAAGGTGGTACTGAAAACGGTGCAGAAAATGATTGATCTGGCAGTTGAATATGATGAGCTTTTAAAAATAATCAACTCAAGCGGGAAACGAAAGGATAAATCTGCACATATATCCAAAACCATTGCGTCTCAGACGGCTGAACGGGAAAAGTGTATGAAAATGCTGGTTGATTTATACCCTGACTTTAAAAGCGGAATAATTTCAAAGCAGGAGTATATGTCTATAAAGGAAAATCTTAACGAGAAAATAAAGACGATAGATTTAATGCTTGAAAATCTTAATAAAACCAAAGAGGAATACGAAAACGGCATCACAGAGGAAAATGAGTTTATCAGTCATTTTAAGAAGTTCGGAAATATATCTTCACTTACAAGACCACTCTTAATTGAGCTAGTAGATGAAATTTTGGTTCATGAGGGTGGGGGTGTTACCATCAGGTTTAAATTCCGTGACGAATTTGAAAAGGCAGCAGAATATATAAAAATGAATAAAAATATTGCGTAAGGGAAGCTGTGAGAAAAACTACAGACAACGCAAAACACGAAAAGAGAATTATAGCGAAAACCCGCCATAAAAATGGCGGGTTTGTCTGTTGTCTGATTTTAGCAAAGCTGCTGACGTATTTTTTGCAGTATTTAGCTCTGCTTATCTGTTGTTTGAATTGCTGTTAGAATTCTTGTTGCTGTTAGAATTCTTATTCATATTGTTGTTCTGGTTGTTGTTCTTGTTCAGGTTGTTATTCTGGTTGTTGTTAGAATTTTGATTGTTGTTTGTGTTATTGTTGTTTGGCATCTGAATCACTTCCTTTCGTCACCGTTTATATCCTGTCCGTTTTTTGAAAAAAATATGCACGAAAAACGGCAATTTTACTTGAAAAAATCTTAAAAAAGTGGTATAATAAAATATCAAATGTTTGTGGAGAAAAAGATGCAGGAAAAGATTTGGGAATATCGTAATAAGCAACTTAAAAAAGAGGATGTTTCGGCATTTGCTGCAAGGCATAATCTGCCTTTGGCAATTGCTGTTATTCTGATGAACCGCAATGTGGCAGACGATGCTGTGGAGTCTTTTTTTAAAAAGAGTCTTGAAAATGTTCATAATCCGTTTTTACTTAACGATATGGAGCAGGCTGCAGAAAGAATTTTAAAGGCAGTTAATGAAAAGGAAAAAATTGTTATATACGGTGACTATGACGTTGACGGAATTACTTCGACTGCTACAGTTTATAAGTTTTTAAAAAGCATTGGTGCTGATGTAGACTATTATATTCCTGACCGCTTTTCGGAGGGCTACGGAATAAACATAATGGCAATTAACAAGCTGGCACGTGCCGGTACAAAGCTTTTAATTACAGTTGACTGCGGAATAACTGCGGTTGGCGAGGTGGCTTTCGCAAAAACTCAGGGGCTTGACGTTGTGATAACCGACCATCACACCTGCAAGGAGGAGCTTCCAAAGGCGGTTGCTGTAATTAACCCCAAACGCATTGACAGTACATATCCCTTTGACGGTCTTGCCGGTGTGGGAGTGGCATTTAAGCTTGTGCTTGCACTTGCAATAAAACTCGGACTAAATACAAAAAATGTATTTTTGGAATATGTCGATATGGTGGCAATCGGTACTATTGCAGATGTAGTTCCGCTTTGTGACGAAAACAGAATCATTGTTGATAAGGGAATTAAAGTTATTGAAAACACAAAAAATAAGGGTATAAAGGCGCTTTTAGCTGCTTCCGGAGTATCGGGAAAGCCTTTGGACAGTACAATGCTTGCATTTTCGGTTGCTCCGAGGCTTAATGTTGCCGGACGGCTTGAAAATGCGAAAATTGCCGTTGAGCTTATGACCTGTGATGATGAGAAACGAGCTATTGAAATTGCAGAGTACTTAAATGAAACTAACCGGAAGCGACAGGGAATAGAACAGAAAATTTTGGAAGAGGCTGAAGGACAGATAGAAAGCTTTAAAAAGGAGCAGCTTGTATATGTTCTTTGCTGCGAAAACTGGCATCACGGCGTGATTGGAATAGTTGCCGCACGGCTGTGTGAGAGGCTTTACCGTCCGTGCATACTTATTTCCTGCGAAAATGGTAAGGGTAAAGGCTCAGGAAGGTCTATAGAAGAATTAAACCTCTTTGATGCACTTGCTGACAGTGACGAAGTTTTGACCGCCTTTGGCGGACATTCTCAGGCTGCAGGGCTTAGTATAAACGAGGATAAGCTTGATGAATTTCGTGAAAGAATAAATGCGTATGCTAAGAGGCAGCTTGAGGGTATAAGCCTTATTCCAAAAATAAAGATTGACTGCAATTTAAGCGGCAGCGGAATTACAATGGCGGCGGCAAAGCTTTTATCTTGTCTTGAGCCGTTTGGTGAGGCGAATGAAAACCCTGTTTTTTCTGCTATGGGGCTTAGGGTTATGTCTGTTAATAAGATGGGAGCAGACGGAAAGCATATAAGACTTCGTTTAACAGACGGTTCCTCTGCATTTAATGCAGTAGGCTTTGGTATGGGCGAATATGCCGACGAAATTAATACGGGCGATATAGTCAATATTGCTTTTACTATGAATATAAATGTATATCAAGGCACAGAAAATCTGCAGCTTTTACTAAAGGATATAAAAAAATAGATAAGGAGTGTGGAATATGGATAAAAAACTGAATACCGCAATATTTAATCCGTCTGAAACACTTCCGCAGATAGCAGATGAGACTGATGTTATTGTTGACAAGATAATTGAAATGGTTAAGGCAAGCAACCCCAGAGCAAATACAGATATGATTTACGTTGCTTATCGTATGGCGAAGGCTGCCCATAAAAATCAATTCAGAAAATCAGGTGAGCCTTATATAATTCATCCGGTGCAGATTGCGTATATTGCAGCTGAGCTTTCAATGGACTGTGTGGCGATTTGTGCAGGACTTTTGCATGACGTTATTGAGGATACAACCTACAGCTTTGACGATATTGTAATGCTGTTCGGCAAAAATGTGGCAGAAATTGTGGACGGCGTAACAAAGCTGAAAAAAATCAAGTACCAAGACCATCAGGAACAGCAGGTCGAAAACCTTAGAAAGATGTTCTTTGCAATGAGCAAGGACATTCGTGTGGTTATGATAAAGCTGATTGACCGCCTGCATAATATGCGTACTCTTGGCTTTATGCCGCAGGAAAAACAGCTGTATATAGCAAAGGAAACTCTGGATGTTTATGCACCCTTAGCACACCGTCTTGGTATTTCTAAAATCAAATCTGAGCTTGAGGATTTGTCACTTAAATATCTTGACCCGGTTGCGTATGAGGAAATTGCAGAAAGTATAAATAAGAAAAAGAGTGAGAGAGAGGCATTTGTTGCCGATATAATTGATACGCTTAAAAAGCGTGTGTGTGAAAACAACATTGAGTGCGAGGTTACCGGACGTGCAAAGCATTTTTACAGTATTTTCCGTAAAATGTATGCACAGAATAAGACAATTGACGAAATTTACGATTTGTTCGCAGTGCGTGTTATTGTAAATACGGTGGCTGAATGTTATGCGGTTTTGGGTATGGTGCATGAAATGTATACACCGCTCCCGATGCGGTTTAAGGATTATATCGCAATGCCTAAGCCGAATATGTATCAGTCCTTGCATACAACGGTTGTGGGCAGGGACGGAACACCCTTTGAAATCCAGATTCGTACCCATGAAATGCATAAGGTTGCACAAGAGGGTATCGCAGCTCACTGGAAATATAAGGAGGGTAAATCCGGTGCGGACTCAATGGATAAAGAGCTTGAGTGGGTTCGCAAGCTTATGGAAACACAGGCAGATATTATGGATGCTGATGTGTTTATGAACAGCCTGAAGATTGATATGTTTTCCGATCAGGTGTTTGCATTTACGCCGCATGGTAAGGTTATTCCACTACCAAATGGCTCTACAGCTATTGATTTTGCTTTTGCAATTCATACGCAGGTGGGCAGCAAAATGGTGGGAGCAAAGGCAAACGGAAAAATTGTTACTAACAGCTATAAGCTGCAAAACGGCGATATTATAGAAATATTGACTTCGCCGCAGGCAAAAGGACCGAGCCGTGACTGGCTCAAAATTGTTAAGACCTCGCAGGCAAAAAGTAAGATTAATCAATGGCTTAAAAATGAACGCCGTGATGAAAATATAATTCACGGCAAGGATATACTCGAAAAAGAGGCAAGACGTTTAAATATACCGTTTAATAAGCTGTTTCGTGAGGAATGGCTGAAACCGCTTTACAGAAAGTATAATTTAAATGGTATTGAAGATTTGTTTGCAGGTGTAGGCTATGGCGGTCTCTCCTCTCAGAAGGTTGTTATCCGGCTTCGCGAAGAATATATAAAAGAGCAGAAACAAAATCAACCGGAGAATTTAAGACCTACTCATACAATCCGCAGGAAAAACAATTCAAACGGCATTGAAGTCAAGGGAATTGATAACTGTCTGGTTCGACTTTCCAAATGCTGTAACCCTGTACCGGGAGACGAAATTGTTGGCTTTATAACAAAGGGCAGAGGTGTTTCTGTGCATAGAGCGGACTGCCCGAATATTCAGCCGGAGGTTCTTTCGCCTGAGGATAAAAACCGGTTTATAAAGGTAAGCTGGACGGGTGAGAATAAAAGCTCCTATATTGCAACGCTTCGTGTTGAGGCTGAGGATACACCGGGTATGATGATGCATGTTACGACAGTGATTGCAGAGCTTTCCTTAAACTGTGTTTCAGTAAACGCACGCAGCACAAAGGACGGGATGTCGGTAATGACCTTCGGCGTGGAAATTCACGGTACTGACGAGCTGCAAAGGGCTATGACGAGGATATCGCAGTTACCCGGAGTTATAGAAGTTACCAGAACAACGAATTAGAGGTAGGATGTATGGAATTTCATAAGGAAGAAATAAAACTTACAACAGAATTTATAAAACTTGACCAGCTTTTAAAATTTTCCGGTATTGCAGAAATCGGTGCGATTGCAAAGGAAATGATTTTAGACGGAATCGTGTCACTAAATGGTGAGGCTTGCACTATGCGTGGAAAGAAAATCTATCCGGGAGATGTTGTTGTGGTTGATTTTGAGGACGAAGTATTTGAGTTAACGGTGGTATAATGAAGGTAAAAAGCTTGTCTGTTACGAATTTTCGTAATTATGAAAGAGAAAGCATAACGTTTTGCGAAGATACCAATGTGATTTACGGTAATAATGCACAGGGAAAAACCAATCTTTTAGAGGCAATTTACCTGTTTTCTCATGGTAGGAGCCATCGCACAAAATCCGATACTGAGCTAATTAAGTTCGGTGCAGAATTCGCAAGGCTTTCTGTTGTGTTTTCAGATTCATCAAGAGATTACAGAGCGGTTATGCAGCTTTTGCCAAACGGCAAAAAAACAGTGAAAATCAATAATGTTCCAATAACAAAGCTTTCAATGCTTATGCGGTATTTAAACGTTGTTATGTTCTCACCGGAGGATTTGGAGATTATTAAAGGTGCACCGCAGCTAAGACGAAGATTTTTAGACGAGGCAATAAGTCAGCTATACCCTGTGTACTTAAAAAGCCTCATTTCGTATCATAAGAATCTTGCACAGAAAAATTCTCTTTTAAAGAAAATGAAATTTGCAGCAAAAACCGAGGACCCTATGCTTTCTGTTTGGAACGAACAGATTGCTGAGGACGGTAGCAGAATAATGGAATATAGACGTGATTTTGTCGAGAGCTTAAATGGTTTTGCAAAGGAAATTCATAACAATATAAGCGGAGAAAATTTGAATTTGGTCTATACACCGAGCGTGGAATGTGATATAATAAGTAAGGAAGGTTTTCTTAATAAGCTTGAGGCGGTTAGCCTTCGTGAAATTGAAAACGGCTCAAGCCTTTACGGTATTCAGCGAGACGATTTAAGACTTTTTATTGACGATAAAGAGGTAAAAACCTATGCGTCTCAGGGTCAGCAGAGAACCGCCGTATTAAGTCTTAAAATGGCACAGATGGAAAATATTAATTCAGTAAGGAATGAGTACCCTGTCCTTCTTTTAGACGACATTATGAGCGAGCTTGACATCACACGCAGGACATATTTAACCGAAAAAATCCGTGGGAAGCAGGTAATACTAACCTGCACCGATATTGATACTGCTGAAGAAACCGGAGGAACTAAAATTTTTAAGGTTACTAACGGAAAAGTACAGGAGGGATAGCCTATGTATCTTCATTTAGGAAACGACGTTGTGGTCGATTTAAAGACTGTTGTCGGGATATTTGATATGGACAACACTACTGTGTCTTACCAGACAAGAGGCTATCTTACAGACGCACAGAAAAACGGAGCAGTAATAGACGTAACCGAGGATTTGCCGAAATCCTTTATTGTAACAGTAGAGAACGGCAAAACCTTAGTATATATTTCATCACTTGCATCACGTACACTTTACAGGAGAGCAAAATCCGATAATATAATTATTTGAAGTAGGAGTTAAAAGTAATGGAAAAGATTGAAACAAAATACGACGAAAACCAAATTCAGGTCTTAGAAGGCTTGGAGGCGGTAAGAAAAAGACCGGGCATGTATATCGGTTCTACCTCAGCAGCAGGTCTTCACCACTTGGTTTATGAGATTGTGGACAACTCTATAGATGAGGCACTTGCAGGCTACTGTACCGAAATTAAGGTTGATATTAATGCCGATAATTCCGTCACTGTTATTGATAACGGCCGCGGTATTCCGGTAGGTATCCATCCTCAGGAGGGTATTCCGACTGTTCAGGTTGTACTTACAATTCTCCATGCCGGCGGTAAGTTCGGCGGCGGCGGATATAAGGTTTCCGGCGGTCTTCACGGTGTGGGTTCGTCTGTTGTTAATGCACTTTCCGAAAAGCTTGAGGTTGAGGTTTCAGACGGGGCACATATCCATTATCAGAGCTATGAAAGAGGTAAGCCGACCTGTGAACTGAAGGTCATTGGTGACACAGATAAAACGGGTACTAAAATTACTTTTAAGCCGGATGCTGAAATCTTTGAAACACTCGAATTTGACTATGAGGTGCTTTTAAAAAGGCTTCGTGAACAGGCATTTTTAAATAAAGGTATTAAGATTATTTTTACTGATAAACGTACTGCAAATCCTGAAAGTGTTGAGCTTTATGCTGAAGGCGGAATAAAGGAATTTGTTTCATATATTAATCAGAATAAGGATGCTCTTCATGATGATATAATCTATTTTGAGGCACAGAGAAATGATATGATGGTTGAGGTTGCAATGCAGTATACCGATGCATACAGCGAAGCACTTTTAAGCTTTGCTAACAATATTCATACCATGGACGGCGGTACTCACGAAACCGGCTTTAAGGCAGGTCTTACAAGAGTAATTAATGACTATGCAAGAAAGAATAATCTGCTAAAAGAAAAAGAGGCAAATTTATCGGGTGAGGACACTCGTGAGGGCTTAACTGCGATTATCAGTGTTAAGGTAACCGAGGCACAGTTTGAGGGCCAGACAAAGACAAAGCTTGGAAATTCAGAGGCAAGAACCTTAGTTGAAAATGCACTGAATGATAAACTGTCTGCATTTCTTGAGGAAAATCCAAGAGTTGCAAGAACCATCATTGAAAAAACACTTACGGCATCCCGTGCAAGAGAGGCTGCAAGAAAAGCCCGTGAAACAGCACGTAAAAGTGCACAGGGAAATAATGCGTCACTTTTAGGAAAGCTTGCAAAATGTACTGATGAGGGTGCGGATTATGCAGAGATTTATATTGTCGAGGGAGACTCTGCAGGAGGCTCTGCTAAGCAGGGCAGAAACAGACGTTTTCAGGCTATTCTGCCGCTTTGGGGTAAGATGCTGAATGTTGAGAAGTCAAGAATTGACAAGGTTTATTCAAATGAAAAGCTGCTTCCTGTAATTCAGGCATTGGGTGCAGGAATTGGTGAGGAGTTTGATATTACCAAGCTGAAGTACGGCAAAATAATTATTATGGCCGATGCCGACGTGGACGGCTCTCACATCAGAACACTTCTGCTTACCTTCTTCTTCAGATATATGCGTCCGCTTATCGAGAACGGAAATATTTATCTTGCTCAGCCGCCGCTTTATAAGGTGTTTAAGGGTAAA
>JAZNIV010000095.1:0-13063 GCA_045577675.1 Clostridia bacterium
TGAGGACGAAATCATCGAAAAGCTTTCGGAGCAGTTCCCTGACCTTTCAGAAACACTCGGCGAGCTTTTATACAAAATGCAGAAGGAAATCGTAAGAGCATGGCTCGTTGAAGGAAAGCGTGTTGACGGCAGAGGTCTTGACGAGATAAGACCATTATCCGCTGAAGTTGACCTGCTTCCGAGAACTCATGGTTCAGGTCTTTTCACAAGAGGTCAGACACAGGTTATGACTGTTGCAACCTTGGCACCTCTTGCTGAAATGCAAAGACTTGACGGCATCGACACAGAAGAGTCTAAAAGATATATGCATCACTACAACTTCCCGTCATACTCAGTTGGCGAAACAAAGCCATCACGTGGTCCGGGACGCCGTGAAATCGGACATGGTGCTTTGGCAGAAAAGTCACTCGTTCCTGTTCTTCCGTCAGAAGAGGATTTCCCATATGCAATCAGAACTGTTTCTGAGGTTCTTTCATCAAACGGCTCAACCTCACAGGGTTCTGTCTGCGGTTCAACTCTTGCACTTATGGCTGCAGGTGTTCCGATTAAGGCCCCTGTTGCAGGTATCTCCTGCGGTCTTATCACAACAGATAACGGCTTTACAACTATGGTTGACATTCAGGGACTTGAGGACTTCTACGGCGAAATGGACTTTAAGGTAGCCGGAACAAAGAAGGGTATTACCTCAATTCAGGTTGATATTAAAAATGACGGTCTTACCTACGAGGTTATTGCCGAAGCCTTTGCTAAAACTAAGGCAGGTCGTGAAATGATTATTGATGACGTGCTGTTAAAGGCAATTCCTGAGGCAAGAGCAGAGCTTTCACCATATGCACCTAAGGTTTCTACAATGAAGATTGAGGTTGACAAGATTCGCGAGGTTATCGGTCAGGGCGGAAAGGTTATCCAGAAAATCGTTGCCGATACCGGAGCTAAAATTGATATTGAAGAAGATGGCACAATCCACATCTTCGCTGTTGACCAGGCATCAGGCGATGCTGCAAGAGCTGCTATTGAGCTGATTGTTAAAGAGCCTGAGGTTGGCGAGGTTTATGAGGGAACAGTTAAGACTATTACCGATTTTGGTGCTTTTGTGGAAATTCTTCCGGGCAAGGACGGACTTTGCCACATTTCAGAGCTTGATTATAAGCGTGTAGATAAAGTTGAGGACTATATTGAAGTTGGTCAGACACTTACCGTAAAGGTAATGAAGATTGACGAAAAAACAGGCAAAATCAGCCTTTCACACAAGGAAACAATGGAAAAGCCGGAAGGCTATGAGGAAAGACCTCAAAGACGTGAGGCCGGCGGAAATCGTGGACCGAGAAACAACGGCGGTAACAGACCACCAAGACGTGACGGTGAGTACAAGAAGCCGGAGCATCACAATACACCAAAGCCACAGCCAAAAGTTGAGGAAGTAAAGCCTGAGCCAAAGCAGGAAACACCTGCTGAGGTTAAATCAGAAGAAAAAGGCGGCTTTTTCAGTAAGCTTTTAGGTAAATAAGCAAAAAACGGGAGTAAAAAACTCCCGTCTAAACCGACAAACCCGCCGCTTTTGCGGCGGGTTTGTGCATAATTCAGGCTGATGCTTTATGCATCAGCTTTCTTTGTCATATATTCCTGCACGGTCATTAATAACAAGCATTCTCATTAAAGTTTCTGACAAATTCAAGTTATCCTCTGCCATACCTGCAAAAATACCCTTGTCCAAAAGCTTTTGAACAGTGGGTCTTGCCCACTTTGGAATATCAGCAGTATATTTATATATCCTTTCACTGTTATCCTTAAGCCGTTGTACTTCCTGAACAAGTGCCTCAAAGGCCTTTTTTTCTTCTACCGTCATAGCTGCATCCTTCCATGTTTTAATAAAATTTTCCGGAGTCTTATACTGCTTTTTCAAAAGCTTTGTAGTACTTCCCCAGTCAGGGAGCTGAAAATGCGGCATATCCACCGGATTTTTCCAGTCGCCGCCCCATTCAAGTCCCAGCTTTTTTCCTATTTCTCCAACCCTTTTAAAAAAGTCCCCTTCTGTATTATAAGCTCCTTTTCCGTCGGCACGGTAAAAATCAACTGCAACCCCCCACTGATGCATAGATGAAAAGCTTGTGCCTTTTGCGTTTGTAACTATCCTTCCGGCAGACGTACGTCCTTTAGCATAAAGCTTATTCTGTTCCTCTACCGTTCTAAGGCACTCTCCTATGCCGATTATAAGTCCGTTTTTTTCACACTCTGACTTAAGCTGTTTAACCTTTTCCCTAAGATACGGGTGTAAATCAGAAATATTCCTCATCGTCATCATCCTTTTTCAGAATATCAATAGCCCTTATAAAAACCTTCGGAAGCGGCATACCCATAAGCCCTGCATTTTCAATAACAGAAATTGCTTCATTAGCAATGAAGCCGATTATAGCCGTTGTCTTTATGTAATCCACACCCAGCGACACATCAAGCCTGTGTGCCACAAGGACAAATAAAAGTATCATACATTTTTTGCAAAGCCCTTCAAAGCATGAACTGCTGTCTACCGCACCGTTGACAGATTTCGGGCTGTTTTTAAACACCGCGGCAACGACTAACCCCATTACAAAATCAATAGCCATTAAAGTAATGAGTGTTGTCATATCCTTATCCCAGCCTCCAAAAAGCGTGACCGTACATGCACCCAACGCACCAAAAGCAGTGCAAGCTGCTGTTTTAATCCCATTCATATATATTCCTCCTGCAAGCTAAGTCTTTTCTCCTAAATAACACCAATGCTAAGATTAAATCCGTTAAAACTAAAGCCTGCTGACGTCAGGTGAGAAATCACTTCATTCACATCCTGTGCCGAATAAACCTCATTATCCATAAAACTGCATTTATACGCCATTTATCAGACCTCCTCAAAAATGGGCTGTTCACCGCATGCCCCCTGTTCAAAGCGTATCTCAACACCGGAAATACGTTTTTTTACAGTTGTACGGTATTCGCCCTTAATTATCTGCACTCTCACAATGTCGCCCAAATTGTAATCTCTGCCAAGCATTGTATTACGAGCCTTTAGCGTGATTTCATTCTTTTCTGTCATTTTACCAAGACTGACTGCCGCTTCGCCGCTTGCTCTACCGTCAAGTTCTGCTTCCCAGCGATAAATGCCCGTTTTTTGCACATCGCCCTCTAAAACAGTACTTTCATAACCATTTTCGGTTTCCTTATAGAACCTACCGCAGGTTGCAAGCTCAAGAATATCTGCTAAAATTCTTGTATCATAAGCATTTTTGTTCGCCTCTGACATAATCAGGTCATTTTCACTGCCTTTTATAACATCAAACACCCATTGCTTAGCTGCAACATCAAATGTAACCCTATGCCCAAGCTTTTTCTGACTAAGACAATCGGTAACAACCTCAAGAGTTGTTGCCTGCCTGCTTTCAAATTCAATGCTTTCACCGGCATCAATAGTCCCTGTCACAAAATTCTCCACATCGGAAAATGCCGTATTTACAAATCCCTCCGCCAAAGCTCCTGCAGCTCCCGTAACAGTCTCAAGCTCAGGCGTTATCCGCTTTGACAAAAGCCAGTTGCAGGTCCGTCCGTAAATAACAAGCTCGTCCTTTAGCTCACTTCCTACAACAATTGCAGAAAGTCCGTCCTGCACCACAACTAAGTATCTGTTATCGGTAACAAGTCCTACAGCCTCTGAAGAGAGCGGAAGATGTGCCTCAAAGCTTCCGACACCGTTATAGTACACTGTCCACTTCGACCTTACAAGCTTTGGTTCTGCAAGAAGAAGATTAAATTCAAAGTCATAAAACAGTAACGTCATATAAGCACCGCCTCCGAATATTTATTTGAATATCGGCAGATTACCGTAATTCCTGTATTCATATTGTTATTGATAACCTCAATTTCATTAACTCTGGGATAAAGATGAAAGCCGTCAAAAAAGCTGTCGTCAGCAAGATATTTGAGCAGATTTTCGCCATCAGCGTTATAAATCTTTCTTTTTTCCACATCAACAGTAATGCACTCACCCATAGCTCCGCTATAGTTAAATTTTAAACACTCACCGCTTGTGTGGTTATAAAGGGCAAGAATATTATCTCCTTTAGCTCCTTCATCAATTTCAATAAAGAATATAGGCTCTGCTTTAGCATTACCGGCATATCTAAGTTCGCTTTTTGATATTCTTTTTGAGAACATCCCCGGAAATGTGAAGCTTTTATCAAGAAGCGGAATTTCACGAAAAATCGCTACCTCTGTCCTGTTGCAATCCTCAAAATAAGGAGAATCGCAAATAAACTGAACAGTGAACAAAAGATATTTGCCCTTTCTTTCCCCCTGCAAAAATTCACAGCATCTTGCCTGAATTCTACGCACTCCAAAGGAAGATGTAACTTCCAGCCAGCCCTCCTCTTCAAGTACCGCGAGGCAAGACGAAAGCTCCGCGGCAAAATTTTCACCCATAGTAATATCGCCGCTTAGGGTTATTGTTCTTGCATTTCCCACAACCGATGTCGTCTCCTGACCGTCCTGACCTGCAAAACGTGCAGTGGTAAAGGTTTTGCCGCAAATGGCAAGTCCCTCAGCTGAGGTAATCCTCCACGGCGAATCGGATTTTCCGCCCCCGAAGGTAATACTTCCCGTTTCGTTATAAAATTTAATACTAAGCATTATACCTCCTTTAGTTCACTCCCGACAGCCGTTTAACAGCTTCATACCGTTTGATTTGTTCAACTGTATCGCTGCTGTCCGGCGACTGTATGTTATAAGATGTATTTGTTGTGTTATATGTAGTTTGGGCAGCAGGTGCATTAAGGTCAATACTAAGACTGTTATTAAACTCTTCAATCCTCGTTCTTATCGCGTCAAGCTGTGTTTCAAGGCCTTCTAAAAACGCCTCGCCAAACTTCTGTGCCGACAGGCTTCCGCTTAAAACAAAGCCTTCAGGTATTTCATAGCCTGCATCTGCCAGCTTTCTTTTCATATTATTTATTGCGTCGTTTAAGCCTTTTGCAAATTCATCCTCGTACTGGTCTGCTGAAATCCCCTCAGCAAGAGCTTTTTTAAGCTGCAGATTTTCTGCAAAGCTTGTAAGCTCTGTATCGGAGGAGGTCAAAAGAGCACGTATAAAGCTGTATCCGTCCTCGAAGTCGAATTCCTTAATTGCATCAAAAATACCATTTGACGCCTCACCGCTTACACCAAGCTCCGAAAGACGTGCCTCAATTTCCTTTATCCCCTCACCATACCTTCTTATAATCTCTATATCATGCTCAAGATTGTGAAGAGTATAGTAAACATCGGTTTCGTCGCCTATATGAACCGTGTTGGTGTTAAAAAGTCCGCCAAAATCATTAATTTTCTCGGCAGCCTTCTGCTGTCTTTTAACCACATCGTTAATTCTTTCCTCAGCATAATCGGCAACCTCACCATAAAGCTTTGTTATATTTTCCTTTTCAGTTTCAAGCGTTTTTTTCTGATAGGAATAGATTTCCTCAGTATACTTGACCCAATTTTTAGTTCCGTAGGAAAAATATCTGTCCCTTAATCTCTCAAGCTGACGGTAGTATTCCGCCTCATTAATAATATCAAATTCTCTTTGATATTTAAGCTTTTCAAGCATAGCATTAAATGCTTCAACAACAAGCTTATCATTTTTTACAAGCCCTCCTGCAACATTTTGTGACAGGTATTTCCCAACATCGGGTATTTGCAGCTTTGTCTGTTTTTCAAGACTGCTTTTAAAGCTTGACACAATCTTTTCTGCAAGGTCATCAAATTTTTTTTCACCGTTTCCCACTTAATCACCTCGTATTCCTAAGTTATCTGTCCCTACATTACACTAAACAAAATCTCAGCGGCATCATTTTCCTTTTCAGCCTCAGTTCTGTTATCTGAAAGTGCGTAAAGCTCCTGAAGCTTCTGATAATATTTCCTACGTTCTTTGTCACTTATTTCGGCGACATTAACACCTCTTAACGCAATCATTTTCATCAGCCTTCTATTATCCTCAAGTCCGTTTAAAAGTGCCAAAAACACGTGCCAGTGCAAATATGGAACAGATAATAAATCTATTTGGTACTGCGTAAGAAAAGCCACATAAATATAGTCTGCATCCTCTTCAAAGGAGAATACACGTTTTGCTGATTCTTTGCCGCCAGCATGTGGCTTTTCACGCAAATAAAACTCATACAGGGCAGAAAGTGCAGAAATAGCAGTGCGGGGCAGCATAACCGATTCCTCCTGCCTAAAACAAAGCTTAAATATCCGTTCGGTTTTATTTTCCGTCTTTATCTTTCGTGAATTTATTATTCTGTCAAACTCAAGCCACACCCGAAAATCGGTGTTAATCGGATAACTAACTCCATCTGCCACCACATAGTCAGCAAGCATATCTGTTAAAATGCTCATATAAATCCTCCTTTTTTGCCCTGTATTTTTTATGTCCCTATTCTTCTATAAAGCTTATTGTCTGCCAGTCATCATCGCTTGTTGCCGTTCCGAACTGCTTTTCGCCGGCTGCCTTTAAGCTACCGCTGCAGGTATAGGTATCGGCATCGTCACCCTCACCTGACGGAATAATTGAAAAATTTCTCTTAACCGCCTTGCAGCTACCGTTTTCATCACAGGATGAAATATCAGCAATAACAATTATGCATTCCGTATCTGCTCCTGTCAGCTCACGGTCTGCCACATTACAAAAAACATTATGCACGCTGTTTCCCGGCTCCACATCAAACTTATATGATATAGCCGGAGCATATCCGACAACGGCACTTCTTTCCATATCCTCATCAATATACTTTCTCGAATATTCCTTTGGATTTTTTGAAACAGAAAGCTCTGTAAAGCCTGTCATACGCTTAAAAACCTTACTTTCGCCCTCTGTCACCTGCATAAATGCCAGCTTTTCACTTCTTTTAATCATAAAAACAACCCTTTCCTTTTGCTATATTTTATGTTCCTTATCTTTCCTGCCTGTATAAAAGGCGAAATTCTATCTGCAGCCTTGCACTGTCGATTGTGCTGTCAAACATTGACCCGCTTGAAGTAACCTCAATACTTTCCGGAAAAAGATGGCTATTCTCAAGCTGCGGCAGATTTCCAACCATATTTTGCTGCTCAACCCAGCCTTCAATCTGTTCCATCAGCTCTGCCGCCTCTATATTAAACTCCGGCACCTCATCATAGCTGTCACGTACAGCAAATATAAAGCAGCACTGCTTTAAGGCCCCGCCGTCGCAATATCTTTTTACAACAGGCTCCTTTGCAACCTGTTCAATGGAATAACAAACAGGCTTGCTTCCCAGACAGTTAATATTAATACTGCCATTTTCAAGAAGCGGACAAGTCAACATAAAATCTCTTATCTTATCAATAATCATAGCTTAACCTCCGCAGGAAAGCCTCCAGTGGGGCGAAGCACCTCTTCTGTTGTCGCTTATCTCCACAAGCTTTAACGCCATGCTTCTGTCCGGAATTTCGCTGCTGCTTTCGCCTATATAAACATAATCCCCGACTGCAGCTTCAATATTTTCCTGTGTCGGGATACGGATTTTGCAATTATCTTCACTGTAAAATCCCCTCTGCTTAATTCTGTTTTTAGAAATCTTCTCTTTTCTGCTTACATATACATTTTCAAAAACAGCCCGTCGGAAGCTTTCCGTATTTTTATCAAAATGCCATAAAGTGACCTTTGCGTTAGTTGTCATTTCCAACACCCCGATACAAGTAATCTGTTCCGGAAAGATGTCTTTTTGCTATAGCGATAAGCTCTGTTTTACTGTCCCCGTTTTTATATGTAACAGAATATCCGTCATTATTTTCAGAAACAATTTCACCACGCAGCATATCCTGATACAAAAGCTCCGCCATCTCGCATACACAAGCCTTAATGCACTCATCCTTTGATGCGTTGCTTTTTCCGCATGTAATGCGTGCAAGCTCACCTGATGCACATCTTTCCCACCTTTCAAACTCTGCGGCAGGAACCTTCAAGTCCCCACCGCAAAATTCTGTGTAAAAAAACAAATCAGCAATCATACTTCTTAGCCCTCAGCACTTTCGCTAAACTTCGCAAGCACAACCTTGCTGTCATTTGAAAGCACAACTGTATAGAACTTATCAACAGAAATATCTGTAACTCGCTTTAGTGTCTGTCTTTCCACCTCGACATTAGTATCTCTTTTTAGGTATATTGTAAGTGCCGGAGTTTCGTCCTCTGTTTCCTGGTCATTTTCAATCTTTACAACCGGACAAACATACTTTCCGTCAACCAGCGGAACCTTTTTACTTGGCACAACTCTTGTATTTGCAATCATACCAATCTCACCGCTTAATATAACATTACCTGTGTACTTTTCGCAGGAGATAAAGTCCTCGTCATGACGAAGCTGTGTAAGCTGTGACGGATGTACGAAAATAACCTTCTGACAGTTTGATTCTTCGCCAAACTTGTCGATAGCATCGATAATACCGTCGTAAGAGATAATGCCGGCTGCATCATATGTAGTACTTGCTGTCTGCAGAGCATCCATAGCGTCATTGTCCACCTTTGCTGCAATCGCTGCCGCAAGCTGGTTGTTTGTTTCGCCAATCGGATTACCGTAGCCCGAAAGAACAGCCTCATCAGAAAGCTCAACAGCCTTCATAGCCTTTTTGATAGTTGCCTCTGTAGTTGTTGTGATTAATGTAGTTGTATCAACCTCAACACCTTCTGCAACATCATCAGCATCTCCGATATATGAGTACTGCGGAACAACAATTGTGTCGCCTGCAACACCTGCTAAGGTATCGTCCACCTTAGCAAAAGGTGCTACCACAATCTTGTTTTCAATCTTGGCAGAAATCATATCTGCCATAACCTTAGGATTAACCAAATCTGAAATTCTTGTCATTGACATAAAAACATCTTCCTTCCTTTAATTAACACATTTTTATCTTGATAGGCTTCTGTATAGCTCAGGAGACTCCCTGTAAAGCTTAAGCCTTTCCTTATAGGAGAGCTTTTCTAAGTCAAGCCTTTCTCCGCTTGACGCTGCAGCTGACGTAAATCTTGGCATTTGTGCCTCGTCGCAAAACAAATAACCACTTTCCTTTTTAATGGCATCAAGCTGCTCTGAAAGCCCTTCTAAAGCCCCGTCACAAAGGCTGATATTTTCCATATCAAGAAGTGCACGCAGTGCCTTGCTGTTTTTAGCACCTGCCTTATTTAGTGCATCTTCAAGAAGTCTTTCAAATTCAGCCTCCTGAAACTGCTTTTCAGCATCAGCCATACCTCTTCTATAGGCTTCTTCTGCTGCCTCACCGGAAGAGCTCTGCTCCTTTTTAAGCTCCGAAACGCTCTCCTCATACAAGCCGATAATAGCATCTAGCTGTTCCTCCGAAAGCTCAGGAATAAGCTCCATAATCTGCTCTTTCTTCATACTCTCATACCTTTCCTGCCTGCTTATTTTTATCCGGTTCATGCACAGGCCTACACGAACGTTTTTTTGCTGTTTCCTCATCCTCACCAAAGTACCACTTACGCATTTCCCACGGTTCGATAATACCTGCATTGCAAAGCTTCAGCTTTTCTTCAAACTCTGCTTTTCTGTCTGCAACGATGCTGTCATCAAACTCAAAGGAAATACCGTACTCACCGGCTTTAGCAAGTCCGTAAAGACTTGTTAAGGTATCCATTGCTTCAACAAGAGAGGATAATGCTGTCCTCAAAGATGTCTGAATATCACAGACGTGCGCATAGCTGCGTTGCTTTGACACTCTTATTTCCTCTGCTGTTCTGTCAATGTTAAGCACATTTGAAAGGGTACCATAGGCAAGCCCCGAGTTAAACTCAATTTTTCGCAGGATTTCATTCAAGCCGTTAATAAGAGATGCATCTCTTAAAGTAGGTGTCCAGTCCTCAAACAGCGTGTCATCACCGCTGTTTAACAGGCGGTAAAGACGCATATCGGGAATAATATGGTGTCCGCTTCTGTCACGACGCATAGCTGCCTCGTCAACATACAAAGCACGTTCACCGCTCTCAAACTCCCATAATAGTCTGCCATACTGTTTTTCAGCATCCTCAATAAGCGAAGTAACCCTTGCAAAAACCGAAACACCCAAAGGTGAATCAGAATCAATAAAGTTAGCCATAGGCATTTTAAAATAAGTAAATAGCGGACTTGTTATTCCCTTAATGCCCACCACAGGCTCAATCTCACGCCAGACTTCAACATCCTTAAGGCTTACCTGCCTTCCAAGAGCCGACGCATTGTCGCTTAAAAACGCGGTATTTTTAATTTTATATATACCGTTTTCAAAACCATGCTGTTCAATGCGTGTGTATACCTTGTTGCCGGAAAAATACCTGTCTAAAAAAGCCGCACCAATAATATTTCCTGACGAATCAAACTCAGTCGGCACGAAATTCTCCGCCTGAATACAGCTGACCTTAATTTGGTCTCCTGTAACATACGGCTTTAAAACAACACCGCCCTTAGCACAGGCAAGCTCTGTTATATTTCGGATATTATAAAGTACATCACGGTACTGCCTGTTTAAATATTCAGCCCTTTCAGAGCCTGAAATTTCCGACTTTAGTTCAATTGTCACAAGCCTTGCGGTTTCAGCGGCAATTGCCGAAGCGAGCGACAGGTTGCTTTTTCCCCTATACAGCCCTTCCCAGACATTTAGTGCCGCAGACATCTGTTCTGACAGCTTTGTTTCAATCCCTAACGAGGACAGGGAATTTTTTAAACCAAAAATATTCATCACCCTCTTAAATAAGTTCATACTCCATAGCCTTTCTGCCCGCAGTCCTTGAAAATACTTACCTCACTGCGGGCAGATAAGGGGTATTAAATAAGTTTTTTCATAACGGTATAGCAGAAGTAACGTATATCGTCCATTGCATGGTCATTCTGCTTTAAAGGCTTATCATCAGGCTGAGCGGTATCCCAGCAGTACGCCCCAAATTCCCTCAAAGAATTTTCACAGGAGGAATGAATGAAAATTGCGTCCTTGGAAATCAGTCCTGCCGTATACCTGATACCGTCAAGAACGTTATTCTTAGCCTTTTTAACAGAAAAACGTCCGTGCCTCCTGATGACCTCAATAAAACTTGCTGCCGATGGGTCCACCACCACATACTGAACAGGAAAATCTCCTGCCAGCTCTTCTAAACAGCCGTAGTACTCCTCGTCAGTCATAAGCTTTCCTTTGGTTCTGCCGTCATGATAAAACTCCTTAATTCTGTAAGCCCTTTTGTCCTTTACACACCAAAGCCCCATACTGCACGGGTTTAAGGTTCCGTAATCCACAGAAATATAGTAGCTTCCGCCATTTGGAACATCATCAAAAACGTGCTTTTCGCGGTCAAACATAGGATATACAAGACCTTCCGCCAAAGCCCATTTTCCAAGAATAAAGCGGTCAAAATAAACTGTTCCTCTATATTCCCTCTCAAGATTCTTTACAAACTCCGCTGATAAATTGGGGTTATCGTAGATCGTGTAATGCTGCCTGAAAATATCAGCATCGCTTTCTAAAAACTTTAAAAGCCAATGGTTAGGGCTGTCGGGATTGCAGGTACCGTCAAATTTTGAATTAGGCTTATCAAGACGGGATTTGAGCATTGCAAAAACATCTTCGTTCCATGTGGTAATTTCATCACCATAACAATATTCGATGCCTGCCCCCTGCAGCTTTGACACCTGCGTAACCTTATCTGCTCCGAGTGCATGACACTTTTTCCCGAACAGAGTCACAGTATTGTCACTTCCGATGCTCCCTACAAGCTCGTCACCCCAGATAGAACGCATAGGCTCAAGAATATTCCGGTTTAAAGTACCCTTGGTGTTACCTAAAAGGACAATCAGTCCTGCTCCCGTGCAGCTTCTGATGCGTTTTGGAATAAGGAAGTAATCAAGATATGTTTTTCCGCTTCTTGTTGCACCCTCCTTAATGTTCCAACGCCTGTTTGCGTTGCTCCAAAAATCCCTTTGCTTATCCGTCAGCCTGAGCATCAATTCCTCCAATAATCTCATCAAGCTTTGTGTAAATACTGCTTGCATTATCACTTGGCTTGTCCCGCCACTTATCCGGACGTCGGTTTTTAAGCCACACCGAAGCTGCTGAAACGTCAGGCGGCACATTTTTCCGAACAGTTGTTACCTCTTCATCACCATTTGCTTTAATAACCGTCTTTACTTCTTCGGTTTCAAAGCCGAGCGCCTTTTTTAAAATTGCGTTCTCTACGTTAATATCGGTAAGCTCTCTGCCAATCTTAACAGCCTCTTTAATTCCTACGTTATTTTTTTCCCACTTCCGGAAGGTCTTTGCTGAAATCCCCATCTTTTCTGCAATTTCGCTTTTATTGAGGCAATCCCTGCTGTATGCCTGAATAAGCGTTAAACCCTCTTTAGTGAGCCAAAAATCAATTTTTGCCAATCTATCCCGTTCCTTTCCGCACAACTGCCTTTCTCACAATGTAATCAAAACCCGGTCTGCCGCAAAGGTTACAAGGGCTTTTAATAATCTGAACCCCGGCTGGAACCGGCAAAAACCCGGCTGCTTCGTAATCCCCTCTGCACCTTCTGCACAGGGTACGTTTTCGATCCATGCCGTCACCTCCTGTTTGTGATATCCGAAATGCATTTCCTTTTATTCACAATGCCATACTACCATATTCTTCCGTGACATATAGGACAACCTTTTTTAGCTGCACCTTTCAAGGTATCTGTAAAACCTTTTTTTCACCGAATCCTCTGAGTTCATTCCTCCAACCTGATCGGCAACAGCGTTCCAGCTTAAAAGATTTAAACAGCGAAGCTTAAAAATCAAGCGTGTCTGACAATCATCAATGCCAAGAATGTAGCCGGTGACTTCATTTTTTGCCTTTTCAAGCTCCAACAGCTTTTCTTCTATTTTCCGCTTAATTTCAGCTGTTTTAACGGCAATTTCCGCCACCTTATCGGAGCCGATACCCTTAGGCCTTCCTCCTGCTCTCCATTTAGTTCCCGAAATAACCGAAGCATTTCGTATACTCTCCAGCTCATTTTTCCCTTAAGTAATTTCCTTATCGCTGTAATAA
>JAZNIV010000096.1:0-2994 GCA_045577675.1 Clostridia bacterium
CGCTTCAGCTGTACTGCAAGAATACGCCAATTTACAGACAGGCGGAAATGCTTCATTTACAGCAACACAGGAAAAAGCCGCTGATGTAAACAACGACAGAAAGACCGATTCGGCTGACGCTTCCAAAATTCTTGCGTATTATGCAATGATTTCCACAGGTAAAGAACCTACGTGGGATTAACAAAATATTCTTTCAAACGAAAAGGCGCTGTAAAAAAAGAGTAAAAAAAGAAAAAAACTGCTGTCACGAAAAAATGCGTGACAGCAGTAATTTTTTGTGGTATTATTAAATTACAATGAAAAAAGTACCACAAGAATATTATAACACATATCAATTGAAATTACCATTGGAAATTTCAACAATAATTGATATAACAGATCCGGTATATTCGTTATGTGAGGTTCTTGATCATATAGACCTGAATAAATATCTGACGAGTGGGAAACGCAGAACAGGCAGACCAAAATATGATGAAGAAGCTTTGCTGAGGATTATACTATTTGCATTTATGGAAGATGGATATGTATCCACTCGGAAAATAGAAAAGCTGTGCAGAACAGATATCCGTTATATGTGGCTTCTTAACGACAATCCGCCGCCAAGCCATATGACAATTGCTAATTTTATGAATAATGTTCTAAAAGAAAATATAGAAGAAATTTTTGCAGATATTAATGCGTATATTTTTGAAGAAAAAAGTGTAGATACAAATCATTGCTACATTGACGGAACAAAAATTGAAGCAAATGCCAATAAATACAGCTGGGTATGGAAAAAGAGCTGTCAGAGAAATATTCAGAAAGTGTTTTTAAAGGTTACTGATGTGCTTTCACAGATGAACGAAATAATTGCAGTATATCGAGTAAAATTTGAGTCCAGAGAAGAATATGCAGTTGAATATCTTGAGGAACTTCTTCAGCATTTTGTAAAGCTTTGTAATCTTGATACTAATACAGTCAAGCGTGGCAGAGGTCATCATAAATCCCCTGAATTACGCTTGTATGATAATCTTTTAGAATATATTAATCGTTTGAAAAAGTATTCAGAGCATATTTACATCTGCGGAGATAACCGAAACAGCTATTCAAAAACCGACCACGACGCAACATTTATGCGAATGAAAAAAGACTATATGGGCAATGATCAATTGCTTCCTGCATACAATGTTCAGTTCGGTGTATGTGATGAATATATTGCAGTTTATGACGTAAAGCAGTTTGCATCTGATATGGATTGCTTCGTACCGCTTATGGAAAAATTCAACAATATTTATGGAAAATATCCCAAATATCCGGTTGCAGACGCAGGCTATGGAAGTTTCAACAATTATCTGTATTGCGAAGAACACGAGATGAAAAAATATATGAAGTTTACGATGTATGAAAAAGCAAGCAATGATAAAAAATATATTGAAGACCCATACAGAGCAGTAAATTTCCCGATTGATGATGAAGGCTGTCCTGTTTGTCCGAACAATAAAAAGTTTCATTATCTTTACAGCAGACCGATTAAGGGCAATAAATATGGCAGAACAGAAGAATTTTATCAATGTGAGGATTGTACAGCTTGTCCACATAAGGAAAAATGCTGCAAATGCAAAGGTAATCGGATTATTCGCTTGAATGAAGAACTTTCGCAGTTTCATCAGGAGGTTCTGGGCAATCTTAATTGCATTCATGGTGCACTTCTTCGCATGAATCGAAGCATACAATCCGAGGGTGCAAATGGCATTATCAAATGGAACAGGTCGTATACCCGTGTACGCAGAAGAGGCTTAAAAGCATTAAATTTAGAAATTGGGCTGATTTGCTGCGGTTTTAATCTTCACAAGTTCCATTTGAAGAAAAAATTCCTCGCATTGGCTGCCTGAGTTTTCAACAAAATAATACTTTTCAACACGGCAAAAAAATTATTTTTCTGCCGGTGTGTTCGTTATACCCTGTTTTCAACAGTTTTGCACTTTTTCACTTTTTACATATTAAAAAAGTCCGAGTAGACCATTTCCATGGCTCACTCGGACTTTTGGTTTCACTTTTTTTACAGCGCCGTTTTTGCATTTTTCACCAAAACTCAGAAATCACATACAACCTTCCAGTAATTCGTGATCGGAAAATAAATTCTTTTATTTGATTTTGCCACAGTAAAATATTTATTAATGCCATTCCTGCTCCGGGGTGTGCATTTTGCGAGACCGCAGGCAGAGCAAAATGCGAGGGGCATGCCCCTCAAGGAGGTGTGGAGGAACCGGTTCCTCCACCTTGTATCAATAGCTAATTTCAAATAATAAAATATATAACAATATATTAAATGAAAGATTGGAGGAATCGATTATGACAAATGATAACAGCATTATGAAATTTGAAGAAGTAATGGCATATCTGGATATTGGTAAAAGCACCTTATATACCTTACTCAGAAACGGTGACATACAATCATTTAAAATCGGTAAAACCTGGAAAATCCCAAGAAAAGCTGTTGAGGATTATGTTCAGAAATCTATCAGTGTAAATGAGAAATCTCAGTCAGGGTTGTCCTGCTGAGATTTTTTCTTTATGGGACAAAAACAACATTTTATGGTGTAAAAAGTGATATGAATATTCTTTTTCGTAGTGTATAATTAAG
The DNA here is from genome assembly GCA_045577675.1 of Clostridia bacterium. Lineage (GTDB taxonomy): Bacteria > Bacillota > Clostridia > UBA1381 > UBA1381 > UBA1738. The sequence goes on from JAZNIV010000096.1 coordinate 2,624, forward strand.
ATAGCAAAAAACGTAGGCACATTGAAAGTGCCAAATAATTTTGGGAGGGAATTCAAATGAAAAAGATATTATCAGTATTACTGTCATCTGTAATTGTAATGAGTTCGGCAACTGTACTGCCTTTTGAAGCAGATGCGGCAAACGGTACTCAGTATGAGTTCGAAAAGGGGAAAATTGTAAATTCAGGCGAATACGGTGCGGAAGTTATGTCTGTCAACGGTGCCAGCGGCGGAAAAGCAGTTGACCTCAAAGACGGTGGAAATACTGTTACTCTAACGGTAAACGCAGGCAACTCCGGTGCCCACAGATTGAGTATACGTTACAATCAGCCATATGATGAGGACGGAAAATATCAGAATGTCATTGTAAAC
>JAZNIV010000097.1:0-8982 GCA_045577675.1 Clostridia bacterium
GAAAATCCCCATCATATCCACCCCTATACCAATTACCAAAACTTACAGCTTGAAATTATGCATAACATAGTGTATCATATGACTTGTGGTTAACAGAAAATTATCTGAAAAACGAAAAACGGCAATAATATGCAGTTTTTACTAAATTTTTCAAAATTATTATGTAAACTACTGGTAGTATAGGAGGAATGTGTGAAAGCACATTCAAAAGTAAAAGGAGGACAAATAATGAAAGGTTCAAAAAAAGTTCTTGCCGGACTATTGACAACTGTAATGTCAATTTCTTCACTCGGCATTTCATCTTTTGCGGCATCAGGAATTCCTGTTGACGTTGAGGGTACGAGATTTGAAGAGCCGATACAGATTCTTCAGGCACTTGACATTATGACAGGTGACGGCGACGGAAATTTCAGACCGAACGACACAATTAAACGTTCTGAGGTAACAAAGATGGCTGTTCTTGCGATGGGCTTAGGCGATGCTGCCGAGTCTGCAAAGGGAACATCAAACTATCCGGACGTACCGGTTGAGCACTGGGCTAACGGCTACATTAACGTAGCAACATCACAGGGCTTGGTAATCGGTTATGACACAGGCGAATTCCTTCCCGATAAGGAAATCTCATACGCCGAGGCTATGACAATCTTTGTTCGTGCAATGGGTTACGAAATCTACGCACAGTCAAAGGGCGGATATCCGCAAGGATATATTGTGGCAGGTTCAAACAACGGACTTACTAAGAACGTACAGGGTTCAAACACAGACCCGATTTCAAGAGGTAATGTTGCATATATGGCAGTAAATGCTCTTAATGCAAATATGATGGAACAGACCGGCTTTGGAGAGGACACAAAGTGGGAGGTTACAGACAAAACTCTTCTTGAGGACAAACTTGAGGTAACAAAGGCGACAGGTCAGGTAACAGCTATCCAGGACACTGCTTTAGCCGGCGACTCAACACTTAAAAAAGGTCAGATTAAAATTGACGACGAAATTTACGAAACAGCATATAATATGAACAATCTCTTAGGTTATAACGTAACCTACTATGTAAGAGAAAATGATAATGATGACAAGGAAGTTATCCTTGCTCTCCCTATAGAAAACAAAAACAAAACCTTCACAATTGAAGCTGATTTAATGGCTAACATTGCTGACAGAGGTAACTACAAGACAATCAACTACTACAAGGACGAAAACGCAACAACCGTTTCATATGTAACTCTTGATACAGAGCCTACAATGATATATAACGGCAAGTTTGAAGCTCTTGATTATGACTTAGTTGACATCACAGGTGCGTCAGGTAAGGTTGACCTTCTTGACACAGACTCAAACGGCAGATATGACATTATATTTGTTACAGAGTATGCAACTGTTGTTGTTGAAGAAGTAACTTCAACAAACAAGATTATTGACAAGTACGGCAGACCGACAATTAAGCTGGATGAGGAAAATGAGGACCTTTCATACAGAATTATGCACGGTGCTGACGTAATGAATCTTGAAGACCTTGAGGAATATGATGTTCTTTCAGTAGCAGCAAGTAAGGACGAGCTTCTTTACGACATTCAGGTAAGCAGAAAATCTGTTGAAGGCAAAATTACAGGTATTGACGATGAGGGTTATGAAATCAACGGCGAGCACTACAAGGTAGATCCGTCATATGTTGAGGACTTTAACTTAGGAACAGAAGGTGTGTTCTACCTTGACATTCAGAACAAGATTGCAGGTGTAGACACAACTGTTACAGCATCTTCAAACTATGCATACCTCCTGCGTGCACACACATCAGAAGCAACTGAGGATTCAACCTTTAAGGTATTCACAAAGGCCGGTAAGGAAATAACCCTGACAGCTAACGAAAAAATCAGATTTAATGGACAGGGCGGAACACTTGCTTCAAGCGTTGTTTCAGAGGTTGGTTCAGGCTCAGCTACCCAAAAGCAGCTTATCACTTACTCTGTAAACTCTGAAGGCAAGCTTGTTTCTTTAAACACAGCTCAGGACAACACAGCTACAAACGCAGTTGATAAGAGCAAATTCACAATGAACTTCATTTATGAAAACGAGGAGTTCAACGGTAACACAAATACAATCGGTAAGGTAAGACTTAACGCATCAACAGCAATCTTCGATATTAACGACGACAGCAAGGATTACAAGATTGGTAAGCTCTCAATGTTCGAGGACGGCTCAAACTACAATGTAACAGTATTTGATATGGGTGAGGACTTCGTTGCAAAGGCAATCGTTGTAACAGATTCAAGCCTTCAGACAAATGCGGAATCTTCAATCGCAGTAGTTTCAAAGGTTAACTCAGCAACAAAGGAAAACGACGAAATTACCGATATGCTTACAGCTTATCAGGACGAAAAGGAAATCAAGATTTACGCAGAGGAACAGGGTGTCCTTGTTAAGGGTGAAGAAAATGTAGCCCTTCAGGCAGGTGACATTATCCAGTATGTAACAAACGCAGAAGGCGAAATAACAAACATCAGAGTACTGTTTGATATAAGTGCTAAGGATACAGAGGCAGAGGTTGAGGTAGTTGAAAACCTCAAGACAGTTTACGGTAAGGTAACCAAGAAGTTTGCAGGCTCAATGAACGTGTCTGTTAACGGCGGAAGTGCAATGAACCTGCAGCTTGGCGAAGGTGTTAAGGTTTACAGCGTAGACACAACTCTTCCGAGAAATCAAATCTCAGTTGTAACAACAGGCGATATTCAGGCTTATGATGAGGACGAAGGCAACAGAGTATTCGTTAAGATTTATAAGGATGTTGTTCAAGAGGTAGTAATCATAAAATAATTAATCCCTGATGCTCTTAATATCTTCTCTATACAATTTTCAAAAGGATGACAGCTCCGGCTGTCATCTTTTTTGCATAAATACACAATATATTGTGGAATAATTATAGTAATATTACAAATATTATACAAATTAAAAAGAAATATTGCTAAATTCAAATCTTTGTGTTAAGATAAAACTATAATCATATGGTATAGGAGGAAAAACTATGAAAAAAACCGTTTCAATGCTGATTGCATCAGCAGTTGCACTATCGACAGTGATGCCTGTTTTTGCAGCAGATACTTTTAAAGATGTAAAAACAACAGGTGACTTTGCCTGGGCTTATGAATATGTAGAGAATATGGCAGAAAAAGGCCTTATAAGCGGTTATGAGGACGGCACCTTCCGTCCGGGAAATTCCGTTTCAAGAATGGAGGCTTTTGCTCTCTTTGCCCGTATTATGGGTTCAAACAACCAAATTAATAAGGGTACGGTTGAGCTTGCTAAGGAAAAATATGCAGACGTTTTAAAGAGCTATGAACTTTCATATGCTGAGGGTGATGTAGCATTTATGCTAAGCCGTGATGTTCTTTCTGAGGACGAGCTTGATACATACTTTGAAGGCAAAAAGAAATCCGAGCCAATGCCAAGACACGAGGCTGCGGTTTTGATTACAAAGGCTATGCTTGCAGAGGAGGCGGCAACCTCTGAGGTTCTTATAGATATGGACTATACAGATGTGACAGATATTCCTAAAAATGCAAGGCAGTATGTTTATTATGTATCTCAAAAGGCAATAATGAGTGGTATGGGCAACGGTGAATTTTCACCTTCAACACCTGTTCGAAGAAGTGAGATTGCAGTAATGATGTCAAAGACAATTGACTCTGTAAACTATTTCTTTGAGGCTACAAAGCTTGTAAACGTTGATACTGATACAAACAACATTAAAATCAAAGATTTTGACGATGAAATCGGATATAACGAAAACACAAGGTTCTATAAAAACGGCGAAGCAGCTACAGAAAATGCAATGAAAACAGGACAAAGTGTTGTGCTGACATACAGCGAGGATGACTCGGGTGTTCACCTTGCATTTGTTGATATTGTAGCTACAGATGTTGAGGAAACTATTTCGGGAATTTTCCGCGGCTACTCAAGCGCACAGGGAGCATTAACTGTAACCCTGGAGGACCCTGTTACAGGAAAGACTACAGTTTATGACTGTAATCCAAGTGTTACAGTTACAGTAAATGAAGTGGCAAGTGATATTAATAAGGTTGTAAACGGTGCATATGTAACATTAGGTCTTGCAGAAGAAGCTGTTGTTGAGGTTTCTTCAATGCAGAAAACCGAAAGTATTACGGGTGCAGAAATTGTTTCTGTGAATCCTATGGGAACAATCACAATCAGTCACGAGGATGAAAAATATAATGGACAGGCTTATGGTCTTGCAGCTAGTGCAAAAGTTTATAAAAATGGCGACGTTGCAGAGTTCTCGACTCTCTACAGAGGCGATACTGTAACACTTACCTTAGAGTATGGTGTACTTACAAAGATTGTTGCAACTTCAAAGACAAGCACAATAACAGGTGTAATTAAATCTTATACAATTTCAGCAACCCCGTCACTTACAATAAAGAAGGACGGCGAGGAGCTGACATATGATATTCCGTCCGGTGTAACAGTAACATTTAACGGTGAGGAAGCAAAGCTTGCTGATTTGGAAATAGGTACAAATGTTTCTCTTACAATTGAGAGCGATGCAGTAAAGAAGATTTCTGCAAATACAGCAGGCGGTGCAACATCAAGTTCATCTATTACAGGTATCGTAACTGCAGTAAATCCGACAGCAAACGTAATCATTATTTCATATAACGAGGGCGGATCGGAAACAACAGCATACTTAACCTGCACAAATAATACAAAATATCTTGTAATCCCGACTTTAAAGGAGTATACACTGAAGCAAATTCAGGTCGGTGATTCGATTATTGCGTACGGTGACCGTTCAACAGGCATATTTGTATGCTCGGGTGTAACAGTTACTCCGGCTGTTAAATAAACTATAAAATCAGACAGGTTGTTCCGATTAGTGCAATGCATTTTTCGGAGCAACCTTAAAATTTTTTTATGAGGTATCAGAATGAAGAAGTTAGAAAAATACAGCAATTGGGTAATAGCATTGGTTTTTGTTGTCATTGTTATTGCGGTTTACAAGACATTTGATAACTTTTATAAAATTGCAGAAGTAATCGGAATAATACTAAGCAGCTTAACACCTTTCTTTATAGGCTTTGTTATTGCGTACCTTTTGAATATGCCCTGCAAGAAGATTGACGCACTGTGCAGAAAGAGTAAATATAAGTATATTAACAAAAAAAGCAAGCTGATAAGCATTGTCAGTGTGTATCTTATAATGGTGCTCTTGCTTTTTGTGTTGGTACGTGCGATAGCTCCTGCACTTTACCGAAATGCCGTTGACCTTTATAACAATATTCCGGCTTACCTTGAACAGGCTATTGCTACTCTTGAGTCATGGCAGGCGAGCTATGATATTAACCTGTTTGAAATCAACGAAGAAAATATAACAAAAGCATTTAATAACATACTCGGAAAAATTGATGTAAGCGAATTTTCAAAGTATGCCAAGGGCGTTGTGAATATAACATCGGGTGTTATAAATGTATTTATAGGTATAATCGTTTCCGTTTATATGCTTATTGACAAGGAAAAGATAAAGGCATCGTCAAAGCGTGTTTTAAGACTTATACTAAAGTCTGAAAAAAGCGGAAAGCTTATTGACGGGGTACGAAGAATAAATGATATTTTTTCAAAATATCTGTTTTGTCTGATTTTGGATGCAGTTGTTATGTCGGTGCTTGCAACAATAGTGCTGTCACTTTTGCAGGTCAGATATGCCATAATTCTCGGCGGAATGATTGGACTTTTCAATCTTATTCCATATTTTGGTGCTATTTTTGCAAATGTGCTGTCCGTTATAATTACTCTTATTACAGGCGGAGTTTTTCAGGCTGTCTGGACGGCGATTGCACTAATTGTGCTGCAGCAGGTCGACGGAAACTTTATAGGCCCTAAGATTATGGGAACTATGCTTGATGCATCACCACTTTGGATAATCTTTGCAGTTACACTTGGCGGAGGCTTGTTTGGTATTACAGGTATGATTATTTCTGTGCCGATTTTGGTTACAGTTAAAATGGTTGTGACAGATTTTTTGAAGGAAAAGGAAACGGAAAACAGTGAAAAATAACATTGCGATAATCGGCGGCGGTGCATCCGGATTAATTGCGGCAATTGCTGCGGCAAGAAATGGTGCATATGTAACGATTTTTGAGAAAAATCAAAGAGTGGGAAAGAAAATACTATCCACAGGAAACGGCCGCTGTAATTTTACTAATATTAATGCAAGCATAGAAAACTATAATTCTGAGTTTACTGCTTTTGCCCTGAAAAGCTTTTCGCCCAAGGACACTATTAGTTTTTTTGAAGAAATAGGGCTTTTGGCAAGGGTTGAGGACGAAGGCAGAGTTTATCCGTTTAGCGGACAGGCATCAGCTGTTTTGGATGTTCTTCGTCTTGAGGTTGAAAGGCTCCAAATTGCAGTGCGTACAGAATTTGATGTGGCTCAAATCATAAAGAAAAATGACGGATTTTTTGTTGCTTCAAAAATGGGCGAGCGGCATTTTGCGGATAAGGTAATTGTCGCAACAGGCGGTATGGCAGCACCAAAGTCCGGCTCGGACGGAGCGGGATATATGCTGCTTAAAAGTCTTGGTCATTCGGTTACTGAGCTTTTTCCGTCCCTTGTGCAGATTAAAACTGCAAAAAGTATTCAAGGGGTGCGTGCATACGGAAGGGTTACTATGCAAAACGGTAAGACGTCGAAAGGTGAAATTCAGTTTAATAGCTACGGAATTTCGGGAATACCTGTTTTCGGGCTTTCAAAGTATGCTAAAAAGGGTGAAAGTGTCTATATAGACCTGCTTCCTGACTATACACAATCCGAGGTTTTGGAGCTTTTGAAGAAGAGACCTGTCCAGACAATGGAAACATATATGACGGGAATACTGAATAAAAGTCTTGGACAGATGCTTTTGAAGGAGTGTGGGATTTCGCCGCTTTCTAAAATGAGCAGTGAGCTAACCGCAAAAGAAGTTGAAAAAATTGCAGACACACTAAAAAAATGGCGGTTTGAAATAACAGGTGTGATGCCTTGGGATAATGCACAGGTCACATCAGGAGGTATACGTCTTTCGGAAATTAATCCTGAAACAATGGAGTCAAGGCTTGTAAAAAATCTGTATGTCACAGGTGAGCTAATGGATATTGACGGCGACTGCGGAGGATTTAATCTGCAGTGGGCTTGGTCAAGCGGATTTGTGGCAGGAAGCGAGGCGGCGGGTGTATAGGATTGATAATATAAAAACAGGACTTTCAGAGGAGCTGTCAAGGAAGCATATTGCGTTGCGTGCCGGAATTGACGAAAAGGATATAATTTCGTATAAAATTCTCCGTAAAGCCATAGATGCACGAAAAAAACATAATGTTCATTATGTTTATACAGTGGCTGTAAAAACAAGTAAGAAATTTAGTAAATTGACCGAATATAAAGAGGAAAAGTATGTTTTCCCTGAAAATGTAAGGTCAGAAAAAAGACCGCTTATTGTAGGAACAGGCCCTTGCGGACTTTTTGCAGGACTGATGCTTGCAAAAGCGGGACTAAAGCCGCTTCTCATTGAAAGAGGGGCAGACGTTGACGCACGTCATAGAGCTGTTCAGAAATTCTGGGAAACCGGAATGTTGGATGAAAATACAAATGTCCAGTTTGGCGAGGGCGGTGCCGGAACATTCTCGGACGGAAAGCTAAACAGCGGTATTAATGATATAAGGTGCAGGTTTGTTTTAGAAACCTTTGCAAAATTCGGTGCACCTAGCGAAATAACATATCTTGCAAAGCCGCATATAGGAACGGATATTTTAAGAAGGGTTGTAAAAAATATCCGGCTCGAAATTATCAGGCTTGGCGGTGAGGTCAGGTTTTCAAACAAGCTCACAGGAATAAAGCTTGAAAATAATAAGGTATGCGGAGCAGAAATTGAAGATGAAAATGGCTTGTATACATTTGAAACCGACAGTATTATTCTTGCAATAGGCCATTCAGCCAGAGATACCTACAAAATGATAAAAAATCTTGGTGCAAAAATGGAGCAGAAAAATTTTTCTGTGGGCGTCAGGATTGAACATAAACAGGATATGATAAATAAGAGTCAGTACGGAGATAGTGCAGAGCTTTTGGGTGCAGCCGACTATAAGCTGTCCGCTCATTTTGATAACGGAAGAAGTGCATATACCTTTTGTATGTGCCCCGGAGGTCAGGTGGTTGCATCTGCATCCTTTAAAGAAGGAGTTGTAACAAACGGAATGAGTAATTCGGGCAGGGATGGCGAAAATGCAAATTCTGCTCTTTTAGTGAACGTAAATACAGAAGATTTTCCGTCTGAAGACGTTCTTGCAGGAACATATTTTCAGGAAGAAATCGAAAAAAAAGCATTTAAAATTGCCGGCAGTACCTACCATGCTCCGGCACAGTATGTGGGAGATTTTATGGGCTATGAAGTAACCGATAAGGTGCAGCCTACCTATATGCCGGGTGTTAAATTTTGCAGCATTTCTGACATTTTCCCTGAATTTGTGGTCGAAACTATGCGTCTTGCCATTTTAGAGTTTGATAAAAAGCTCAAGGGTTTTGCGTCGGGTGGAGCAGTTATGACCGCACCTGAAACAAGAAGCTCGGCACCACTAAGGATTCTCCGTGACCAAAATACATTTATGTCGGATATTTCGGGGCTTTATCCTGCCGGTGAGGGTGCAGGCTATGCCGGAGGAATTATGAGTGCGGCTGTTGACGGTATTAAAGTCAGCGAGGCATATATTAATCAAAAGAAAAGAGAGGGTTAGAAAATAATGCGTGTTCTTACTTGTAATGGCACAGACTTTATTGCTGCAAAGAACATGGGATTTGACGGAGTTGCAATTGACCTGAGCAGAAATACTTTAGATATGATTAAAAGAGCTAAAGAAACAGGTCTTAAGGCTTATATCTTTGTTAATGAATACGAAAATACAGAATGTGCATATCTTGAAAATATCGGTGGAAGATTTTCT
>JAZNIV010000098.1:0-26153 GCA_045577675.1 Clostridia bacterium
TGCGACAGAAGTATGCCTGCAAAAATCATAGCACAGCCTATGTATCCGCGGATTGTAAAGCTTTCATTAAGAAACAATGCTCCGCCTATCGCACTGAATACACATTCAGTCGAAAGAATTATTGCCGCATAGTTTGGGTCAGCATCCTTTTGCCCTACAACCTGACACGTATAAGCAACGCCTGTTGACATAAGCCCTGTATACAAAATAGGATAAGCAGTTGCCGTAATTCCTGACCAGGAAATGGTTTCGGTAAAAAGTGCAAGAATTATGTTCCAGATACCGCAGACTGCAAACTGCAGACAGGAAAAGGTAATCGGATTTATATCTGTAACCTGTCTATCCACAACAAGAATATGTATTGTCCAGAAAAAGGAGCCTAATAAAACAATAACATCACCGGTCTCCACTGTTTCAAAACCTTCATCTACACTTAATAGAAATAGTCCGAAAACTGCAAGAAATGCGGCAAGCCAGGTATTAATTCCTGCTTTATTCCGCCAGATAATCCACCCGAAGATAGGCACAAGAACAGTGTAAAGTCCTGTTATAAAACCGCTTTTGCCGGCATTATGATTCATACTGATGCCTTGCTGCTGAAGTGCCGAGGCAATAAAAAGTGCTGTTCCCGCAAGAAGGGCTGCACGGATTGTTTTTATCCATTTGTTTTTGTCAGATTTTTTTCTTTCAAATATAAAAATTACAGGCAGAAGCGAAACTGAGCCAAGCAAAAAGCGTGTGCCGTTAAATGTAAAATTGCCTATTACATTATTGTCCACAACACATTGTGCAACAAAGGCAAAACCCCATATTACCGCTGCCGTTAAAAGTATAAAAGTAGATTTTATTTGCTTATTCATTATATAACCTCCGAAGGCTGTAAAAATCAGTAAAATTTTATGTATAATTACACACTTTTGTAATTATACCATATATTTTAGCTAAAATCCATCCTTCAAGCGGATTTCTGTGCAGAAAAAACCTACAAAAAATGTGTGGTATAGCTGAAATGTTTCATAAATATTCACAAAAATGTATAAATACTTAAAAAGTATAATAATTATTTGCTTGACAAACCTTGAATTATATGTAATAATGATATTTGTGGCAAATTGCATATTTATGCATTATGAGGTGATTTTATGAAGAAGGTATTTGTGGACGGAAGTGCAGGAACGACGGGGCTTAGAATTTTTGAACGTCTTAGCATAAGAGATGACATTGAACTTATAACAATCAGTGAAGAAAACCGAAAGGATTTGAATTGCAGAAAACAAGCGATTGAAAGTGCAGACGCTGCATTTTTATGTCTGCCGGACGATGCCGCAAGAGAAATTGTTGCAGCAGTGGAGAGTAAGGCAGTAAAAATTCTGGACACATCAACCGCTCACAGAACCGATGATGACTGGGCGTACGGTTTTCCGGAGCTTTCAGTAGTATTTAAAGATAAAATAACCAAATCACAGAAAATTGCTGTTCCGGGCTGTCATGCCAGCGGTTTTATTTCTTTAATCTATCCGCTTGTTGCTTCCGGAATTATGAATGAGGATTATCCAATTGTGTGCTATTCGGTAACCGGTTATTCCGGCGGCGGCAAGAAAATGATTGCAGAGTATGAGGCTGCAGACAGAAACGAAGAGCTTGACTCGCCTCGTCAGTACGGCTTGACGCAAAACCACAAGCATTTAAAGGAGATTACTGCCATATGTGGTCTTTCGCAAAAGCCGATATTTGCACCGATTGTGGCGGATTTTTACAGCGGAATGGTGGTTTCTGTGCCGCTTTATGCAAAGCTTTTAAACGGCAACCCTACAGCAAAGGATGTGCATAATCTGCTTTGTAAGCATTATGAGGGACATAAGGTTGTAAAGGTTATGCCGTTTGGCAGGGAAGGCTTTTTAGGAAGCAATAATCTGTCCGGTAAGGACACGCTTGAAATAGAGGTAAGCGGTAATGATGAAAGGATTTTAGTGGCTGCAAGGTTTGATAACCTTGGAAAAGGCTCGTCAGGTGCAGCAATTCAGTGTATGAACTTAGCTCTTGGCTTTGATGAAACTAAAGGACTTGATATATAGTATAGGAAGGAATTAGAATTTATGAAGAAGATAAGCGGAGGAATTTGTGCCGCAAAGGGTTTTTCTGCGGCAGGAATACATGCAGGAATACGAAAGAACAAAAGTAAGCTTGACCTTGCTTTGATTACAAGTGACACACCATGCGTTGCGGCAGGCTGCTATACGCAAAATCTTGTTAAGGGTGCACCGATTTGGGTTACTAAAAAGAATATTGAAAACGGAGTTGCACGTGCAATTGTTTGTAACAGCGGTAACGCAAACACCTGCAATAGCGATGGTATTGAAGTGGCGGAAAGAATGTGTGAAATAGTTGCCCAAAATACTGATATAAAGGCAGAGGACGTGGTTGTTGCATCAACAGGTGTAATTGGACAGCCTCTTGATACTGAGCCTATAAAAAATGCAATGCCGGAGCTTGTAACACTGTTAAATACTGACGGAAGCAAGCAGGCAGCAAGTGCAATTATGACAACCGATACAGTTTGCAAGGAGGTTTCGTTCGAATTTACAGCCGGCGGAAAAACCTGTGCTATCGGCGGTATTGCAAAGGGTTCGGGAATGATACATCCGAATATGGCGACAATGCTTGTGTTTATTACAACCGACGTAAATATCTCTCACGAAATGCTTAAAAAGGCACTTTCTGCCGATATTAAAGATACCTTTAATATGATAAGCGTGGATGGCGATACCTCAACTAACGATATGGTAATTGTGCTTGCAAATGGTAATGCCCAGAACACAGTTATTGACAGCGAAAATGAGGATTTTGAGGCATTCTCTGAGGCACTTAATGCGGTTACAACAAAGCTGTGTAGAAAAATTGCAAAGGACGGCGAGGGTGCAACTAAGCTTTTGGAGGCTCACGTTACAGGCGGACGCACCGATGCTGATGCAAAAATGATTGCAAAAAGTGTTATTACATCCTCTCTTTTTAAAGCTGCAATGTTTGGTGCTGATGCTAACTGGGGACGTGTACTTTGTGCAATCGGTTATTCCGGTGCAAATGTGGATATTTCAAAGATTGACGTGGCTTTTGTATCAAAAGCAGGCTCAATTGAGGTTTGCAAAAACGGCAGCGGTATAGATTTTTCCGAGGAATTGGCAAAAACAATTCTGTTAGAGGATGAAATTACTATCGAAATTGCTTTAGGTGACGGAGAAGCAGAGGCAACGGCTTGGGGCTGTGACCTGACATACGATTATGTTAAAATAAATGGTGATTACCGTACTTGATTTGTGAAAGGGATTAGGAAAATGAAGATAGAAAATAAAGACCGTGCGAAAATTCTCATTGAGGCACTACCGTATATACAAAAATACAACAACAAGATTATCGTTATAAAATACGGCGGAAATGCTATGATTAACGAGGAACTGAAAAATGCCGTTATGGGCGATATTGTGTTGCTTTCGCTTATCGGTGTTAAGGTGGTTTTAATTCACGGCGGCGGTCCGGAAATTACAGGAATGCTTAACAAAATCGGAAAGAAAACCGAGTTTGTAAACGGACTTCGTGTAACAGACCGCGAAACAGTTGATATTTGCCAGATGGTGCTTTCGGGAAAAATCAATAAGGGACTTGTTAACCTTATTCAGAATATGGGCGGCAAGGCTATGGGACTTTGCGGCTGCGATGGTCATATTATAAAGGCGGAAATGCTTGATGAAAAGCTGGGTTATGTAGGTAAAATCACTGAGGTTAATATTCAGCCGGTTTTAGACGTTCTTGATAAGGGATATATTCCGGTTATTTCAACAATCGGCTGTGATGACGAGAACAATATTTATAACATAAACGCTGATACAGCAGCATCGAAAATTGCGGGAATGTTAAAGGCTGAATGCCTTATTTCAATGACAGATATTCGTGGACTTCTGCGTGATACAAATGATGAAAATTCACTCATTCCTGTTGTTCAGGTAAGTGAAGCACCGCAGCTTATGAGTGACGGAATTATTTCAGGCGGTATGATTCCTAAAGTGGACTGCTGCACTGAAGCGGTGCGTCAGGGAGTTAGCAAGGTGTTTATGATAGACGGACGTGTGCCGCACTCAATCCTTTTAGAAGTGCTTACTGATGAGGGTATCGGCACAATGTTTGTTTGATAGAAGGGAAGTCAGTAAAATGAATACAAAAGAGCTTGACAAAGCCTATGTCGCAGGTACATATAACCGTTTTGATGCCGCTTTAAAATACGGCAGGGGCAGTACGGTTTATGATGAGGACGGCAAGGAATACATAGATTTCGGTAGCGGTATTGCAGTAAACAGCTTTGGTATCGGCGATGATGAATGGAAGCAGGCAATAGTTAATCAGCTTGATAAAATTCAGCATACCTCAAACCTTTACTACAATGAAAACGGTGCGGCCTTAGCAGAAATGCTTTGCATAAAAACCGGAATGAAAAAGGTGTTTTTCTCAAATTCGGGAGCAGAGGCAAACGAGTGTGCAATAAAAGCGGCACGTAAATACGGAACTGACAAAAATCCTGATAAAAACGTTATTATAACACTTGAAAACAGCTTTCACGGCAGAACTGTGACAACTCTTTCAGCAACAGGTCAGGAGGTTTTTCATAAAAATTTCACACCATTTACCGAAGGGTTTATTCATATTCCTGCGAATGATATAGCTGCACTTAATGCGGCTATTTCTGATAATGTTTGTGCAATTATGATTGAGACGGTTCAGGGCGAGGGCGGAGTTAATGTGCTGTCGAAGGAGTTTTTGGAAGAGCTTGAAAAAGTTACAACAGATAAGGACATTCTTTTAATAGTCGATGAGGTACAGACAGGAAACGGACGGTGCGGAGCCTTATACTCATATATGAAGCTTGGGCTGACGCCTGATATTGTTTCTACAGCAAAGGGCTTGGCAGGAGGACTTCCTATGGGAGCAACGCTTTTGGGAGAGCGTGTTAAGGATACGCTGACGGCAGGAACGCACGGCTCGACCTTTGGTGCAAATCCGGTTTGTGCGGCGGCAGCAATCAGCGTTATAAAAAGGCTTGATGATAAGTTTTTGACGGCTGTAGAGGGTAAGGGTGATTACATAAAGGCACAGCTTGAAAAAATACGAGGAGTTAAGTCGGTTAGCGGCATGGGACTGATGATGGGCATTGAAACAGAGAAAAATGCGTCAGAGGTTGTAAAGAAATGCCTTGAAAAAGGACTTTTGGTGCTTACTGCAAAGACTAAGGTACGTCTTTTGCCCGCACTTAACATATCAAAGGAAGAAATTGACAAAGGCATAGCGATTTTAAGGGAGGTAATTGAGGAATGAAGCATTTATTGAAATTATCTGATTTAACAAGTGAGGAAATTGTAGAAATATTAAATCTTGCAGACCAGCTCAAATATGAAAAGAAGAACGGAATTGAGCATAAGCTTTTGGCAGGAAAATCTCTGGGTATGATTTTTGAAAAGTCTTCAACACGTACCCGTGTTTCCTTTGAGGTTGGTATGTATGAGCTGGGCGGAAATCCGATGTTCCTAAGCTCAAATGACCTGCAGATTGGCAGGGGAGAGCCAGTTGAGGACACAGCGAGAGTTTTGTCACGCTTTGTTGATGGTATTATGATAAGAACCTTTGACCAGGCAGAGGTAGAGGCTCTTGCAGAGTATGGCAGTATTCCGATTATTAATGGTCTTACAGACTATGCACATCCGTGTCAGGTTCTTGCAGACCTTTTAACTATCCGTGAGCATAAGGGAAAGCTCCAGGGCTTAAAGCTTTGCTTTATCGGTGACGGAAACAATATGGCAAATTCACTTATTGTGGGCTGTATCAAGTGCGGAATGAGTGTTGCAATCGCTTGTCCTGATACAAATAAGCC
Organism: Clostridia bacterium; assembly: GCA_045577675.1. Classification (GTDB taxonomy): domain Bacteria; phylum Bacillota; class Clostridia; order UBA1381; family UBA1381; genus UBA1738. The sequence goes on from JAZNIV010000098.1 coordinate 5,915, forward strand.
GGATAGCGAGATTATGGCATGGGCCGAAGAGAACGGCGATTTTGTATGCACTTCGGACATTAAGGCTGCTGTTTCGGGAGCGGATGTTGTGTATACCGATGTATGGGCCTCTATGGGACAGGAAGCTGAAGCTGAGGAAAGAAAGAAAATCTTTGCGGGCTATCAGGTTAATGAGGAGCATATGGATCTTGCAAATGAAGGTGCGATGGTGCTTCATTGTCTGCCGGCACACCGAGGCGAGGAAATCACGGCTGAAACCTTTGAAAAGCATGCAGATGAAATATTTGACGAGGCAGAAAACAGGTTGCACGCACAAAAAGCGGTGCTTGTAATGCTTATGAAGGATTAATAACACCAAAAATAAGCGGCGCATCTCGCCGCTTTTTGCTCGGGGCAGTATATTTATACGGTACCGCTCGCATCAAAGCGGTAAGCTACTTACTTCTTTTCGGCGTTATGTTTAATCTAAATGACAGAGAGGAAACAACAATGATAAATTTAAAAATTACAGATGTCCGTGAAAATCCGGGGGATAGTGCATTTTTGATTGACGACGGAAAAACTGCAATTATGTATGATTCCGGCTTTGCGTTTACAGGATATAGGGTTGCGGACAGGATAAAAGCTGAGCTTGGCTCAAGAAGTCTTGATTATATTTTTTTGACACACTCGCACTATGACCATGCATTAGGTTCCTGCTACGCACGAAAATACTGGCCTGATGTAAAAGTGGTTGCCGGAGAATATGCAGTTAAAATTTTTGCTAAACCGACAGCTAAAAGCCTGATGCGTGAGCTGGACCGTAAATTTGCAGTAAAATGCGGAATCTGCGAGTATGAGGATTTAATTGACGATTTAAAGGTTGACGTTGCAGTTAAAGAGGGCGACGTGATTGAGGCAGGCGATATGCGGTTTACCGTTATTAATCTGCCGGGACACACCAGGTGCTCAGTAGGCTTTTATATGCCGGAGAATAAGCTTTTGCTAAGCTCTGAAACTATAGGAGTTTTTGATGGTGACAAAACTGTTCTGCCATCCTATCTTGTGGGTTATGAAATGACACTTGACTCAATTAAAAAGGTGGAAAAGCTGGATATTGAAAATATTCTTGTACCTCATTTTGGTATTCTGGATAAGGAGAAAACACAGCTTTATCTTAAAAATGCAAGAAAAAGTGCGGTTGATGCTAAAAATGATATTTTAGGTATTTTAAAGTCCGGAGGAACGAAGGAACAGGCGGCAGAAATTTTCAAGGATAAGTATTTTAATGATAATGTCAGAAAAATTTATCCTATGGACGCAATGAATTTGAACACCGATATTATGGTTAGTCTTATTGAAAAAGAGCTTTTAAGCAAGTGAAAATCGGGAGTCGGGAAGCTTATCCTGATTCCTTTTTTTGTTATAAAAGAGAAAAAAGTGCGGATAATATTAAAAAAAGTAAATGTTACCAAATTGTAATTGAAAAAGGGGTATATTAATAGTATAATTAAATGGGAACGGAGGCGATGAATTTGAGAAGAAAAGAAACAATTCGTATTCACGGACATGACAATCTTCTTTTTGCAGTCACATTAATTACTGCAATAATCGGTATAATTGTTATTTACAGTGCAACCTTATCATTTAATACATATACAAATGTAATTGTGCAGTCAGGTGCATTTTTAATCGGTATACTGTTGATGCTTGTGATAAGCAAAATTGACTATCATTTTTACGGATATATCTCGGTGCCTATTTATGCTGTGTGTATTGCCCTGTTAGTTGCTGTGCTTGTTTTTGGCTCTACAGGAAACTGGGGTGCAAGGAGCTGGATTCGTTTCGGGCCTATCGGTATTCAGCCATCGGAGATTTGTAAAATCGGCTTTGCACTTACATTTGCTAAACATCTGTCGGTTGTAAAGGAAAGGATAAACAAGCCTGTTACACTGATTTTGCTGCTTGTGCATTTGGGAGTAATCCTTGGACTTATTATGATGCAGCCTGATGCCGGAAGTGCTATGGTTTTCTGCTTTATGTTCGCTGTAATGGTATTTACAGCAGGGCTTTCCTTTAAATATATTATTCCGGCAGCCCTTGCTTTAACTGCGTCCCTGCCGTTTGTTTACTTCTTCCTTTTAAGCGAATACCAAAAGCACAGAATACAGGTGTTTTTTAACCCCGAAATGGACAAGCTGGGGAGCGGCTATAACGTAATCCAGTCAAAGATTGCGGTAGGCTCAGGACAGCTTTTTGGAAAGGGATTTTTAAGAGGGACACAAAATCAAATGGGATTTCTGCCTACAAAGCATACTGATTTTATTTTCAGCGTTATTGCCGAGGAGTTTGGATTTGTCGGTGCATTATTAGTTATACTTCTGCTGTTTTTGATAATCGCAAGATGTATCAAGGCTGCACAGGAGGCAAACGACCTATATGGCAAGTATATATGCATAGGAATTGCTGCGATGCTGATTTTCCATACCTTTGAAAATGCAGGAATGTGTATTGGGCTTATGCCTGTAACAGGTATTCCGCTGCCGTTTATAAGCTACGGAGGAACTTCGCTTTTGACAAATATGATTGCGATTGGAATTGTTCTTTCGGTGACCAGACATTCAAGGGGTACGTCAATTGGATATGGTGAATAGTAGAAGGGATGTAAAAATAGTACGGAACGTATAAGCTTTGCCTGCTCAGCTTATCTGTTCTGAAACATTTTTCCTATCCATCGAAAAAGGATGTGTAAAAACGTTTTTTACACATCCTTTTTGAATAATATTTTTTAGTTCTTTGGTTTAAAGAATGATGGGACGTTTATGCTGTCCATTCCGCCTTTTAAGGTTCTTGAAAAGATTGCATCGTCATCATTTGCTGCAGTAAAGGAAGGAGCTGTTCTTGCTCCGAAATCAGGAGCCTTAGGAGCAGCCTGTCCAAAGCCTTCCGGCTTTATGCCTCTTTTGTTTTTAGCATTAAGACCTGTAGCAATTAATGTAACCTTAATCTCATCTTTCATATTTTCGTCAACTGCTGTACCTACGATAATTGTAGCATCCTGTGATACCATTTCACGAACAATTGATGAAACCTCGCCCATATCAACCAGTGAGAATTCTGTACCGCCGGTTATGTTAAGGAGAACATTATGAGCACCTGAAATGCTTGTTTCAAGAAGCGGAGATTCGATTGCTGCACGAACTGCGTCCTGAGCAGCATTTTCACCCTTGCCGATACCGATACCCATATGTGCAACACCTGAATCACGCATAATTGTGCTTACATCGGCGAAGTCACAGCTGATGATACCATTCTGAGCAATAACTTCAATAATTCCTTCTACACCCTGGCGAAGAACCTCGTCTGCAAGCTTAAAGGAGTCTGTTATAGAAATTTTCTTGTCCGCAGTCTTTAAAAGCAGGTCATTAGGGATTGTAACGATTGCGTCCACATTTGCAGAAAGCTGCTCAATACCCGATTCTGCATTTCTTGCTCTTTGCGGTCCTTCAAAGAAGAACGGCTTTGTTACAACAGCAACAGTAAGTATTCCCATTTCCTTTGCAAGCTTTGCGATAACAGGAGCAGCACCTGTACCTGTTCCGCCGCCCATACCGGCAGTAATAAATACCATTTCTGTATTTTCCAATAATTCCTTAATAGCAGCTTCTGTTTCCTCTGCTGCTTTCTGACCGATTTCAGGCTTTGCACCGGCACCAAGCCCTTGCGTAAGTCTGGTTCCGATTTGAAGAGCAACAGGAGCCTTTACAGTTTTGAGCTGCTGAAGGTCTGTATTAACTGCAATAAATTCTGCCTTGGCAACATTAGCTTCTATCATACGATCTACCGCATTGTTTCCGCCGCCGCCTACGCCTATAACCTTAATTCTTGCACCATCGGTTGGCTGCATATCAGCGGTGTTGGTTACAAAATCAATATTGTTACCCATTTATATATCCTCCTTAGTTTTTTATCTGTAAATATACATTTTAATTGTACTATGTTTTTTGAATTATTTCAATAGTTATTTTATAATTTTTTCAAAATATCAGAAATTTTGAGCAATTTTTACAGTTAAGGTGTATAAATTGCCTTACCTGTGGTGGAAAGATTTATGGTTCCACGGGAGTTTTGTGTCAGCTTGTTTGAATTTACCGCCTCTTTAAAGAGTGCAAGCTTGCGTTGGAAGTCTATATGTGTTCCGCAGATAGCATCAAGCCGTGATTGGTAATTGAAGGTAATATTTGTCATATCCTCAAAGGACATTACAGTTATATCCTTTATTATATCCGCTTTTTCCATATTTCCTATGCATGTCATAATAATTTTTTGAACTTCTTCATCCTTAAACGCAATCATTTCGCCAACATTTGCGCTTGTTACGGAAATTCCCTCAGCAACAGGCACACCCTCAAGCTTTTCGGGAGTTTTTTCGAGTATTTTTCCTGTACTGTCGATTACAATGAAGCTGTCGATATAGTTTATCTGAACCGTAGGAACACATTCCTCTACCTCAACAATAACTGTTGGTGGAATTGGTTTTTTCTTGACATTCACCTTGTTTATATATGCCATATCGTATAGGTTTCTTTTTATAGTACGTTTTCTTGTACTAAACAGGTTTCTGCCGGTTAAATCACCAATTTGTGCAGAGATTTCCTCGGTTGTAAGCTTTTGGTTTCCGGTCACATTAATCGCTCTTATATTAAAAAGGGGAGTGAAAAACATTACAATAAGCACGCAAATTACTGCAAGCACAGTAAAGAAGGTATATCTTCTTATCCGCTGCTCACGTATGCGTTTTAAACGACGCTTATCGTGCCGAGCCTGTATGCTGTTTTCACCAGCCCTTTTCTTAGCCATAGTAAACCTCCGGACTGCTTTGGCAGTCTGATTTTTTAGTCAATACGTTTTATATCAATACCACAGGAGGAAAGTGCCTTTTCAATACGCTCATATCCTCTGTCAATAAATTTTATGTTTTCAATTTCAGTAACACCGTCTGCTGCAAGTGCAGCCACCACCAGTGCCGCTCCGCCACGAAGCTCTTTTGCAACCACCTTTGCACCTGTCAGGCTGCTTTTCCCGATTACAACCGCAACTCTGCCGTCTGCTTTGATGTCTGCACCCATTCTGACAAGCTCTTCAATGTGCTGAAAGCGGTTTTCAAATATATTTTCCACAAATACGCTTGTTCCGCTGCACTGGGTACAAAGTGCCATAAAGGGTGACTGAATATCTGTGGGAAAACCGGGATACGGCATTGTTTTTATAGTACCGATGCTTTTTAGCCGTTTTGAAGGCAAAAGAATAATTTTACTGCGTTCGGTATATATTTTACAGCCCATATCCTTTAAAATATTTATCATAGCACCGGCATGGCCGCTGTCCGCTTTCTTTAAAATGACGGTTCCGCCTGATGCTGCAGCACAGGCAAGATATGTCGCTGCAACAATTCTGTCCGGTATAATGGTGTGCTCCACTCCGTAGAGCTTATGTACTCCTTCGATAACAACCGTATCGGTACCCGCTCCCTGGATTTTTGCCCCCATACGGTTTAAGAACCTTTGTAAATCCACAATCTCCGGCTCACGTGCTGCATTGTCTATAACTGTAACGCCATCTGCCGTGCAAGCGGCAAGCATTGTGTTTTCTGTAGCACCTACGCTTGGGAAGTCAAGGTGTATATTTGCCGCAGACATATTATCCGCTATGCAGTGAATATAGCCGTGGGATTCAGTTATGCTGACGCCGAGCTGGCGAAGTGCTTTAAGGTGCAGGTCAATTGGTCTGTTACCGATTTCACAGCCGCCCGGCATCGAAACCTCAGCTCTTCCGAATTTTGATATGATAGCACCTAAAAAGATTATCGACGAACGCATCTGACGCATCAGATCGTCGGGAATTGTGTACTCTGAAATATTTGACGAATCAACTTCAAGGCAATTTTCTTCCCATTTTACCCTGCAGCCAAGATTTTTAAGTACAGCAATAGTCATCTCGACATCGCGAAGTTTTGGACAGTTATAAATTATATTTTTTCCGTCGCTTAAAATAGCGGCGGCAAGAATCGGCAGTACAGAATTTTTGGCTCCCTGAACATCAATTTCGCCTTCCATTCTGCGTCCGCCGTCTATTATCAGCTTACTCATAGGAACACCTCCTGCATAAAAATTCCATATTGTATAATATGAAATACAGGGGTTTGTGTTCCTACATCAATCTATTATATCAAATTATCCCGACAAAATCAACTTTTTTCATCAAATTGCTCTAAAAAGCTGATATCTTCTTTGGTAAGCTCTGCTTTTTCAAGTAAGTCCGGACGTTTTTTCTTTGTTACAAGCAGGGCTTGCTGACGTTTCCAGATTTCAATGTTTTTATGATGTCCGGAAATCAGTACGTCGGGGATTTTAACACCCATAAACTCCTGCGGATGTGTGTACTGCGGATGCTCCAAAAGACCTGAAAAGTGGCTTTCGTTTTGATATGAACTTTCAGAGGAAAGAACACCCGGAATCATACGGCTCACAGAGTCAATAACCGCCATTGCAGGTATTTCACCGCCGGTTAAAACAAAATCGCCGATGGAGATTTCTTCATCAACTATCATATCAAGAACTCGCTGGTCAACACCCTCATAGTGACCGCAAAGAAACACAATATGCTCTTTTTGGGAAAGCTCAATAGCTTTTTTCTGATTAAATACAGCACCCTGCGGAGATAAAAATACCGTATGCGGTTTTTTTTCGCAGCTTTTAGCAATGCTCATATATGCATCATATATAGGCTGGGGAGTCATAAGCATTCCTCCGCCGCCGGAGTAAGGGTAGTCGTCGGTTCTTTTATGCTTGTCTTTAGTAAAGTCCCTGATGTTAATGAAATTCATTCGTAGAAGACCTTTTTCTCTTGCTCTGCCTGTTATGCTGTCACCTAAAACTGCCTCAAACATATCCGGAAATATTGTCAGAACATCAAATCTTATCATTCGTCCTCTAAGCCCTCCGGTATTTTTATGATTATTTGCTTGCTGTTTATGTCAACTGATTTTAAGACTCCGTCGATTATTGGGACAAGAAGATTTTTTTTGCCGTCACGTTTTATGTCGTAAACGTCGTTTGAGCCTGTAGAGAATACGTCAACTAAAAGCCCGATTTTGTCGCCAGTTTCCTCAAAAACTGTGCAATCAATTAAGTCTGCAATATAGTAAACTCCCTCAGGTAGCTCTCCAAGTGCATCTCTGTCCGCTGATAAAACTGAATTTTTGTATTTTTCAGCTTCTTCAATAGAGTCGATTTCAGCAAATTTCACTATAATGTTGTTTTTCTGGTACTTTACATTTTTAATTGTAAGCTTTTTCTGCTCGGTTTGTTTCTTTACGAAAACTGAGCCAATTTCCTCAAATACCTCAGGGTAGTCTGTCCAGGTGACAATTTTTACCTCGCCCCGAAGTCCGTGCGTGTTTATGATTTTTCCAACTTCTAAAAGCTCCATTTTAAAAATCCTTTCTAAAGAACAGGCTGCTGATATGACCTTGCAGCCTTTTTGCATATATTAAAATAAGTGCCGCTATGACACTCATTTTAATATAGCTTTATTATTGAACAATATCGACAGACACATGCTTGTTTTCTATGCTTGCAGCTGCCTTTACTACAGTTCTGATTGCCTTGGCAATCTTTCCCTGTTTGCCGATAACCTTGCCCATATCGCCTTCAGCGACACGAAGCTCTAAGGTCACCGAATTATCACCCTCGATCTCGGTTACTGAAACCTCCTCAGGGTGCTCTACCAATGCTTTTGCAATAAGTTCTAAAACTTCCTTCATCACGGTAATCTCCTTACATAATACCCTGTTTCTTCAGAAGAGCCTTAACAGTATCTGTAGGCTGTGCACCGTTAGAGAGCCACTTCTTTGCCATATCTGCATCAATATTAACTGTTGCAGGATCTGTCAGCGGATTGTAGGTTCCGATTTCTTCGATAAATCTACCATCTCTCGGATATCTTGAATCAGCAACAACTACTCTGTAAAAAGGAGCCTTCTTTGCACCCATTCTTCTTAATCTGATCTTTACTGCCATTTTGTTCACCTCCTAAAACTGCTTTCTTTTGTATATCAAAGCCTTTCGGCATTTAATATCGGTTAAAATCTTCCGCCAAATTTTTTCATACGTTTCATAAGCTTTGCTTGCTTTGGACCGGAGAATTGCTTCATAATCTGCTTCATCTGGTCAAACTGCTTTAAAAGCTCATTAACGTCCTGTACCCTTGTTCCGCTGCCTTTTGCAATTCTAACCTTTCGGCTTGCAGCAATAATTTTCGGGTTCGCACGTTCCTTAGGCGTCATTGACTGAATAATTGCCTCGGTGCGTTTCATTTTCTTCTCGCCGTCGGCATCATTTATCTGGTCAAGTGTCTTTTTGTCAACTCCCGGCATCATACCGATTAGCTGGGAAATTGGTCCCATTTTCTTGATTTGCTGTAATTGACCTAAAAAATCCTCAAGGTCAAAGGTCTGCTGACGCATTTTCTTTTCAAGCTCTTTTGCCTGCTCTTCGTCAACAACCTCCTGCGCACGGTCAATAAGCGTCATAACGTCGCCCATACCGAGAATTCTGCCTGCCATTCGGTCTGGGTGGAACGGCTCAAGCTCGGACAGCTTTTCGCCAACTGATGCGAATTTTACCGGTTTTCCGGTCACTGCCTTTACTGAAAGTGCTGCACCGCCTCTGGTGTCGCCGTCAAGCTTTGATAAAATTACACCGGTTATTTCCAGCTGACCGTTAAAGCTTTCTGCAACATTTACTGCATCCTGACCGGTCATTGCATCAACAACCAAAAGAATTTCCGAAGGATTGGTTTTGCTTCTTATATTTGAAAGCTCTGCCATTAGCTCCTCGTCTATGTGTAAACGTCCTGCCGTATCTATGATTACGGGGTCATTTCCGTGCTTTTTTGCGTGCTCCACAGCAGCTTCGGCGATTTTTACGGGATTTTCATCGGTTCCCATTGAGAATACCGAAACGCCAATCTGGTCACCTAAAACCTGAAGCTGTTTAACAGCCGCCGGACGGTAAACGTCACATGCAACCAAAAGCGGACGCTTATCCATTGTCTTTCTCAGGTTTAGTGCAAGCTTTGCAGATGCGGTTGTTTTACCGGCACCCTGCAGACCGCACATCATAATTACGGTAGGCGGATTTTTTGAAAATTCAAGACGTGTGTTTTCCGAACCCATCAGCTCGGTAAGCTCATCACGAACAATCTTCAAAATGTTCTGAGAGGGAGTAAGGCTTTCCAAAACCTCAGCACCCATCGCCTTTTCCGAAACGTTTTTTATAAAGTCTTTAACAACCTTAAAGTTAACGTCTGCCTCTAAAAGTGCGAGCTTTACTTCACGCATGGCATCTTTTATATCTTTTTCGGTAATTTTTCCTTTGCCTTTGAGCTTCTTAAAAACTCCTGACAGCTTTTCGCCGAGATTTTCAAATGCCACTTTTCACACCACCTTTACAGACGCCTTTTAATTTCTTCAATTTTTTCAGTTAACTCAAGAGTATTTTCGCCCTCCGGCATTTGGGAAACGATACTCTGAATCTTACCGACAATTCCGCTGATTTCAGCAAACCTCTCGGCAAGCCCGAGCTTTTCTTCAAATTCCACAAGATGCTTTTCGCCTTGCTTTATAAAAGCACGCACACCCTGACGGGAAACCTCCATATCCTCTGCAATTTCTGCAAGGGATAAGTCCTGATTATAATAAAAATCAAGTGCTTCTGCCTGCTTCGGTGTTAAAAGCTCACCGTAGAAGTCAAGAAGTACACTGACAGATAAATCCTTTGCCAAGACCTCACCGCCTTTATGAGTGTAAACTAAAAAAACTTTACAGTCGGTATTATACTTTATTTTTATGGCTTTGTCAATAGTTTTATGTAAAATTTTTGGATAAAAAATCCGCAGAACAATTTGTCCTGCGGAAATGTTTATTTTGTCAGATTAAATTCCGTCATAAAGACCTTTGTCGCAAAGCTCGGCAATTGCCTTCTGAACCTCTTCCTTGTCCTCACGATATGTAATTCCGTACCACTTATCCTTATTTGAGTAGGATTTAACTGTTGCCTTGCCGCTCTTTATCAGCTTATCAACAGTGTTTGGAATGAGGCATTCGTCCTTTAAGAGATTTGCTGTGTTCATAAAATAGTCAAACTCTTTTTCAAGCTCAGGGAAGATGTCAGGTGTAAAGCCCCAAAGGTTCATTGATACCTTCTGGTCTTTCGGAAGCTGATGCCATGTTTCGCCGTCATCCTCTGTGTACTGAGAATCAGCATTAATTTTTGTTCTTTCAATAATATCCTTTAAATATCCGTTTTCAAGCTGGCAGCAGCCTCTTGCAACAGTACCGTTTTCCGATACGGTTTTTTCAAGGTCATAGCTTACCATACAGAAATCGAAGCCTGTAGCTTCCTGCAGATGCTTCTGAATATCGGTAAATGCGTTTGAACCATAGTAGTCGTCAGCGTTAATTACAGCAAAAGGCTCTTTAACTGTGTCCTTACAGCACAGGATTGCGTGTGTTGTACCCCAAGGCTTCTTTCTTCCTTCAGGAAGATTTGAAACATCCTGCATAACATATTCAACATCAATTACCTTTTCAACCTTTTTGCCGACAAGCTCAATGAAATCTTCCTTGATTTCTTCCTTAATAATAAATACTACCTTATTAAAGCCTGCCTTTTTTGCATCATAAACAGAAAAGTCCAATAAAACCTCACCGTTCGGGCCGATTGGCTCCATCTGTTTAAGACCTCCGAAACGGCTTCCCATTCCGGCAGCCATAACTACTAATGTTGTATTCATAACATAGCCCTCCAAACTTATATATAATACCTTTATTATAAAACCAAAACGGAATTTTGTCAATAGGCTACAGAGCTTTATGTGAAAATTATGGTATTCAGCACTATTTTTTCTGCATATAATGTGATGTAATTATACAGAGAAAAAATTTTTTATTTTTTTTTTGGAAAAAGTATTGACAAATTAATAAGTTGCTGTTATAATTGTTTTTGTTGTCACGTTAAGGACACAAATTCGGGAGTATAGCTCAGCTGGGAGAGCGTCTGCCTTACAAGCAGGATGTCACAGGTTCGAGCCCTGTTACTCCCACCAAAGTTTCCTTATTTAATATGGCCCGGTAGTTCAGTTGGTTAGAACGCTAGCCTGTCACGCTAGAGGTCGTGGGTTCGAGCCCCATCCGGGTCGCCATTTTTTATTTGTGGCAGCATACGCCTCTGTAGCTCAGTCGGTAGAGCAAGGGACTGAAAATCCCTGTGTCGGCGGTTCGATTCCACCCGGAGGCACCATAAAACATGCGGGAGTGGCTCAGTGGTAGAGCGTCACCTTGCCAAGGTGAACGTCGCGAGTTCGAATCTCGTCTTCCGCTCCATTTACAAAAGACGCATATTTTAATAAAATCTGCGTCTTTTTCTATAAACGGCACCATAGCCAAGTGGTAAGGCAGAAGTCTGCAACACTTTTATGCCCCAGTTCGAATCTGGGTGGTGCCTCCAAAAAAATCCTGTCGAAAGATGGGATTTTTTGTTTTGTATTATTAAGTTCGATGCTAAATATACTGCATAAGAAAAATTGACATTCAGTCAATCAGAGGGCTATAGGTTAGTTGCCTCCGTACAATTAATTTCATTTTGCCTTTCCCATGGTAAGCTTTTATCACATATGATTAAATCCACATCATCCTTTGTGCATAAGGTGAAGGTTTTCTGTAGTCCCACCTTAGATGAATCGCAAAGAAAAATTTTCTTTTGTGCACGGGAGAGCATCTTTTTTCTTAAGTGTGTTTCTTCTTCTGACACATCGCTTATCTCGCCATTACTTGAGATTGCCTGACTTGAAAAGAACACAATGTCTGCATTGATGCTATCAATATAGCTTTCTGCAGCACATCCTGAAAATATATTGCTTTGACTGTCAAAAAGTCCGCCTGTGCAATAGAGCTTTATCTGTGAATTGGTACATTCAGAAAAAATACGATGATTGTTTGTTATTATTTTGAGGTCTTTAAATTTGTCTATATGCTCAATGATTCGTCGCACAGTAGAAGAACCGTCCATAAATATCGTTGCACCATTAAAGATATAAGCTGCAGCTTTTTTTGCTATTTCTTTCTTTGCTGAGACGTTGGAGGAATCCCTTAAATTTATCGGAATAACAGTGTTTTCATATTCTGCGGAAACAACACCACCATATACCTGCTTTACATAACCTTTTTGCTCCAGAACCTTTATGTCTCGTCTTACAGAGGATTCGCTCGACCATACAATCCTCGACAGGTCTTTTATTGTAGAAAATCTATGCTGCTTCAGATGCTTTAAAATTGCTTCTTGTCTTTCATATATACTCATATATTGCTCCCTTGTGAAAAAGTTTGAAAATTATACAGAGGAAATATAAAATGGAGCACCAAAGGCAAGACTTATCTTTTTAGGGAGGATGATTTTGCATAGCCATATTTTATAGGATTTAATTGAATAATAATCACCCAAAGCTATTTACAAATGAACTTCAATGTGATAAGATACCCATAGATTTAAAATGATTTTTTTGCTATTTTATGGGGATTGCTATGAAATCTTTGTTTGATTTACTTGATGAGAACAACAGAATACCTATGCATATGCCGGGGCATAAACGAAATATTGAGCTTGCTCCGTACCTCAAAAGGCTTGCTGCTGACCTTGACATAACCGAAATTGACGGGTTTGACGACTTACATAACCCGCAGACTGTTTTAGCTGAGTCTATGAAAAGGGCTGCAAGTTTAAGGGGTGCAGACAAGGCTTTTTACCTTGTAAATGGCTCGACCTGCGGGATTTTGGCAGGAATTTGTGCTGTTTTAAAGGACGGCGACAAGGTTATTTGTGCAAGGAATTGCCATAAAGCAGTGTATAATGCACTTGAGTTGGTTAATGCAAATACTGTGTTTATAAAGCCTCAATTTGATGAAAAAAGCGGAATTTGCGGCTCGGTTTTGCCGGAGGAAATAAAGGCAGAGCTTGAAAAAAATCCGGATTGCAGGCTCGTTATTTTAACAAGCCCTACGTATGAGGGAATTGTGAGTGATGTCAAGGGCATCTGCGAGGCTGCACACAAAAAAGGAGTTCCGGTTTTGGTAGACGCCGCACATGGTGCACATTTAGGGTTTTCCGGATTTTTGCAAAGTGCTGTTTCCGTTGGAGCTGATATCGTCATAGAAAGTCTGCACAAAACCTTGCCGTCTCTTACTCAGACAGCGGTTTGTTATGTGCAGGGACAGCTTGTTGACAGTAATGCCATTTTAGAAAAGCTGGCTGTTTTTGAAACAAGCAGCCCGTCGTATCTGTTAATGGCATCCATAGACGAATGTATAAATTTACTTGCAGAGAAAGGTGACAGGCTGTTTGAGAATTGGAACAATATTCTTGATAGTTTCTATGAAAGAGCAAAAGAACTTAAAAATATAAGTGTTTTACAGGGCGGTTCTGAATTTTTTGGCTTTGACAAAAGCAAGATTGTTATTTTGGGAAACGGGAAAAAGCTTTCAGAGCTTTTAAGGGAGCGAAATATTGAGTGCGAAATGGCAATGCCGGGATATGCCGTTAGTATGACAGGATTAGGAGATACGCAAGAAACACTTAACTGCCTTACGGACGCACTGTTTGATATAGATAAAATCATTCAGCATACCGAAAAAAAATATGTAAATCCGCCGCTGTCGGAAAAGGTAATGACAGTAAAGGCTGCGAAGAATTTACCGGCAGAGCATTTAAACTATAAGGACAGTATTGGTCGGATTTCGGCAGAATATGTTTGGGCTTATCCGCCGGGAGTACCGATTATAATTCCGGGAGAACGCATCACAGCCGAAGCTGCGGGGCTTATGTCGGATTTTGAAAAATGCGGGTTTTCTTTAAAAGGCGGATTAAGCCGCAAGGAAGGAAAAATACTTGTCATTAAATAGTGCTTTCTACTTGACAAGAGGAAAAAAAAGCTATATAATGTACTTAATGTAGATTATTAAAAGGAGAAGTTTCTATGAACAGAATTCAGACACTAAATACAAGAAATTTATCAAGCTGTGAAGGCGGCTGCGGTGAATGTCAGACATCATGTCAGTCAGCTTGCAAGACCTCTTGCGGTGTAGCTAATCAGCCATGTGAGGCTACTTCAAGAATTGTTACACTAAATACAAGAAACCTGACAAGCTGCGAGGGTGGCTGCGGTGAATGCCAGACATCATGTCAGTCAGCTTGCAAGACCTCTTGCGGTGTGGCAAATCAGCCATGTGAAAACAGATAAAAATTAAGGCTTGCCGGCTGATGCTTCAGTCGGCAAATTTATTGTAAAAGGAAAAGCTTATGATACATCAATACAAACAAAATGGATACAACATAGTGATTGACGTCTGTAGCGGTTCGGTGCATGCAGTGGACGAGGTTGCGTATGATATTATCGCTATGTATGAAACTGCCGATAAGAATGAAATTGTTAAAAAAATTACCGAAAAGTATGAAAATGTCACCGAAAACGATGTGATTTCGTGCATTGACGACATTGAGGCTTTAAAGGAAAACGGACAGCTTTTTGCTGAGGATATTTACGAGGACAAAGCAGATGTTTTAAAGAATAAAAATAATGTTATAAAGGCACTGTGCCTTCACGTTGCACATACATGTAACTTAAACTGCACATACTGCTTTGCAAGTCAGGGTAAATATCAGGGCGATAAGGCACTGATGTCCTTTGAGGTGGGTAAGCAGGCTCTTGACTTCCTGATTGCAAATTCCGGAACAAGAAAGAATCTTGAGGTGGACTTTTTCGGCGGTGAACCGCTGATGAACTGGGAGGTTGTAAAAAAGCTTGTTGCTTATGCGAGAAGCATAGAAAAGGAACACGGCAAAAACTTCCGATTTACTCTTACAACAAACGGAATGCTCTTAGATGACGAGGTTACGGAGTTCTGTAACAAGGAAATGAACAACGTAGTTTTAAGCCTTGACGGAAGACCGGAGGTTCACGACAGGCTAAGAAAAGACTATACAGGAAAAGGCAGCTATGATGTCATTGTGCCGAAATTTCAGGAGTTTGTTAAAAAACGCGGCGACCTCAGCTACTATGTCCGCGGTACATATACTCACAATAACGTTGACTTTACAAACGATATTTTCCATACTGCTGACCTTGGATTTACCGAGCTTAGTATGGAGCCGGTAGTGTGTGCACCGTCTGACCCGTATGCACTTACAAAGGAGGATTTGCCTGAGCTTTTCAAGCAGTATGAAATTCTTGCAAATGAGATGATAAAAAGAGAAAAAGAGGGAAGGGGTTTTACCTTCTACCACTATATGATAGACCTTGAAAACGGACCGTGCATTTACAAACGCATTTCAGGCTGCGGCTCAGGAACAGAATATCTTGCTGTAACTCCATGGGGTGAGCTTTTCCCGTGTCATCAGTTTGTCGGAGATGAAAAGTATAGTATGGGTAATGTCTGGGACGGAGTGACAAATACAAAAATGCAGGAAAATTTCCGCAAATGCAATGTCTACTCACGCCCTGAGTGTAAGGATTGCTGGGCTAAGCTTTACTGCTCAGGCGGTTGTGCGGCAAATGCGTATCATGCAACAGGCGATATTAACGGTATCTATGAATATGGCTGTGAGCTGTTTAAAAAGCGAATGGAATGTGCCATTATGATACAGGTCGATAAGGCTCTGGGACGATGATAAAATTTATTTAGAAATAATTATTTTAAGTATCTTGACAAACTGTAAAAATATGCTAAAATGTTAATATTCACACAATGTGTCGTCTGCGGTGCAAAGGCGAAAACGTCAGCCGCAGTCGGTGAAAAGGGAAACAGGTGCGAACCCTGTACGGTATAATGTCGCTGTATACAGCGGAGGGTATTTTCGCCGGTGAAAGCCGGTCATTGGGAAACTGAGAAGGCAGAAAATATACCGCTTTAGGCTGTGAGTCAGAAGACCTGCATTGATGTCTTTTCATAAACCGTTTCTGCGGCAGGAAGGATAGTTTTGTTTGCGTGCATTATTTCGCAGTACAATTTGTGATAAACACAGGAAACACAGCTGTGGCAATTTTGTTGCCGCGGCTTTTTTTGTTCAAAGTCCGGCTATTTTGGGAGGTGAATTAGTTTTATTGCAGATAGGTCTGTGAATAATTTGGCAGTAATGCCGGACAAAAGGAGAAATTAATTATGAAAAGAAAAACTATCAAAGCATTTTTATTGGTTTTAGTAATGCTTTTGTCGGTTTTATCACCGGCAGCTTTGGCGGAAACTGTACCCTTACCTGAGTATACTGGTGATTGGACAAGTTTTCGGGGGAACTTTGAAAATATGGGAATTACATCTGCAAAAATTCCGATGGATGCAGCTGATACGAAGGTTAAATGGGCAGCTGCACTGCGGGTTGAAAATCCGCTATGGGGGGGATATTACACAGCAGTTCCACCTATTATAGTAAATGATAGCTTATATACTGCATTAGATAATAAGGTTGTTAAAGTGTCATGTGAAACCGGAGAAATACTATCAGAGAGCGGCGAGCTTGCAGGAAGCGTGGGTTACTCTTATATGCCGGTAGGCTATGGCGGAGGAATGATTTTTGTTCAGATAGGTAGCGGCAGAATTCAGGCACTTCGTGCAGATACACTCGAAAGTCTGTGGATAAGTGAACAGACGGAGGCTCAAGGACAGACCATTTCACCAATTACTTATAAGGACGGAAAAATTTATACAGGCTCATGGAAAAGTGAAACAGGCATAGGTGAATATTTTTGTATTACGGTAGATGATGAAGTGCCTGAAAGCGGCGATGAGGAAAAACAGCGGGACTGGACAGTTTCGCATACCGGTGGTTTCTATTGGTCAGGGGCTTATGTTACCAATACGTATGTAGTTTTTGGAAGTGATGACGGACAGGCGGCAGGCTCACAATCGGATTCTGCTGTTCTTTACAGTGTGGATTCACAAACAGGTGCTGAACTTGATAAAATAGAAGGTTTGCATGGTGATATAAGGTCATCGATTGCCTATGATACAGAAAGCGACAGAATTTATTTTTCAACCAAGGGTGGAACATTATATCAGGTTAAAGTTAATACGGATGGTACCTTTGATGACACCACATTAAAATGTACGGATTTAGGCAGTGCATCGACGGCAACACCGATTGTGTTTGATGGGTTAATATATGTAGGAGTACAAAACGGAGGGAACCTCGCTGACGATATTAAGATTGATGGGCCGGCTTATGTTGTTGTAAATGCAGAAAATATGCAGGTGATAAAGGCAGTTGCTGTCCCGGCATATGCTCAGGCCGGAGGTATTCTTTGTACTGCATATAAAGAGGGTGACGGTAAAGCTTATATTTATACAACTTACAATAATAATCCCGGAGGTATTTACGTAATTGAGGCAGAAAAGAGCATTGATGAAAGTGGTGCCTTGACAGTTTCGATGACCGGTTCGGATTTGTTTATACCTGATGAAGAGCTGCAGAATTATTGTATTTGTAGCTTGATATGCGATGATGAAGGTACAATCTACTACAAAAATGATTCGGGATTTATGATAGCATTAAGGCGTGAAAAGAGTGGTAATGCCATTACTGAATTTAAAATCGGCAGTAGTATAGGCATAATTGATGAGAATAATAAAACGATTAATATAACACTTCCTGCCGGAACAGATTTAACCGCACTGATACCTCAGATTAAGGTGAGTGACAGAGCTGAGATTTTACCGGCAAGTGAGGCAGTGGTAGATTTTACTTCGCCGGTTACATACACCGTAACTGCTGAGAATGGTGAAATCAGGCAGTACACTGTAGCCGCTCAGGTTCAGACAGTAAGCTCGGGAGGAACAACCGTTGTAAAGCCAAAGGATATTACAGTTTGTATTTCTGTGGAAAAGTTTGTTCTTGGTCAGGGCTTTATTGCAGGACCGGTTTTTGTTGATGCAACTGAAAGGGCTACCGTTTCTGATGTTCTGCAAATGGTTCTTGATGAAAATGGCATAGACTACACGGCACAAACAGAAAATGGTTTTTACATGAGCGGTATTGCAGACAGTGAAGAAGATACTGAAGTTCCTGGATACATTATGGAATATCTGGGAAGTGTAAAGGGCCGTGCTGACAGCGGGATGCTGAGTGAGTTTGACTATTCCGATACAAGCGGCTGGCTTTATACAGTGAATAACAAAAAGCCGGATAAGGGTGCAGATTCTTATAAGGTAAAGGACGGAGATGTGATACGCTGGCAGTTTTCACTGTGCGGAATGGGAGCTGATTTAGTTGGCGGCGACGGCCTTTTAAAGCCTGCGGATAAAGACAATTTGCTGTGTGAAATAGCAGAGCTTAATGAAATGCGTAATTTGTCCGATTTACTGGAAATCGGAGAAAATCAGCAAAAATACGATAATGCATTAGAAGTATTGACTAAAATGGACAGCACTCAAAAAGATGTGACAGATGCACTTAAGGAGCTTAGAAATCTTGATACCGAAGAAGAGGAAAAGCTACCGTCTGACACAGAGAAAGCTGACAGTGGTTCTTCAGGTGCGAAAGATGAGGAAGAAAACATTAGTGTTGAGGAAAAGCCGGCGGCTGCTTTGGTGACCTTCAGCGATATTAAAAACCATTGGGCGAAGGAGTTTATAGAAATTCTTGCTTCAAAGGGCATTATAAGCGGAAGAGAAAACGGAGAGTTTGCACCTGATGATAATATTACAAGGGCAGAGGTTGTTTCGATTTTGTATAGATTGAGCGAAGAAATTTCAGAAGCAGAAAATGCATTTGATGACGTTAAGCAGAAGGACTGGTTTGCTGCTGCTGTCAGCTGGGCTGTAAAAAATGGCATTACAAGCGGAATAAGTGCTAATGAGTTTGCCCCAAATGAAAAAATTAACAGGGAACAACTGGCTGTGATTTTGTCACGGTATATAACCTTTGCAAAGCTGACGTTTGATGAGCAGGAGTATTCCTATGAATTTGATGACGCAAGTGATATTTCTGAGTGGGCGAGAACCGGAGTAGGAATGATGAAAAAAATGGGAATTATCAGCGGCAAGGGTAATAACAGGTTTGAGCCTAAGGCTAATGCGACAAGAGCTGAAGCGGTAAGGATACTTTCTGCATTGATAAATGAGAAGTAGAGGATTAGATATGAATTTTTTGAGAAAAAATTTAAAGGTAGTATTGGCGGTTTTATTGATAGCTATAGTGTCTGTAATTGTGATTGGTAAAGTATATAATATACTTGAAACGGCAGATGTTCATAAGATGGGAGTATCGCCGTCACCAATAGCATACAATGAAGCGGAGGAAGATGAGGTTATATCAGAGATAACCCCTGCAACCGTGGAGGAGGTCAAGCTATCTCCAAAATCAGAACAGGCATTAAAAGACAGTGTGCCGCAAGAGGCAATTCCTGAGGAGAGTCCGGTACAGAAAAAGGCTGAAGAAGTACAAAAACAGCTTACTTGTACTCTTTCGGTAACTTGTGATGCGGTGCTTCAAAATATGGACAAATTAAATCCCGATAAGCTTCAAATTGTTCCTGAAAACGGAATTATTTTTGCAGGAGATTCGGTGGAATTTAAAGAGGGGGAGAGTGTTTTCGATGTTCTTTTAAGAGAGCTGAGAAGAAATAAAATTCACCTTGAATTTGAGGAAACACCCGGACTTGGGACTGCGTATATAGAGGGGATTGGAAATATTTATGAGTTTGACCTGGGTGATATGTCGGGCTGGATATATACCGTAAATGGTGAGTCACCGAATGTAGGTTGCTCGGACTATTTGGTTAAAGATGGGGATTCTATAAAATTTGAGTATATCTGTTATTGAAAAATAAGTTTAACTACATTTAAACCCGCCTGTTCGTTAGATTTTGAACAGGCGGTTTTTTCTTAAAGCATCTTTATTTTATCAAGTATTTTATGTGCGGCTTCGTCCTTTGACATCATTTCAAGCTCTGTAGTGTCGGTTTTTGTAATCATAGTGATTATATTAGTGTCTGTTCCGAAGCCGGAGCCGGGAGCTTTGATAGAGTTTGCACAAATCATATCGCAGTTTTTGGAGGTGAGCTTCTTTTTTGAGTTCTCAAGAACATTTTCAGTTTCCATAGAAAAGCCGCAGATAATCTGTTCCGGTTTTTTATTCTCGCCAAGCTTCTTTAA
>JAZNIV010000099.1:0-6763 GCA_045577675.1 Clostridia bacterium
AAAGTTATTGTTGAATGCGGCGGAGCTCCGCTTGAAATAAACGTAAAAGACGCAGCGTATATAAAACTGCATTTTGAATTTTAGAAAGGTTGGATTGAAAAATGAATGAAGAACTCATAACAGCCCTTGCGGACATATGCAAGGAAAAAGGAATAGACAAGGACGTTATTTTAGACGCACTTGAGGCTGCCTTAATTGCAGCCTATAAAAGGAACTTCCTGTCTGCACAGAATGTGTGCGTTGACCTCGACAGAGATACAGGAAAAATTACAGTATATGCACAGAAAACAGTAGTTGAAACTGTTTATGACCCGCAGCTTGAAATATCGTTGGAGGATGCAAAGAAAATAAGCGGAGAATTTGAGCTTGGTGATATTGTAAATATCGAAGTTACTCCTGCAAACTTTGGCAGAATTGCTGCGATGACTGCAAAACAGGTTGTTACACAAAGACTTCGCGAGGCAGAACGAGGCATATTATACAGTGAATATACTCAAAAAGAAAATGAGTTAGTCACAGGAAAAATCGAAAGAATCGAACGCGGTAATGTTTATGTGGACATTGGCAAGGTTGAAGCAATAATGCCTGCTAATGAACAGGTTGCAGATGAATATTATGCCGTAGGAAATATGATTAAATGCTATGTGAGTGAAGTAAGAAACGGTACAAAGAGTACACAGATTATTTTATCCCGTACGCATCCGGGCTTGGTTAAAAAGCTGTTTTTCCAGGAGGTTCCTGAAATTCAGGATGGTCTGGTGCAGGTGATGTCAATTTCACGTGAGGCAGGGTCAAGAACTAAGATTGCTGTTTATTCTGAAGATCCTGATGTTGATGCACAGGGTGCATGTATAGGCCCTAAGGGTGCAAGAGTACAGGCAATCGGTGACGAGCTCAATTATGAAAAGATTGATATTGTTAAATGGAGCGAGGACCCTGTTGAATATATTTCAGCAGCACTTAGTCCTTCAAAGGTACTTACTGTAGATATAAATGAAGAAGAAAAGAGTGCAAAAGTGACAGTTCCTGAGCATCAGCTATCGCTTGCAATCGGAAAATCCGGTCAGAATGTTCGTTTGGCTGCAAGGCTTACAGGCTGGAAGATTGATATTTCTGCAGGTCAGGAATAATAAATTATAAGGGAGATTTTATATTGCATACACCACTTAGAATGTGCATCGCCTGTCGGCAAATGAAACCGAAGGGTGAGCTTGTAAAAGTTGTAAAAACTGAAAATGGAGCAGAGCTTGACAAAAACCAGAAAAAGTTTGGCAGAGGTGCATATATATGTAAAAATAATATATGCATTGAAAACGCAAAAAAACGTCGGGCACTTGCACGACACTTTAAGATGCCGGTTAATGAACGAATTTATAATGAAATTCAGGAGGCGGCAGAAGATGAATAAAGTATTGGGTATGCTTGGTCTGGCAAAGCGTGCAGGAAAGGTACAAACGGGCGAATTTCTGTGCGACAAGGCCATAAAAAACGGACAATCTCGTTTGATAATAATTGCGGCAGACATTTCCGAAAACAGCAGAAAAGCTATTTGTGACGCTTGTAATTATTACGGTGTAGACTATGTTGAATACGGAACAGCAGACGAGCTTGGGAAAATAACCGGTAGCGAAAGAAGAGTTGTTGTTTCGGTAAATGATGATAATTTTAAAAATGCAATTTTATCCAAAATAGAAAGGATTGATGAATAATATGGCAGAAAACGGAATTAAAGTTAGTCAGATTGCAAAGGAATTAAAACTGGCAAGCAAGGATATAGTAGAAAAATTAGCTGCATGCGGCATTGAGGTAAAGAATACAAGTGTTCTTAACGAAGAACAGCTTGGTCTTGTTTTTGATATTTTTACCGCACTTTACGATGTGGGCGATGAACCGATTGTAAAACCGCCGCTTGAAGAGGAAAAACCGGCAGAACCTGAAACCATAGAAGAAGTTAAAGAAGAACCGGTAAAAGCTGAAAAAGCTAAGAAACCGGAAGTAAAAGCTGATGAAAAAAATACAGCAAAAGCAGCATCAAAACCGGCTGAAAAGTCTGCTAACAAGCAACCAGAGCAGCCAAAGAAAAAGCAAAAGACAGCTGCAAAAAGCCGAAAAGCAGAAGAAACAGTTGTTGAAATACCGCAGGATAATGAAAAAGAATTTGTTATATCAGCCGACGATGCAAAGAAGGTCCGCTATGTAGATACAAGAACATCAACTGTTGAGCTTGACAAGGTTGAGGAAAGAGAACGTCTTGAAAATCTTGTTACAGACGATGATGTTTCAAAGCTTGAAAGCGGAAGAAATAAAAAGCACGGCAAAAAACAGCAGCCTGTAAAGGAAAAGGAAGTTAAACAGAAGGAAGCTCCAAAGAAGAAGGAAAAGGAAATTCCGACTGAAATCGAAATTCCGGAAACCATTACTGTAGGTGAGCTTGCATCAAAGCTTGGAAAAGGTGCTGCAGAGGTTGTTAAAAAACTGATGATGCTTGGTGTTATGGCTACAATCACTCAGTCAGTTGACTTTGATACAGCAGCATTAATTGCTGCAGACTTCGGCGTTGATGCAAAGCCTGAAATAGTTTTAACAAAAGAGGATATACTATTTGCTGAGGAAGAGGATAAGCCTGAGGACTTAGAACCGCGTCCACCGGTAGTAGTTGTAATGGGTCACGTTGACCATGGTAAAACATCACTTCTTGACGCAATTCGTGATACCTCGGTAACAGATACCGAAGCTGGCGGAATTACTCAGCATATCGGTGCATACAGCGTAACCTTAAATGACAGAGTTATCACCTTCCTTGATACACCGGGACACGAAGCATTTACAACAATGCGTGCCCGCGGTGCACAGGTTACAGACGTTGCAATACTTGTTGTTGCTGCTGATGACGGCATTATGCCGCAGACAATCGAGGCGATTAACCATGCAAAGGCAGCAGGAGTAACTATCGTTGTTGCAATCAATAAAATTGATAAAGACGGAGCAAATCCGGAAAGAGTTAAGCAGATGCTTGTTGAGCACGAGCTTGTTCCGGAGGAGTGGGGCGGAGACACAGTTTGTGTTGAAGTTTCAGCTAAGCAGAGAATTAATATCGACGGACTTTTAGAAATGGTTCTTCTTATCGCAGATATGAAGGAGCTTAAAGCAAATCCAAATAAGGCTGCAAAGGGTACTGTTATTGAATCTCGTGTGGATAAAGGAAGAGGCCCTGTTGCAACTGTACTTGTTCAGGAGGGTACTTTAAAGGTAGGAGATATCGTAATTGCCGGAACAGCCGTAGGTCACGTAAGAGCTATGGTAAACGATAAGGGCAGACGTATGAAGATTGCAGGCCCGTCAACTCCTGTAGAAATTCAGGGACTTTCAGAGGCTCCTATGGGTGGAGAGCATCTTGTGGCAGTTAAGGACGAAAAGCTTGCAAAGGATGTTGCAGAGTCAAGAAAACAGGCTGAAAAGGAAAACAGATTTAACCAGACCGTTAAGGTGTCACTTGACAATCTGTTTGACCAAATTGACGAGGGCAATATGAAAGAGCTTAACATTATCATCAAGGCGGATGTTCAGGGCTCGGTTGAGGCTGTTCGTCAGTCACTTGAAAAGCTGTCAAATGAAGAGGTTCGTGTACGAGCAATCCATGGCGGTGTCGGTGCAATTAATGAGTCAGACGTTATGCTTGCAAATGCGTCAAATGCGATTATTGTAGGATTTAATGTCCGCCCTGACTCAGGAGCTTTAGCTGCTGCAACAAGTCAGGATGTTGATATTCGCCTTTACCGCGTAATATATCAGGCCATTGAAGAAATTGAAGCTGCTATGAAGGGTATGCTTGATCCTAAGTTTAAAGAGGTTGTTACCGGACACGTTGAAATCCGTCAGACTTTCAAGGTTTCAGGTGTTGGTACAATTGCCGGTGCTTACGTCACAGACGGTAAGATTTTACGAAATGCTGAAATCAGACTTGTTCGTGACGGTATAGTTCTTCATGAAGGTAAAATAGGCAGTCTTAAGAGATTTAAAGATGATGCAAAAGAAGTTTCGGAAGGCTTTGAATGTGGTATAAGCATTGAAAATTACAATGACCTTAAAGAAGGCGATATTATGGAATGCTTCGTTATGGAGGAAGTTGAAAGATAAGAGGTCTTAAATAATGGCTAATAACAGAATTAATAAAATTAATGAAGAGGTAAGACGTGAGCTTGCATCGGTTGTGCGGGAATTAAAGGATTCGCGTATTCCTATGATGACAAGTGTTGTAGCTGTGCATGTTACCAATGATTTAAGCTATGCTAAATGCTATATGAGTGTAATGGGTGATGAAGAAACACAGAAAAAGGCGATTGAAGGTCTTAAATCCGCTTCAGGATTTATCAGGCGTGAAATCGGAAGAAGAATAGATCTTCGTCACACTCCTGAGTTTCAGTTTGAGCTTGACCACTCAATTGAGCATGGAGCGCATATTAATCAGATGCTCAGTGACATAAACAGAGGAAAGAGCGATGAATAGTATTATTGATTTGATAAAAAAATCTGATACAATTGCAATTTTAGGGCATGACAGCGAAGATGCCGATTCAGTCGGCAGCTGTTATGCCGTGAAGCTTGCTCTTCTTTCTATGGGTAAAAATGCAGAATGTTATTTTTCTGACCAACCTGAGCTGCATCTTGCTTTTATGGGCAAAAACTATATGCTTTTTGATGAAAATAATATTCCCGAAGTGGATTTGTGTCTTTGCATTGACTGTGCTGATTTAAAGCGTATAGGAAAGCGGAAAGCTATATTTGATAATGCAAAAAAAACTGCCTGCATAGACCATCATGCAACTAATCTTGGGTTTGCAGATGTTAATTATATCGATTCGGATGCACCTGCAGCAGGTGAGATTATTTTTGAGCTTTTTAAAGAAATGAAGACTGACATTACCCGGGAAATTGCAAGAAATATCTATACTGCAATAAGTGCTGATACCGGCAGCTTTAAATACAGTAATGTACGCCCGAGGACAATGGAAATTGTTGCGGAGCTTTTACGTCTTAACATAAACCATGCAGAGATTTCGAGGTTTTTATATGATACCGAACCACTTTTTATTATGAAGTTTAAGGGTTACGTTATGAGTAATGTGGAACAGTACTGCGGTGGAAAGCTTAACATTGTTTGTGCAGCCTCAGATGTTCTTAGTAAATATGGTGTTAATGAAAAGGACTCGGGTGATATCGTGAATATCGCAAGGGCTGTTGAAGGCTGTGAAATTGCTGTATCTATCCGTGACGCCGGTGAAAAAATTAAACTAAGCTTTCGTTCAAACGGAAAATACAGCGTTTCTGAAATTGCCGGAAAATTCGGCGGAGGCGGTCATTTAATGGCAGCGGGAGCTGCAGTTTTTGGAAAAAAGCTTGATGAAGTAAAAAATGAAGTCATCAAAGTTTGCGAGGAAATAATAAATGGTTGAATATGATAAGGACGCAATAGTCTATCCTTATATAACGTCGTACATACGCAGTGAAATCACCCAGCGTACCGGAATTTTAAAGGAGCTTGAGGACTATGCGGAGAAAAATGCCGTACCGATTGTTCAGCCGGAGACGGCTAAGCTTTTAGAGGCTTTGATGTGCATGAAAAGGCCTGTACGTATTTTAGAGGTAGGCTGTGCTATAGGATATTCTGCAATACTTATGTCACAGTATCTCAATGAAAAGGGAAGCATTACCACTTTAGAATGGGATGCTGATATGGCAGAGCTTGCACGTAAAAACATTGAAAAAGCCGGCCTTTCTGATAAAATTACAGTTATTTGTAATGATGCAAAAGAGGTTTTGCCTACTTTAACGGGTGAATATGATGTAATTTTTTTGGACGGTCCAAAGGCACATTATATTTATATGCTGAATGATTGTATACGTCTTTTGAAAAAGGGTGGAGTTTTAATATCTGACAATATTCTATATAAGGGAATGATTGCAGATGATGAACACGTTATAAGACGTAAAATAACAATTGTAAAAAGACTAAGGAGATTTATTTCTGCACAGATGCAGCGAAAAGAGCTGGAAACGGTAATTTTGCCGCTTGGCGATGGCGTGACTGTTGCTGTGAAGAAATAAGGAAAGGAAGATTTTGATGAACAGACCTGAGCTGTTAGCGCCGGGCGGAAGCTTAGAAAAGTTAAAAGTTGCAATACTCTATGGTGCAGATGCGGTTTATGTTGGCGGCGAAGCGTTCAGTCTTAGAGTGGCTGCAGAGAATTTTTCCTTTGAAGTGATGAAGGAAGGGCTTGAATTTGCCCATGAAAGAGGAAAAAAAGTCTATCTTACGGCAAATATATTGCCACATAATAAGGATATAAAGGAATTTGAAGAATATATAAAAGCTGTTGAGCCTCTTGGGTTTGACGCAGTTTTAGTAGCTGATCCGGGAATGATGGAGGTTGTTAAGCGGCTTGCACCGGATTTGCCTATTCATATTAGTACTCAAGCTAATAATGTAAACTATAAAAGTGCCGAATTTTGGTATAAACAGGGTGCAAAAAGGGTAGTTCTTGCACGTGAAATGAGTATGGATGAAATTCGTGAAATCCGTGCTAACACACCAAAGGAGCTTGAGCTTGAGGCTTTTGTTCATGGTGCAATGTGCGTGTCATATTCCGGAAGGTGTCTTTTGTCCAATTATCTTACATCAAGAGATGCAAATCAAGGTGCTTGTGCTCATCCGTGCAGATGGAATTACACCCTTATGGAGGAAACACGTCCGGGAGAATATATG
>JAZNIV010000100.1:0-3225 GCA_045577675.1 Clostridia bacterium
AGATTGGAGAAAAACCTTTTTCTTCTTTTATTTGCGTTGCATATGATGACATACACTCTTTGATTTATTTTGGTAAAGAGGTTGATGCATATTACAGAAAAAGCAGCAGCTTTACAGACATACTTAATGATTCCTTGGACAACTATGAAGAAATAATGAAAAAGGTAGATGCTTTTGAAAAAGACCTGCTTGATAAATCAAATAAGATTTCATCAGATTATACAAAATTAGTATCCATTGCTTATCGACAGTCGGTTGCGGCACATAAACTTGCATGGACCGGCGATGAAGGAATATTTGTGTCTAAAGAGTGCTTTTCAAACGGATGTGCTGCAACAGTAGATGTTACATATCCGTCCGTACCGCTGTTTTTAATATATAATCCTACGTTAGTGGAATATATGCTAAATCCTATATTTAAAATGATAGAGCTTGGAAAATGGAAATTTGACTTTGCTCCTCATGATGTGGGTCAATATCCTCTTTTAAACGGTCAGGTTTACGGGTTGTCGGCAAATGAGTTGCAAAAAAGATTACAAATGCCGATTGAGGAATGCGGAAATATTATTTTATGTATTGCAGCACTTTGCCGTGCATCCGGAAATATTGCTTATGCCCAAAAACACTTTAACATATTAAAACAGTGGGCAGATTATCTTGTACAATTTGGATTTGACCCGGAAAATCAGCTGTGCACCGATGATTTCGCAGGTCATCTTGCTCATAACTGTAACTTGTCAGTAAAGGCAATTATGGGTATCGCCGCATGGGGTATGATACTTGATATGTCCGGTAACAAAGATGAGGGTGCAGAATATATATCAAAAGCAAGAGAGTTTGCAAAAAAATGGAAAACAGAAGCTACTGACGGCGATCATTACAGACTCGCATTCGATAAACCCGACAGCTGGAGCATTAAATATAATCTCGTCTGGGATAAATTATTTGGCTTAAATATTTTTGACGAAGATATTTTTGTTTCCGAAACCTCTTATTATATGAAAAAAATAAATCAATACGGGTTGCCTCTCGATAATAGATCCGATTACACAAAAAGCGA
This sequence comes from Clostridia bacterium, assembly GCA_045577675.1. Taxonomy (GTDB): domain Bacteria; phylum Bacillota; class Clostridia; order UBA1381; family UBA1381; genus UBA1738. The sequence continues at coordinate 1,061 of JAZNIV010000100.1, forward strand.
CTGGCAGATGTGGTCGACAGTATTATCTGATAATAACGAATATCGTGATAAAATTGTATCTTCAATGCTTAAAATGCTTTCGGACACAAACGACAAAGTTCCGTTTACTGATTGGTATTATACAACAAGAGCTGTGCAGGAAGGTTTTCAAAACAGAACAGTGCAGGGTGGATTGTTTATTAATTTGCTAAGGTTTTGATTATATGAGTTCAATCAGTCTTACGAATTTTAATATGCCTGTTAGAATGAAACTCAATACTGATAATCTTTGAGTAAAGAAAGCTTTTTCGTCTTGCACTCGGAGATGCAGATGAGCAGCTTAAATATGTTATAAACATACGGAAGATAAAGAAACAGTACAATACTCAAATGGAGAAGAAATTAATACTCTCGTTCCTGTAAATTGTAAATTGGCGAAATATTCCTGATTGTACTATAAAAAATAACGATGTTGTGTTTATTAAAACCAAGCCGCAAAGTATATGAGAGCATATATTTTGCGGCAACTTTTTTGCGCTATTGGCAGTGTGGCATTGCAAGATACCCATGAATATAACTCCTGTATAATTCCGATTGAGGTGTACTTCTGAGGAAAAATGAAGTACACCTCATTCACATTCAGGAAAAAGAATGATACAATTAATGCAGGAGGATACCTATATGGACAGAATTATCATCGGAGATCGGATAAGGGAATGTAGAGAACGGAAAAAGCTCACTCAGACAGAACTGGCGGAACTTGCACATATCTCAGTGAGATCACTATCAGATATTGAAAACGGTAAAGTTTCTCCAAAATGCGAGAATGTTGTCAATATTTCTAAGGCACTTAATGAACCTCTAGCCGACCTGGTTATAGGGATTACAGATCGAAAAGGGAATAGTTTTTTTAATGGTGTTATTGAAAGTATAGTGGATTTTACTGATGAAGATTTACAGTGTTTAATGAGGATCATTCAATTCTATAAAACGGAGAAAAGTTTAAACAACTAGTACATTCTGTTTTGTTGCAGACTTCTTCTGCAATCAATTATTAATAGAAAGCCGGGGAAGTCTGCATTCCCCCTGTTTTATCATTTTACTAGAATATATTGAGTAATCGGTATATTTTAGCAAAATGATAAAATCATTCATATGTACCTTGAAAATTTCATAATTTCTTTTTAATGTATCGTTTATGATTGGGTAAAACTCAATAGCACGTCAGCAGATACGCGAAAATCTCATTTGAGGGAGCGATAAATATTTGGCTGAAAGCTGCCCCAGCGGCAGGGCAGTATGCGATGAAACATAGGCGGCACAATCCGCAAGACACCGGCGGAGGCTTTGCCGAAAGTCATAAAAAGAAATAATTACAAATGAAAGGGTACGATAATATGAAAGAAATTATTACAAAGGACGAGTATGGAAGTACAATAATTTTGAAATTTTGTGATACCCCAAATAAAAAGGTCGAGGACGATGTTATGGAAATGCTGATCAGGACATACGAAAACCGGCTTGACGTGTCCTCAAAGCTTGACGGCGGCGGGGAAGAGGTGATATAATGAGTGTCGCACAGAACAGTATATCTTTTCCGATGGTCAGGCAAAATAGGTGTAAAGATATGGAAAGGGCATCGGTAAAAAGGGTTAATTGTTTGTATCGTGTATCTACCAAAAAACAGGTTGATAATCAAAAGGACGACATTCCTATGCAGAAAAAGGCTTGTCACGAATTTGCCGAAAGAAACAGCTGGGTTATTGTAAAAGAATATTATGAAAAGGGCATATCTGGCTATAAAGTATCGGCAGAAAGCAGAGATGCCGTGCAGGATTTAAAGGATGCCGCGCTGAACGGCGAATTTGATGTACTTTTGGTATATATGTTTGACCGGCTCGGCAGAATTGACAGCGAAACCCCATTCATTGTTGAGTGGTTCGCTGAGCAAGGCATTGAGGTCTGGAGTACGCAGGAGGGACAGCAGCGGTTTGAAAGTCAGACCGACAAGCTGATAAACTATATGCGGTTCTGGCAGGCAAACGGAGAAAGCGTGAAAACCTCAATTCGCGTAAAAACCGTAATGAAACAGCTTACCGAAGAAGGCATATATCACGGCGGCGTGACACCGTTCGGCTATCGCACTGTCGATATCGGAAGAAAAAACAAAAAAGGTCAGCCTGTCA
>JAZNIV010000101.1:0-12123 GCA_045577675.1 Clostridia bacterium
TTTTTACATCACAAAAGGAGAGATTAAAGTGAAAAAAGTAGCAATAATTATGGGTTCTGACAGCGATTTACCGGTTGTTGAAAAAGCTGTTAATACATTAAAGGAATTTGGTGTTCCTTGCGAAGTGCATGTATTCTCTGCGCACAGAACACCTGAGGAATCAAAGGAATTTTCTAAAAATGCTGCCGAAAACGGATTTGGAGCTATAATAGCTGCAGCAGGAATGGCAGCACATCTTGCCGGTGCAATTGCAGCAAACACTGTTTTACCTGTAATCGGAATTCCTGTTAAATCGCAGACCTTAGACGGGATGGATGCTCTTTTATCGACAGTTCAGATGCCATCAGGTATTCCTGTTGCGACGGTTGCAATTAACGGAGCTGTAAATGCGGCATTATTAGCCATACAGATACTGGCTCTCAGTGATGCTGAGCTTTATGAAAAGCTTGTAAATCACAGACGTGCAGGATATGAAAAAGTTATAGAAAAAAATAAAGCTGTTGAAGCACAATTCAATAATTAATATATAGGGAGGACAAGAAAGTGGAAAAAAGCTTTAGCGAAACATACAAAGAAGCCGGAGTTGATATTACAGCCGGTTACAAAGCAGTAGAACTGATGAAACAGCACATTGCAAGAACAATGATAAACGGAAAGGCATCAGACATTGGTGGTTTTGGCGGACTCTTTGAGCTTGATTTAACAGGAATCACAAAGCCTGTTTTGGTAAGCGGAACAGACGGTGTCGGAACAAAGCTTAAAATGGCTTTTTTGATGGACAAGCATAATACAGTAGGTATTGACTGTGTTGCTATGTGTGTTAATGACATCATCTGCTGCGGTGCAAAGCCGTTATTCTTCCTTGACTATATAGCGTGCGGCAAGAATTATCCGGAAAAGATTGCTGATATTGTATCAGGAATCGCTGAAGGCTGTGTGCAGTCAGGCTGTGAGCTTATCGGCGGCGAAACAGCAGAAATGCCTGGCTTTTATCCGATTGACGAATATGACCTTGCAGGATTTTCAGTGGGTGTTGTTGATAAGTCTAAGGTACTTGATAATTCAAAAATTGAGGAAGGCGATGTTATAATTGCACTTCCTTCAAGCGGTGTTCACTCTAACGGTTTTTCTCTTGTACGAAAGGTATTTGATGTAGAAAATAGTGACATTAAAAAGCCTTGTGAAGAGCTTGGAGGAAAATCTATCGGGGAAACACTTTTAACACCTACAAAGATTTATGTAAAGCCAATGCTTGCACTTTTTGATGCTGTTACGGTTAAGGCAGTTTCGCACATTACAGGTGGTGGATTTTATGAAAATATCCCGAGAAGTATTCCTAAGGGCTTTACTGCAGAGATTGATAAGAAGTCTGTAAGGATTTTGCCTATATTCAATCTTCTTCAAAAGACCGGAAATATTTCTGAACACGATATGTTTAACACATTTAATATGGGTGTCGGAATGAGCATTGTAGTAAGCAAAGAGGATGCCGATAAGGCAATTGAAGTCCTTAAAGCAAATGGCGAGGATGCCTATGTTATCGGTAAGATAACAAAGGGAGAAGAAAGAGTGGTTATATGCTAAAAACCAACATAGCAGTTTTTGTGTCAGGCGGCGGCACAAACCTGCAGGCACTGATTGATGCTAAAAGCAGTGGCATTATCTCAAGCGGAGAAATTAAGGTTGTTATTTCAAGCAGCAGTAATGCATATGCCTTAACTCGTGCTGAAAATAACGGAATAGATACAGCTGTTGTTTCGAGAAAGGACTCACTAAGTCAGGCTGACTTTGAAAACGGAATAATTGAAGTACTTGATAAGTATGAAATAGACCTTATTATTCTTGCCGGCTTTATGAGTATTTTAAGTGCTGACTTTACAAAACGGTATGAAAACAGAATTATAAATGTTCATCCGTCGCTTATTCCGTCCTTTTGCGGAAAAGGCTTTTATGGTCTTAAGGTTCATGAGGCGGCACTCAAGTATGGTGTTAAGGTAAGCGGTGCAACTGTTCATTTTGTAAACGAAATCCCTGATGGAGGAAGGATCATTCTTCAAAAGGCAGTTGAAATTGAGGAAAATGATACTCCGGAAACACTTCAGAAACGCATCATGGAACAGGCGGAGTGGATAATATTACCAAAAGCGGCAGAAATTATATCAAAAAAAATGATGGAGGAAAAAAATGCAGCCATATAAAACAGATAAAATCGGAGAAATTATTAAAGACAATACATATGTAGGTCGTGGAATTATCGTAGGAAAGACACCTTGCGGAACCAAGGCAGTAACTGCGTATTTTATTATGGGCAGATCTGAAAATTCAAGAAACAGAGTTTTTGTGGAAAATGGTGAAGAAGTTATCATTCACCCATATGATGCATCTAAGGTAGAGGACCCAAGCCTTATAATTTATTCGCCAATCAGGGTAATTGAGAATAACCTGATTGTAACAAACGGTGACCAGACAGATACTATCTATGACTTTGTAAAGGACGGAAAGACTTTCACGCAGGCTCTTGAAACACGTGAATTTGAGCCTGATGCACCAAATTTTACACCAAGAATAAGTGCTATGCTCACCTTTGACGACAATGATTTTACCTATGAAATGAGCATTTTAAAAAGTGCTGATGAGAAAGGCTCGGCATGTAACAGATATACATATTCATATCCGTCACTTAATGGTCTTGGACACTTTATTCACACATATCAGCATGACGGAAATCCTATTCCGACATTCTGCGGTGAACCGGAAAGAGTGGTAATTCCTGCGGATATTGATGAATTTGTAAATGACATCTGGGAAAACCTTAATGAACAGAATAAAATATCTCTTTATGTACGCTACGTTGATTTAAAAACAGGCGAAGTTGAAAACAGAATGATAAATAAATATGTAAAGGAGAATTAACCGTGAAAGAATTTGAATTAAAATACGGCTGTAATCCGAATCAGAAGCCATCAAAGATTTATATGCATGACGGAAGTGAGCTTCCAATTGAAATTTTAAACGGCAGACCGGGATTTATTAATTTCCTTGATGCCTTTAACAGCTGGCAGCTTGTAAAAGAAATAAAAACTGCTCTTGGTATGTGTGCAGCTGCTTCATTTAAGCACGTAAGCCCTACATCTGCAGCAGTTGGCATTAAGATGAGCGATAATCTTAAAAAGGCGTGCTTTGTTGACGATATTGAAGGACTCGATGAGTCACCTATCGCTACTGCATATGCACGTGCAAGAGGAACAGACAGAATGAGCTCATATGGTGATTGGATTGCACTTTCTGACACATGTGATGTTACAACTGCAAAAATTATCTCCCGTGAGGTTTCAGACGGCGTTATTGCTCCTGATTACGAGCCAGAGGCACTTGAAATTTTAAAGGCTAAAAGAAAAGGTACTTATAACATTATAAAAATTGACGAAAACTATATTCCGGCAGAACAGGAAATAAAGCAGGTATTCGGCATCACCTTTGAACAAGGAAGAAACAACTTCAAAATCGACAATGAGCTGCTTTCAGATATTGTAACCGAGAACAAAAATATGCCTGACGAGGCAAAAAGAGACCTTATAATTGCTCTTATTACTTTAAAGTATACACAGTCAAATTCTGTATGCTATGCAAAGGACGGACAGGCTATTGGTGTAGGTGCAGGACAGCAGTCAAGAATTCACTGCACACGCCTTGCCGGAAATAAGGCGGATTACTGGCATTTAAGACAGAGCGATAAGGTTTTAAATCTTCCGTTTAAGGATAGCGTAAGACGTGCTGACAGAGATAACGCAATTGATGTTTACTTAGGTGAAGATTATGAAGACGTTTTAGCTGACGGAAAGTGGCAGGAACTGTTTACCGAGCAGCCAAAGCCGTTTACGAGATGTGAACAAAGGGAATATCTTTCAAGGATTACAGGTGTTAGCCTTGGCTCTGATGCATTTTTCCCGTTTGGTGATAACATTGAACGTGCAAAGAGAAGCGGTGTAAGCTATATTGCGCAGCCAGGCGGCTCAATCCGTGACGATAATGTTATTGAAACCTGTAACAAATATGGTATGGTTATGACCATGACAAAAATGAGACTATTCCATCACTAATTTTGAGGAGGATTTAAATAATGCAGAATTTTTTTGAAGAATTGGAAAAATACGACAGCGAGGTATATTCCGCATGTGACCTTGAGTTTAAAAGACAACAGCACAACATCGAGCTTATTGCATCTGAAAATATTGTTTCAAAGGCTGTTCTTTTAGCTGCAGGTACTGTTCTTACCAACAAGTATGCAGAAGGATATCCTGGTAAGAGATATTATGGCGGATGCCAATATGTAGACATTGTTGAGGATATTGCAAGAGAACGTGCTAAAAAGCTTTTTGGAGCGGAGCATGCAAATGTTCAGCCACATAGCGGTGCTAATGCAAACCTTGCCGTTTTCTTTGCACTATTAAATCCGGGTGATACTGTAATGGGCTTGAGTCTTGCACACGGCGGTCATTTATCACACGGCTCGCCTGTTAATATCTCAGGTAAATATTTTAATGTAGTTCCTTATGGTGTTTCTGATGACTCCGAAACAATTGACTATGAGGAAATGAGAAGAATTGCACTTGAATGTAAGCCGAAAATGATTGTTTCGGGTGCAAGCGCATATTCAAGAACAATTGATTTTGAAAAAATCCGTGCAATCTGTGACGAGGTCGGTGCATATATGATGATTGATATGGCACATATTGCAGGTCTTGTTGCTGCAGGACTTCACCCAAGCCCTGTGCCGTATGCCGATGTTGTTACAACTACAACGCATAAGACCTTGAGAGGCCCGAGAGGCGGTTTGATTCTTTGCAAGGAAGAGCTTGCGAAAGCGATTGATAAGGCTGTTTTCCCTGGAACGCAAGGCGGTCCTTTAATGCATATTATTGCTGCAAAAGCGGTTGCTTTCGGCGAAGCATTAACTGATGAATTTAAGGAATATCAAACGCAGATTATAAAGAATGCAAAGGTTCTTTCAGACGAGCTTTTAAAGAAAGGCTTTAAGGTTGTTTCAAGCGGTACTGATAACCACCTTATGCTTTTAAATCTGACACCTTTTGATATTACCGGTAAAGAGCTTGAAAAAAGACTTGATGAAGTTCATATTACTGTTAATAAAAATGCAATTCCTAACGATCCTCAAAGCCCGTTTGTAACAAGCGGTATAAGAATAGGTACTCCTGCTGTTACAAGTCGTGGCTTTAAGGAGGACGATATGCTTAAAATTGCAGGTTGGATTTATGATGTTGTTGTTGACTTTGAAAATTCTAAGGAAAGAATTTCAAAGGAAGTACAGGAGCTTTGCGAAAAGCATCCTATATATTAATCAGGAGGTTAAAAGGTGAAGGTTTTAGTAGTTGGCGGCGGCGGAAGAGAACACGCTATTATTAAAAAGATTAAGGAAAACAAAAATGTTACCGAAATTTATGCACTGCCCGGAAACGGAGGCATTGCAGCAGATGCTGTGTGCGTTAATATCGGTGCTAAGGATATTGAAGGTATTACTGAGTTTGCAGTAAGCAATAAAATTGATTTTGCAGTTGTTGCACCTGATGATCCGTTGGTTTTAGGTGCTGTAGACAGTTTAAATAGTGTTGGAATTAAAACATTTGGCCCAAATAAAGCTGCTGCAATTATTGAGGGAAGTAAGGTTTTCTCTAAGAACCTTATGAAAAAGTATAATATTCCTACTGCTGAGTATGAAGTGTTCAGCGATATGGATGAAGCACTTAAATATTTAGACACAGCTCCTATCCCGACAGTTATTAAGGCTGACGGTTTGGCTCTGGGTAAAGGCGTAATAATTGCTATGACGCGAGATGAAGCTAAAGAAGCTGTTATATCAATGATGCAGGATAAGGTTTTCGGTGAAAGTGGAAACAATGTTGTTATTGAAGAATTTTTAGAAGGCCCTGAGGTATCCGTTTTATCCTTTACAGACGGAAAAACGGTTGTTCCGATGATTTCATCAATGGACCACAAGCGTGCACTTGATGATGATATGGGACTTAATACGGGCGGTATGGGTACAGTTGCACCTAACCCTTATTATACAAAGGAAATTGCAGATGAGTGTATGGAAAAAATCTTCCTTCCTACTATTAATGCAATGAATCAGGAGGGCAGAAGCTTTTCAGGGTGTCTGTATTTCGGGCTTATGCTTACGAAAAACGGCCCTAAGGTAATTGAATATAATTGCCGCTTCGGTGACCCTGAAACGCAGGTTGTTCTACCACTGTTAGAAAGCGATTTGCTTGATATAATGTTGCACATCTCGGATAAAACTCTTGATAAGGCAGAGGTTAAATTTTCTGATAAGTATGCATGCTGCGTGGTTATGGCATCAAAGGGTTATCCGTCAAAATATGAAACAGGCTATGAAATCAAAATGCCTGCCGATAAAAATATTTATGTTGCAGGTGCAAAGCTTGATGACGGCATTTTAAAAACAGCCGGAGGAAGAGTTTTAGGCGTTACCGAGGTTTCGGAAAGCCTTGAAGGTGCGATAAAGGCATCCTATGAAACTGTGAAAACTGTTTCGTTTGAAAATGCCTTCTACAGAAATGATATAGGCAGAAAGGCTCTTAGAGCAGAGGTGAAATGATGGTATACAGAATTTACGTTGAAAAAAAGGAAGGACTTGCACATGAGGCAGAAGCTCTTAAAAATGAACTTGTAAGCCTTCTGCAATTAAATGCACTTAAAAACATTCGTTTATACAATCGCTATGATGTTGAAAATATAGATAAGGACCTATTTGACTACTGCACAAATACAGTTTTTTCAGAACCACAGCTTGACTGTGTAACAGATTCTTATGCCGAAGATGCTGATTTTGTGTTTGCTGTTGAATATCTGCCTGGTCAGTTTGACCAGCGGGCGAATTCAGCATCCGAATGTATTCAGATTATATCTAAAGGTGAGCGCCCTTTAGTAAGAACAGCAAAGGTTTATGCTCTTTACGGAAATCTTAGTACTTCTGATATTGATAAGATAAAGAGCTATGTAATAAACCCTGTTGAGGCACGTGAGGCAAGTCTTGAAAATGCCAAAACGCTCAAAATCGACTATGAAATTCCAACAACTGTAAAGACTCTTGAAGGCTTTTGCGAGCTGTCAAAAGAGGGCCTTGCGGAGTTTATGAAGGTGCAGGGCCTTGCAATGGACCTTGATGACATTACTTTTTGCCAGCAGTATTTTCAGTCCGAAAAACGTGATCCTACAATCACGGAAATAAAAATGATTGATACATATTGGTCAGACCATTGCCGTCATACTACATTTTTAACCAATATTGAAAATGTTGAATTTAATGATGAGCTTTTGCAAAATGCATATAACGAATATCTTGATGTCCGTAAGGAATTAGGCAGAACAAAGCCAATAAATCTTATGGATATTGCCACTATTGTAACAAAATATTTAAAGAAAAACGGCAAGCTTGAAAAGCTTGATGAATCAGAAGAAATTAATGCTTGTACCGTAAAAATTGATGTAAACGTAGATGGTAAGAACGAAAAGTGGCTACTTCTTTTCAAGAATGAAACACATAACCATCCTACAGAAATTGAGCCGTTTGGCGGTGCGGCCACTTGTATCGGTGGTGCAATACGTGACCCGCTCTCAGGAAGAAGCTATGTATATGCTGCAATGCGTGTAACAGGTGCAGCTGACCCGTTAAAGACTGTAAGCGAAACCTTAAAGGGTAAGCTTCCGCAAAGAAAAATTGTTACAACTGCTGCTAACGGATATAGCTCATACGGTAACCAGATAGGTCTTGCAACCGGTCAGGTTGATGAAATATACCACGATGGTTATGTAGCAAAAAGAATGGAAATAGGTGCAGTTATTGCTGCAGCACCTGCTGAAAATGTACGTCGCGAAAGACCGGAGCCGGGAGATATTGTAATTCTGCTTGGCGGACGTACAGGACGTGACGGCTGCGGCGGTGCTACAGGTTCTTCAAAATCACACAGCCTGTCATCACTCGAATCCTGTGGTGCAGAGGTTCAAAAGGGAAATGCACCGGAGGAAAGAAAGCTTCAAAGACTTTTCAGAAATAAAGAAGCATCAAGACTTATTAAAAGATGTAATGACTTTGGTGCCGGCGGTGTTTCTGTCGCAATAGGTGAGCTTGCAGACGGACTTGATATCAATCTTGATGCTGTACCAAAAAAATATGACGGACTTGACGGAACAGAACTTGCAATTTCCGAATCACAGGAAAGAATGGCTGTTGTTGTTGAGGAAAAGGATGTTAAGCGTTTCTGTGAGCTTGCAGAAAGTGAAAACCTTGAGGCGACCGTTGTTGCTGTTGTTAAAGAAAATCCGTATCTTACAATGACATGGAACGGCAATCAGATTGTCAATATCTCAAGAGAGTTTTTAAATTCAAATGGTGCATCAAAGTATATTGACATTGCTCCTTCTGCGCCGGAGGCTTTTGATAAAGACACAAGCGGAGATTTTGCTGACCTTTACAAAAAGCTTGCGGGGGACCTTAATGTTTGTTCAAAAAGAGGATTATCTGAAAGATTTGACTCAACAATCGGTGCCGGAACAGTACTTATGCCTTTTGGCGGTAAGTATCAGAGAACACCTATTCAGGCAATGGTTAATAAGATTTCTGTTGAAAAAAATGATACTGATACCTGTTCTGTAATGGCATGGGGATATAATCCGTTTATTACAGAAAAAAGCCCGTATCATGGTGCTTACCTTGCTGTCGTTGAGTCTGTATGTAAGCTTGTTGCAGAAGGTGCTTCCTTCGAGGATGTATACCTTACATTCCAGGAATATTTTGAAAAGCCTATGCAGGATAAAAAACGTTGGGGAAAACCGCTTGCAGCACTTTTAGGTGCATTTATGGCACAGAAGGATTTTGAAATCGCATCAATCGGCGGTAAGGACTCAATGAGCGGAACCTTTGAGGATATTGACGTTCCGCCGACATTAGTATCCTTTGCTGTTACAACTGATAAAATTGCTAATATTATTTCACCGGAGTTTAAGTCAGCAGGGCATAAGGTTGTGATGCTAAAGCCTGAATATACAAGTGCAGGACTACCTGACAGCAGCTCATTAAAGGCTTTGTTTAATAAGGTAACTAAGCTTATGAGAGACGGATTGGTATATGCTGCATACACACCAACCTATGGCGGTGTTGCAGAAGCAATACTTAAAATGGCTATGGGTAACGGAATTGGCTTTAAATATAACGGCTCACTTTCAAATAATGACATTTTCGGTTACAACTACGGTTCCTTTATACTTGAAACTGACTGTGATGTTGAAGGTGCATTAATTCTTGGTGAAACGACAGATGCATTTGAAATTGTATATAACAGTTCAGTTATCAGCCTAAATGAGCTTTGCGGAATATATGAAGATAAGCTTGAAGAAATCTATAAATGCAATATTGAATGTGACAATGCCCAAATTCCTGAGTTCCGCTTTGAGGCAAAGGAGTGGAAGGCACCGGCAATTAAGACCGCAAAGCCGAATGCACTTATTACCGTATTCCCAGGTACCAACTGTGAGTATGATACCGCTAAGGCACTGCGGGAAGCAGGGGCAAATCCTGAAATCTTTGTGATAAACAACTTGTCTGCACAGAATATTGCAGAATCTGTTAAGGTGTTTGCCGAAAAGGTTAAAACATCACAGATTATCTTTATTCCGGGCGGTTTCTCAGGTGGAGACGAGCCGGATGGTTCAGGAAAGTTTATAACTGCATTCTTCCGTAATCCGGAAATAAAGGATGCTGTTACTGAATTGCTTGAAAACAGAGATGGTTTAATGGGTGGTATATGTAATGGCTTCCAGGCACTTATTAAGCTTGGCCTCGTTCCGTTTGGTAAAATCATTGATACTGATGAAACCTGCCCAACCCTTACATACAATACAATTGCAAGGCATCAGTCTAAACAGGTAAGAACTAAGCTTGTTTCCAATAATTCTCCATGGCTGATGGAGGCACAGCTTGGTGAAGTTTATACTGTACCGATTTCACATGGTGAGGGTAGATTCCTTGCAGATGAGGATACAATTAGGCGCCTCTCGCAAAATGGTCAGATAATAACTCAGTATGTTGACCTTGCCGGAAAGCCGACAAGCGACGTACAGTTTAATCCGAATAATTCCTCTGCAGCTATAGAGGGAATTATTTCACCTGACGGACGCGTAATAGGCAAGATGGGACACTCTGAACGTATCGGAAAGGGACTTTATAAAAATGTTCCCGGAAATTACGACCTTGGAATGTTCAAATCAGCAGTAAAATATTTTAAATAATGTTTTGAAGAACTGTATCACAGATATGTGGTACAGTTTTTTTTACATAAATACAGATTTTAAGGGAAAAATAGTAGAAAAATGATAATTAAAGGGAGTAAGTATGTTAAGTAAAATTATTTGTTTTATGCTATGTATCTGTATTTATCCTGAATCTGCCTATGCTTTCGGAACAAGTGCAGAAAGCAGTATTGTAATAAGCATGGACACGCGTCAGATTTTATATAATGATAACGCATTTGAAAAAATGGGAATGGCAAGTACAACAAAAATTATGACAGCTTTAGTTGCACTTGAAAATGGGAATACAAGTGATATTTTTACAGTATCTAAAAATGCACAAAATCAGGAAGGCTCATCAATTTATTTAAGAACTAATGATAAAATTACACTTGAGGCTTTACTTTATGGTTTAATGTTAAATTCAGGAAACGATGCAGCTGTAGCTATTGCTGAAGGAATTGGCGGTAGTGTTGAGAGCTTTGTTAAGATGATGAATGAAAAGGCGAAGGAAATAGGCTGCAGAAACACACAATTCAAAAATCCAAACGGGCTTTCTGACCCTGAGCATTATTCTACAGCGTATGACCTTGCACTTATTATGGCATATGCGATGGAAAATGAAGAATTCGCAAAAATTGTCTCAACAAAAGAGTATCAGATAAAAAATGAGAATAGTGTGACATATTTACGAAATCATAATAAACTCCTGTGGCAGACAAAAGAGTGTATTGGCGGAAAGACAGGATTTACTAAAGCAAACGGTCGCTGCTTAGTATCGTGTGCAGAGAAAGATGGGGTAAGAATTGTTGCTGTTACATTAAATGCACATAATGACTGGAACGACCATAAAAGCCTGTATGATTATGCATTTAAAAAAATCAAAAAAACAGAGGTAATTAAGAAAAATGAAATTTTATGTACGCGGAGTATACGGGGAACAAAGGTCAATATTTTAGCAGGGGAAAGCTTTATTGCTGATTTAAAAAACGGAAAAAAACACGGGATATTGTGCAAAATAAATCTTGATGAATCGGTAAACTGTAAAATAAATTCAGGTACAAAAATCGGGACAGCCGATATATATGCTGATGAATATAAAATAGGAAGTATACCCATAATAAGTGGTCAACAGGTAAAAATGGATTTGGCAAGTATTTTTCACGATAATTTTGATTATATGCTAAGATTTGTGTTACTAAAATAGATAACATTCACATAAAAAGATGGCGGAAAATCCACCATCTTTTATTCTTACTCGTTGCACTGATTTCTTCCTCTGCAGCAACCTCTTGTAAGGAGGGTTACTAAAAATACAATGAACAAAATTACTACCGCAGTAATGATAATAGGAAGAACACCAAGAAATGTTCCGGCAAAAGAGGCACCTATAATTAATCCTACTGCGAAAAGAATTATCACTGCAAGAAACGCCAGTGCGTAATCGTACAGACGACAGCATCTTGTAGTGCTTCTGCATGAATTTTCAGAAGATTCATTATAAGGACAATACATACATTCACCTCCTTTTAGTGTATGTACCGATGCCGCTTAATTCATAATATGCATTAATGAAAAAAATGTTAATTTTTAAATAATAAAATTGTTATAATTGTTGCTTAAAAATGGGAAGTATGGTATAATAATCTATATTAGAAAAATACAGGAGATGAGTCTGATGAAAACTGATATAGAGATTGCACAAAGCGTCAAAATGTCGAAAATAACTGAAATCGCAAAAACTGCGGGAATTGAAGAAAAGTACCTTGAGCAGTATGGAAATTATAAAGCAAAGGT
>JAZNIV010000102.1:0-29071 GCA_045577675.1 Clostridia bacterium
GCCAATCGAAATTGATTCTGAATTAAACATAATCTCAATAGCCGATTCATAATTCTTCTTTGTCAGTCCATTCAGTTCATACGTTTCTGCACGATCCATCAAGTCTTCTATTGATGATAGATGGTTATTAATAAAATAATTAATATTTTTATTTGTATATTTATTGCAGTCGTCTTGTACACTCCCTTGTTCTTCAGGTACACCGGAGGTGAGTCATCAGGAATACTGTCGGTAGTGTTTTCTGCAACCTCATCATCTTCATCGGTGGTTTTTACACATACCACATAGAGACTTGATGCAGCACCTCCGGGCTTTTTCTCTCGGTTCTCTTTGGTAATTATTCTGTGTTCAGTTAAATTCTTGATTCCATTCTTTGCCTTTGACAAACTCATTCCGGTTTCTCTTGCAATGGTTTCGTAAGAGGGGTAGCAGGAAGAGTTGCATCCAGATAATTTCATCAGGTAACAAAGGATACGAAATTCATACACATCGAGCCTTGAATCGTTAATAAATTTGTTAGGGATTATTGTGAAGTTTCCATTTAGTTTCATTAAAGTTTTCCTCTTTAAATTCAAATAAAAAAACACAGAGTAGAAAATTTACTCTGTGCTTTGGAATTGATATTGAATTTAGGGTGAGGGTTCAAATCTTTCAAAAATACTATGGACAGTAACAAATTTGTCCTCGAAAAATTTTGAACTTAAAACCTCGAAAAACCGCGTAAAAAAGCGAGATGACTACTTGCGACAGTAATATCATCACGCTACTATGGCGGAGAAGTTAAAACTTCTTTTAATATCCTACTCATCTACACATACTTTGCAAAATACACGATTTAGTTTGATTGTTATTCTTTATACGGCAATATGAGGAACTGACCTTTTTATGCCTTTTATTATATCATACATACTTTAAAAATACAAGCAATATTATTTGAAGCATTCCTCCATAAGTTCAATACCTTTTGATAACCATTTGGCAGTGACTATATAACCCTTTTCTAAAATAGCATAACACATATCAGAATTTGAATACTTATGCTCAAATGAAATAAAACTCTCGCATTCTGTTAATGTTATTTCTGCGACTTTTATAATATCTTTGTAACGCTCGCTTTCACTTGTTGCTAATTTACACCTGCCATCAGAAACAAATCTCCCAATGTGTGTAATTAAAGCTAACATCGTCGCATTTTCAAATGATAACTCATTGATGTCATTTTCAATTCCGCGTTGTTCCGGCTCGTCTGGAATGTCAGCAAAACTAATAATGCTTTCAAAAGATCTTTCTGATGCATCTCGTTTTTCTTGTTCAGCCAAAGCGATTAATTTCTCTAGTATTGAAATAATTTCATCCTTACATGCAATATATTGATTTTTTATTTTATTCTCAAATTCAATACTGCAATTATTATCAATCAGCACATTTTCTATTTCGTTATCTAATTGTTTAAATAAATTGAATAGATCCATCATTTTTTCATTCAAACTTACAACATCAAGTTTTACCGATTCAGAATGAACCGAAGACAAATCTTTCTTTATTGGATATCTCATGCGAAACGAATCTGTATCAAAATTATCTATTTCATCTACAAATTCATCAAAAAGTGTTATATCAATATTACTGTTTATTTTTGATAAGAGCGGCAATAAAAATGGCTTTACTTGTACCCATGCTTTATTCAGTTTATGGCTTACATTTTTTATAAATGATTCCTTGTCTTCATTTTCAACCAATGCATATTTAAAATATAAATATTTAATATACAACTCCACTACTTGACGATAATTGAAACACAACGGATAAATCAATGTATCTAATTTATCTATTCTGGTTTCTTTACATGAAATATAATCATTATAAATCGCTTGTACAGCAAATATATATCCATTTATATATTGACTAAATCCCTCAACAGTACCAAAATGATTGCCAAAATAAGAATATCTTTTGTCAAGTTGTATTTTGTCATTATCGTAGAATGCAAATAATTTATCACCATGTTTCAAACTCATATACATATCTCCAACCCTCAAATATATTCATTAACTTTCTTAGCATTACGGAAAGAAGAAATATATTTATCGCGATCACCATTTCTAAATGCCTTTAATTCTTCTTCAGTTTTAAATAACATTGTGGAAGTATAACGACTCTTTTCTTCACTTTCATCTGCTAATATAATGCTACTTTTTTCTTCGTTATCAATATAGTCAGATAAAACCGCATTGAATACACCAATGAGCGAGGGTAATTCAAACTCTACTCCAAATAACTCAATTTTCGCTGTTACTTCAAACTCAAAAAATAATGGTTTTCCTATTGAATCTTTTATATCTATTTCACTTGTTAAATCCCATTTTCCATCTAATGAATCAATTTTTTCAGATTTTCTGGTGGGAACTCCTTTTATTATATTTTGATAAAGCTGCTCAACCAGACATGCTGTTTCATAGTCAATATCTTCTTCAGATGGTATAAATGTCAAATTTAATGCACTCTCTATTTGTAAAACTTTTTCCCAAAACATCGCACTATCTTTGTGATATTGTTGAGGTTTATCACCAATCAAATTACTTTCTAACGGTTGTCCGCATAAAAATCCGTTCCCTTCGCAAAAAGCATTACATATCATAGTAGTTTCAACAATATCCCTAATAGTTTTAGCAAATTTTAAATTATAGGAAATGTGAAATGTCATCTCGTTTGTTATATCATTCAGCTGAAATTTGACATATAAAGGAGCTTCTTTCTCCGATTCAAAAAGCATAACATTTACACTTTCATTAGCTATTCTTGATACCGTGAGAGTTCGTGTATATTTTTCACATCCCACTTGAATCGTAAAAGGCTTTGGAAAAGGTGGCGCTCCTATATAAAATTCACCATATACAAATTCAATAGGTTTAAATGGGTTGTAGGATAATCTATCAATAGGGACATACTCTCCATTGAGTTTTACATAATTATCTTTTTCTAATCGCAAAGGTATTGACTGTTGTGCATTATAGCAATATTTAAGAACATCTTCTCTTGTATACTTTTCACCCAAGACAGTTTTTTGTGCATCCGTAGGTTCACAAAAAAAACCACCTAATGTATAAGAGCCATTTTCACTTGCAACTACGCAATTACCGTCCTCATTCACTATATATTTAACTCCATCAGGTAATTGATTGCTTAAATAAGAAAGAAGTGCATCAGGAATTCTTATTTCAGTTTGTGGTTGTTCGTTAAAAATCTCGTCAAAATCAACAAACATTAAAAATCACCTCGTGAATTTTCCCAAATTATAATTTTTGAAATTAAACCATATTTTTCTTCCTGCTCAATTTCTAGCGACGTTATAACTTCTGTTAGTTCTTTAAAGTCAGACATCGTTTTTACAATTACGTATTTAATATCGTTATATTCAAAATTCAATGATATTTCCGAAACGCCATCCATTGAATTGCTCAAATCATTTAATACACCTGCATTAAAAATATTTTCGTCATAAAAAATTTGCTTAAATCCTGCCTTTGAAACCTGTGGTATGAATCTCCATTCGCATTCGTCAGTAAAACATTTTTCGCAGGTTTCCTTAGTATTTCTGTTTTCTATATTCCCAGAATATGGTTTATAATACATTAACTGGTGGAGCAAAAAACTTTTCATTAGTTTTTGTTCTTGCGTTTGCATGGAATGATTGATTTTCAATGCAGCAGAAAAAGTATTTGAAAAGTCATGACTTAAAAAAGAATCTTGATTTATGTATTGAATTGGCTGCACCTTATTTCGCATACCCCATTCTTTTGAAAATGCCAATCCGTAATATCCATACCAGATTAAATGTTCCTCTAACCTATGCATATTTATATCGCAAAAACATTTCATAGGTACTGCTATTCTTTTTATTCCATCAATTTTCAGATATTCTATGTTTTCTTCGTTATAACGCGGCGAAAGCATTGAATTTTTTATTGATGTAATTAAAAACTTCAATTCAGTTGTAAAATTAAATAGTGTATCTGCTTGAACTTTTGATGGAATATGTGTAGATTGTTTGTATATAGTCTCCGCTTTTCCTAAACTTAAACTTTTATCATCATTCATTTGTAATTCATCACCTTCTTTTAGATGTTTGTTACTCAATATATGGCACTTTAAAATACTCTAAATACTTTTTAAACTTATCTTGTGCCGAAAGGCAAGTGTCAGTCAAATACCCTTTTTCGTTATTCCATTCGGACAGACCTCTGTAATAGAACATTTTGAGACTTTCATCAATAATGAACGGAACAATGTTATTTTTAAGACATTCCTTAAACATAATAAGTCTGCCTACACGACCATTGCCATCCTGAAAGGCGTGTATAGTTTCAAATTGATAATGGAAATCTATTATTTCTTCCAAAGTATGCTCGTTCTTTTGATTATAAGATTTTAACAAGTCCTTAATTTTTTGTGCGACAGTATCAGGGCTTGCGGTTTCTTTTCCACCAACTTCATTCGGAAGTTTTTTATACTCTCCCACATTAAACCAATCTTTTCTTGAATCTGATGTACCTGACTTTAAAGTAAAGTGCAATTCCTTAATAAATTTTTCTGTGAGCTTATATGTTGCGTTATCAATTATCATATCAATACACTTGAAATGATTTGCAGTTTCTATAATATCATCAACATTAAGTGCATCATTTTCTACACCAATAGTATTAGTTTCAAAAATATACCTTGTCTGGTCGTGGGTTAATTTGCTACCCTCAATATGATTTGAATTATAGGTAAGTTCAATCTGTATTTTGTGATAAATTCCGCCTTTGAGAGATGATTTTTTCTCTGTTCTTAATCTTTCAAGAAGATTTTGAGGCACATCACTTTTTTTATTTATTCTTTCGGGTTTTTCAGCATTTTCTGGGATGTTCCAAGTCTTGCCCGTCAAGAATGCTCCGGGTATTTTATTTTCGGCACAGTATTTTCTAACTCCACGCTCGGACATATTCCATTTTTTCGCCATTTGAGATACAGATAAATAGTTCATAAACTCACTCCTAACATCTGTATATATTATACCACATTATAGGAATAAAATCAATAGAATTGGAATAATTTATTAGACTTTTGTGCCGATAACGGAATGAATTGCAAAACATTATGGTTTTGTCGTTTACGACGGTCACAAACGCACCTAAAACGACCTGTATCGCATTTTATTATATTAAAGGTCAATTTACCTTCTAAACTCTATTAAATGCCACAAAGTGCAATTATTTTCTAAAATTAATGCTTTATATATTGACGCAAAAAACATCTTACGGTAATATATAAGTGTTCGAGAATTTTTTAATTTAAGAATTAAGTAATTTATTTGTATGTGGTGATAGAAAATGTCGCCTTTGTCTCCCATTTTTGCAATGTGGGAGTGTATTGAAATGTATTAAAAACGGAAAACGGCAATCTAATTAAGGTTAGGTTGCTTTTTTCTTTCTGAAAAACTATTAAAAAATAGCTGACAAGCATCAAAATACACGGTATAATGTTATTACAAATTTGATTGATTATTTTGTTTGCATTCACATTATAATCATCCTTTCATTTGTGTATTGAATACGGTTGCTGTAAGGGGTGTCTGTTTTACAACATTACCCACTTATAGAACAGCAGAGACCTCTCCGTTATTGGAAAGGTCTCTGTTTCATTTCAGTCTTTAAATTCAAATAATTTTTTTAGAGGTATGTTAAGTGCATTTGCAATGTCAATTAAAGTATCTAAGGTACAGGAGCATGCGGCAGTTTCAATTCTTTGTACATGGTTTCTGCTAATATCTGCTTTTTCTGCAAGTTGCATCTGTGTCATACCCTGTTCTTTTCTATAATGTAAGATGTTCAAACCAATACCCAACCAAACATCAAAATTTTTATTCTTCATTTGCAATCACCTCTGTCATATATATTATATCCCGAATTCCAGATTCAATCGACAAATAAAATTGTGTCAAATGCAATCAAATCTGTTGCATTTTCTTTTAGAATGTGGTATAATACAATCAAATTGTTTTCTTTTGCAATCTAATAGTGTGTTTTTTAGTTGCAGACTATTGTAAGACAAAAAAGTAAAGCAGATATTTAATGCTCCGGCAGTTAATATAAAGAATAACAAACGGAAGGAATTTAGTTATGAAAAAAATATTATTTGTCATGATTTTCGTACTTTGCTGTTGTCCTATATATTCTCACGCTGCATGGTATGATTCGGAATTGGCAGAATTGCAAAAACAAAATTTTATTAATGCAGTACATTTTCAAAATCCGGATAATCCTATTCTACGTGAAGAAATTTGTGATATTTTGGTTTCACTTTACAAACATCAAAACCCTGATAATGAAATCGAAAATAAAGCAAATAGTTTTACAGACATTCAAAACAGTGCTTTTAAAACATCTATCGAAAACGCCTATTCATTAGGTATAATTCAAGGTGTTTCAAACACAGAATTTCAAGGACAAGGTACTTTGACACGAGAACAGTTTGCAACTATCATTTATCGGATGCATGGCTCTCCTATGTCTGCCGTAAGACTTTATCGTGATGAGCCTGAAATCTCAGATTATGCGATTTCTGCCATTGATTATTGTATTCAGCAAGGAATTGTTAAAGGAACACAAAAAGATTTTTTCTCTCCTAAAAAATCGCTTACAAAAGCAGAAGCATTGGCAATAGTAAATCGTCTGGTAAAAAAAGAGGAAAATTTATCAGAAGATGTGCAAATTACCAACAACATAATTGAAGAGAAAGAAAAGGTGTATCTGGCGGTTGTTGCAAGTAGATTTAACAACTCATCTGATAACGGAATAGTTATTATCGATAAGACAACTGAAAATCGTACATGGATACCACTTGCAAAACAAATCGAGGGACATCTGTTTGATTTAGGTGATTTTATTTTAATTCCCACCTCGCAAGAAGATGACCCATCCTACCCTTCATATCATGGAGCATATGCATTGGATAAACAATCACTAACCATTACAGAATATGACTTACCTGAACTGAGCAATGTATGGGCATTTTATAATAATGGAATATATTGCACAGTCTATGAAAACAATGTTGTAAAGATAGCACGTTATGATTTGAATACAAAAAAAGTAACATCCGGTGCAGAAGTTAATATGTCGTACTTTTGGGAAGAAAGAGTTGTATATGGGAAGGAAGATAAAGTATATTTTTATTTACGCAGTTATGAAAATAAATCCGCAAATAAAGTCGATGCGGCGACAGTAAATATAATTGATTTAAATGATTTAACAATACAAACTATTGCATATCCCCAAGTACGAGAGTTTGACTTTATAACAGATAAGTACACAGGCTATTCCGAACACATTGATAACGGTGGTACAAATTGGGAGCACAACATTATTATTTGTGATACAAATAGCGGTAATCAAATAAAGAAGGTTAACGTAAAGGAATTGCTAAACACATTGCCTTACAACAATGATAAAACTGAAAACAAGTACTTAAAACGAATATCTGTGGATTTTGAAGCAGTTTGTGTAAATGATGAAATATATATTACAGACCAAGACAGACGACGATTAGTTTGTATTACAAATTCTGATTTGTTTGATATTTGTCTCGGGAATAAATATGATTTCAATTACTCATTAATGGGTAAAGACGGAACAGAATATTTTCAGTTGAATAATGACAGAACATATTCTGTGAGCAAAGATGCTTCATATACAAGCATATATAACAGGAAATTTTTTGAAGGAAACCAACCCCTTAGTGAAGAGTGTAAAAAAGAACTTCAACTGCTAAAAGTACAGAAAGACTACTGGTGTTCATACCATAACAAATACGACCTTATAAATGCAGTAAACTATTATTTAACATATTGCTGTGAATACGATTATGTTGCCAGAGATAACCGAAGCAATCCTGCTTATGCGAAAGCATGGTCAGCATTAGGAATTATTGAAAATCAAAAGGCAGTTTGCAATGGTTATGCTGAATATTTTGACTTTGTTTTGAAATATTCAGGAATTCCATCAAGTTTATTGACAGGGCATGTTGATTTTAGTCCGGAACCCCATGCTTGGAATATAATTTATCTGGACGGAAAATATTACCTTTTTGATTGTACCGTAAATTCATCACTGAAAAATGAAAATTCATATTCATGGATAACAGAACAAGATTCTTCGCATTCTCCTGCGTCCATGCATGCCCCATATTTACCATAAATAATTTAATTTATTATAAAATAAACACTTATAGAAAGAAGGATAAAAAATGAAAAAATTTAGAAAGATAGCAAGCGTTTTACTTACAATTCTTATGATTATGCAAATATCAACAGTATCATATGCACAGAATGTCAAAGCACCATCAAATGTTCACTGGGCAACAGAAGATGATGCATGGATAACAAGTGATACAGAATTGGTGTTTGAACTACTTGATGGCGTTTTGATTTATAAAATTACACTTTATAAAGATGGCAAAGAAGTATATTCATCGGTACAGGAATTGGAATCATCAACTCCCGAATGGTATGAAGATTTATGGGAAGAAATTGAAAAGAATGGTTATGGTTCATATACTGCAACGGTTTCAGTTGCTCCCGGAGAATTAATGGATTATTTTGAAGAATATGACGACGATAATGATATACCAATGGTTGCAACCTCAAAAATGAGTGATGCTTTTGTATATACAAAAGATTATGTTCCTAACCAACCGGGAAATACTACAAAAAAACCAAACACTTCCGCTAATGAACCAACCAGTACTACTGGTAATAAGCCGATGACGACAACACCATCTTTTGAAAATTCCATACCCGGTGTTAATACTGTAAATATAACTGACATTTACAATAATGAATTGTTTGAAATCGTTGATGAACAAGAAGGAAACCAAAATGCAACCCAAGAATATAAAGAATTAATAGCAATTTCAGAAAAAAATATTCACGAAACAGATTTATTTTATTATAGTAATGGGTTAATATACAAAAAAAGAAGTGGCAAATCTTTTGCGGGATATTATGATGTTGACGGCAAATTGCTTCAAATTGGTGATATTATCCCACAAAGTCACACAAATGGATATTGTCCACTATCCAATAAACTTGTAGCAAATGGTTGTTATGATTATGTAAATAAGATAGCATATCAATTGCCGGTAAATTTAGAAATAGCACTGCATATGAATAAAATATATGATATAACTCAAAGCAAAAAAATAAACAAAGAAACCAGTCAAATGTATTATGATTATACTGTAAATAAAGTATATACTATAAAATTAAAAAAATATCCTATTATAACAGTAAAGTATAACAATGGAGTAATCAATTTTGACCAATTACCTGTAATCGAAAATGGAAGAACCTTAGTTCCACTAAGAGCAATATTTGAAAAAATAGGTGCTGATGTAGAGTGGAACGGTGATACACAAACTGTTACAGCAACCAAAGGAGATATAAGCATATCCCTTACTATAAACAGCACAACCGCCATAAAGAACGGACAAAACATCACTCTTGATGTTCCTGCTAAAATAGTAAGTGGAAGAACACTTGTACCGGTAAGATTTGTTTCCGATTGTTTTGGCGTCAATGTTGAATGGGACGGGGCAACACAAACAGTTATGCTTACAACTAAATAATAAGACTACAAAGAACTTTCCCCCACATATTAAGAACTATTAAAGGTATAATAAATAGTTTCTAATATGTGGGGTTTTTCTATGCCTTGATGTGTTTTCAAATCCGATGTATAATTATATAAAACATAAAAATGAAAGGAGATGAGGCGTAAAGTCCAAATCGTAAATGACCTATACTCAAAAAGAGTTTTTAAGGTTGCTAAAAAACAAAGAACCTATTTGTTTTATAAATAATAAAAAAATAATTAAATTCTCAAAAATACGTGTATATAACGGTGTTAAAGAGCTTCACTATATTCCAAACACAGGCGGCACAAAAGATGAGGATATAACACAATTTAATGCGTATTTTATAGACCTTGACTGCGGTAGAGATGAACATGATAACTATTTTGATTTAGATGTCGTTTCCCGTTATAAAGACCAAAAATTGAAGGAGCTTCAGAGATTTCAGCCGTCGCCATCAGCTATCGTACAAACAAGAAATGGACTTCAAGTATATTGGTTTATAAGAGATGTTCCTACTCCTTCTCAGTGGAGACGCATTGAAAACTACCTTGTTGAAAAATTTGATGCCGATGTTAATGTAAAAAATCCGGCGAAGCAACTGCGTTTACCCTGTACAGTATGGATGAAGGAAGGTTATCCTCCTTTTTACTGCGACATCTTGAAATTAGAGCATCTGTATTATACCGTTTTTGACTTTCAGCATCATTTTGAAGAAGATGCCATAAGCAGAACAGATGCCAAAATCTTCACAAATTATAAAGATGTTTTTCATCACCTCACAAAAGAGGTTGATTTATTTGAATATTTAAAAGAATTTTATAATCTTAGTGCTGATAATTCGAATAGTTTCTGCTGTATCTGTCATGATGATAAGCATCCTTCTGCAAGTGTGTTCAAAGCAGATGGCGGTACTTGGTTATATTCATGCCGTTCTACGAGTTGTCCATTCAAAATTGGCAACATCATTCAGGTCGTACAAGAGAAAAACGAAATTCCGCGTCATAAAGCAATAGCAAAAATTTGTTCTGACCTTGGTATTGTATATAAGGGAGAATGAAGAATACAAAAATCTGTTAATGGATAATATACATGTTATAAATGACGACATCAGGCATTCTCATCAGGACTTATATTCCGTATCGTACCGCTATTTACAAACACTTAGATATTTGCATTATGCGGCACTTGATACTCTTCAATATGCTGATTCCAATGGTTTTCTTTTCAGTATATCTACCGGGCATCTTGCAAAGCAGTTATACCGTAGCGACAGAAAAACCACGACTGAGGATATTAGTTATTTCACTATGCTTGATCTAATAAGAAAGATTGATATAAATAATCCTAACATTTCTCCGGAGTACCGCAAAATGATTAAAGCATTCCAAGGGGATAAGTTAAGGCATATTAATGTATATTCATTGCCCATATACGATCTAAAACAACTCAGACATTCGGATGATATTGCAAAAATAGTTAAAGAAAAGAATATAAGAAAAACTGATTTTACCTACGACACTGTATATAATGCTTTTGGGCAGGAGGTTGCAGACAGTGTATTTCCGCAGGTAAAAGGCAAAAGAACTCATGAACCTGATGAATTTCTTATCTCCCAAATTGAGCATTTATTGAATACCGATAAGTATTTTACTGTAAATACTCTTAAAGAATTTTATAAAGAAAACAACCTGAAATTCAACGAAACAATCTTTGTTCATCAGTTGCCATTAATTATGGATAGACTGAATTTGAAGAGATTACAGAGCAATACAAATATAAAAAACAAGTATGGAATTGAGGGAAAAGGTTTTCCGTTATTATATGTTAAAAAAGGTGAATAACTCTTTTTCTATAAGATGAAATTATATCAAAATTTTACTCATGAAAGGAGTTTTTTTACATGACAGACACTACATATATAAGACGGGGCGACATTTATTATGTCGACTTAGGTAGTGAACGCAACGGTAGCATTCAGCATGGTGTTAGACCATGTGTAGTTTGTGGCAACAATTTGCAGAATCGCTTTTCGGAGGTAATTATGATTTCTCCGATAACCTCATCACGCAAGAAGAAACCCATCCCTACACACCTTGAACTTAAAGCTGAAGAATGTAATCTTAAAACCGACAGCACAGTTTTATTTGAGCAAATTATAACCATTCAAAAATCTCAACTAAGAGAAAAAATTTCATCCCTTGATGATTCCATCATGGAAAAGGTAAATGATAAGTTAATGATTAGCTTTGGAATTGCACCCGCATTTGCCTGAGAATGAGAACCGCATTCGCGGTTCTTTTTTTCTGTCAAAAATAAAATGAGACCAAAGCATTTAAACTTTGGTCTCATTTGCTAATGACTGTCGAAAGAAAAGGCAAGTGAAGTATTTTATACAAAAGAGAATGATATTTTTAGCGGGATTGGTTCTTTCAGAAAGGATTGGTGGACTGTCATTAGCATATACAAAAGTCACCTAAGACAGGTGGAGGTGTTGTCAAGAGTAATTGTTTTCATATGTTTTTATTTAGTCTTTTTTTCGTTAACACCTTTTTAAATTTGAAAAATTCTTTTATCTCTTATAAATAGATATATAACGCTAAAAATAAAAGAAATAAAATCTAAAAAAATGATTTAATTTGAAAAAAATTATCCTAAAATCATATTCATACGAAAATCACGATAAATCATGCCAAAATCTCAAAAAATGCGATAATAGAAAGATCTTAAAGCAATTCTTTAAATAGAGGAAAAGAGGGTGAATTACCCTCTTAACCAATAGATGCCTCATGCTCTTTTACTCTGCGATAAAATGTATTAGGTTTGATACCACCTAATAATTCCATCGCCTTTCTTGCTGTAATTGTGCCGCTTTTCCATTCGGCATAAACCTCTTGAAAATTTTGAACATCAATAGGCTTGCGACCTTTGTACTTTCCCTGACTTCGTGCAGTTTCAATGCCTTGTCTTTGACGACTGCGGATATTTTCTCTTTCCTGCTCACTCACATAAGAAAGAATTTGCAAAAACAAATCGGATATAAATCTTTTGGTTAGTCCTCCGTCTGTATTACGGGTATCCAGAATAGGCATATCCAAAACTACAATATCACATCCCAAAGATATAATATCACGCCATTCAGCAATGATCTGGTCATAATTTCTGCCCAGCCTGTCAATCGAAAGTACAACCAGTAAATCCCCCAAACGAAGCTGACCTTTTAAAATCTGGTATTGCTCACGGTCAAAATCTTTTCCTGATTTTTTATCGATGTAAATATCTCTGTCATCGATGCCAAAATCTCTCGCTGCCTTAATTTGTCTGTCGGCATTTTGCTCTTTTGTGCTTACTCTTCCATAGAAGAATTGCTTATTTGTCATTAGAAACTCATTCCTTTCTTATTAAGTTTACATTTATGATTTTCTTTGTTTCAATAGGATGTCCTTGATTTTGAAATGTTGCACAATAATGAAAAACACCCTAATGAAATGCGTCAAAAGGGCAAAAAACACTCTATTGAAAAATATGTCAACTTCATACTTCATTGAAACACTATTTTAATAAGTAAAACTGCTTTTAGATCTTTCTATCGAAATGGCATGATGAACTTGACATGAAAAGAGGCAAGCATTATGCCTGCCTCAGTTGGAAAGGAGCATTATTCTTTCCCGTATTTGTCGATAATATCGACCATTAATTTTTTCAGCATCTTTTCAGCATCTTTTGTTGAAAGATTAATATCCTTCACAATGTCTTCTAATTGAATAAGCTGAGATATAAGCATTAAAATATTTTGTGATTCAAGAGAATATTCTGACTGAACACAAAAATGTAGATGCTTAACTACTCTGCCGTCAATAGAGAATTTTGGCACAGAAAGTACTGAAATAATGTTTTTATCATCTCCCGGCATCATGCGAATAAAGAAATCGAATTTGTTGATGTCATTTTCGGTATGAGACGGATAGATGATAGAAAACTGTAATTCTGTCTGCATGTAAAAACCTCCCTTCATAATTGATAATTTCAATTTACGTGGGAGGTTTATTTTTCCTTTTATTCAATTAACTTATCTTCTTTATATTTTTGAGTAGTATTTTTTAGTATTTCGTTTAAATCTGCATCGTAATTTGCACTTAATTTCTTTATAAATTCAAAATCAACAGCAATGACATCAAAAAGTCTAGTTCCAAGAGTCATAAAATTATCTCTAAATTTAATAAATTCGGTTTCGTTTTCGTTAATTGTTTTTCTTTTAAAATACCTTTCTACGTACTGATAAAACTTAAATGCATCGGATGTCAAGTCCATATCGCTTTTCATTTTAGGAAGTATGAATAATTCTAGTTTGCTTATAAGCGGAATTTCGATTTTTTCTTGGTGGAGTTTTACGCAAGTTGCTTTAAATGCTTCATCTTCTGTTTTTTCTGTATTTAAGTAGTATTGATTAACAATAGAAAATAAATGAACCAATTTTATTTTTCCGCCACAAGCATTACATATCTCTTCATCATAATAATTATCAAAATATTTTTTTAATGATTTAGAGTTTCCATCTTTATAGCTTGTTTTGTATTTGTAATAAAATACTGGCAAATTATCTTTGGTGATTTCCTTTTCTTTATTATCGCGGAAATATAAGCAATCTTCACTTTCATAATCAAAAGGATTTTTAATATGTTCATTTCTGCCAAGAGTTTTAAAAATAGGCAACCATTCAATCTTTTTTTGTCCATTTTGCAAATAGCATTTTTTTATAAATTCATAACATGGGTTATAAATTTCTACTTCTTTATACAAAAAATACAACGCAAACAACCAATATTCTTGTTTTAAGTAGTTTTGATTTTGAATGGAAATAATTTTCTCTATCCTTGCAATAATGTGTTGTTGAATTCGTTCTAATTCTTGCTTACTTTTTTCCAGTCTTTCCTTCTCAGTTTCCTTTTCTTTTTCGCTTTTGCCTGGTATTATCCCCATTGAGAATTTGTGAAGTTCGTCTAAAAGCGAAGGTGTTGGGATTTTTACATATCGAGCCTCTTCCGGGAACAATTCCTCGTCAAATATTTTTGCATCATATCGGTTGGGAACAAAAAACTTTCTATCAATAAGGCATTTTTGTTCTGTAAATATTTCAATTGGTGGTTTACATAGGGAGGGGTTTTTCCCCTCTACAATTTTTGCTTTATTTCCAAATATTTTTCGCAAAGTCATTTTTGGTTGGATTTTACCATCTTCAATCGCTTTATCCAAAAGTCTTTCCATTGCATTTCTTTTTCTGATAAAAAGATGGGTATTATAATCAACTGCAAATATTGCAAGCAATTTTTCTGGTGTAATAGTATTCATTCGTATATTTTTACACATGTAATAACTTGCTGATTGTTCTATGTTTAAAATCTCAGCAAATTCTTCGTGCGTATATCCCATATATTGCTCTCTTATTTCGTTTATTAAATTTGATAAATTTGGCGTCAACTTGTATTTGCTTTGCAAAAAAATCCCACCTTTCTAAATTCTGTTTTTAATTATAATACCATATTTTTACCCGATGTTCAATAGAATCGGGCAATTTTATTCTCATTTTTTTGTATATATTCTCAATATTAATTAAAAACAATTAGTTTTTGAGAATATATTAACATATCTGACTCACGAAAAAATCGCCAAAGTATGGTAGTCTAAATATAACAGGAAACGCCGGCAACAAAATCCTGAAAACAAATGAAAGGACGATTTTGAATGAAAAAGATAAATATAATGGACGAATATAGAATTTGGAGAAAACGCTCTACCTTAAAAACAAACGAAATATATAATATGGACTGCATAGATGGACTTCGTAAAATGCCTGATAATTCAGTAGATTTAATCCTATCGGATCCACCGTATTTTTTGGAAACCAAAAAGGGGAAAGGAACGGGTATTATTAAAAATTCACCATATCTTAAAGAAATTGATTGCATGTGTGATGGATTTGATTTAAGAATACTGGACGAGTGTATGAGAGTTTTAAGAGGTAATGCATTTTTCTTCTGTTCAAAGGAGCAGATTCCAATGTATATTGAGTATTTTACTGACACAGATATGAATGTTCAGGTGCTTACATGGTCTAAAACGGACGCTCCCCCGCTTTGTAATGGCAAATATCTCAGCGATACGGAGTATATCATCTACGCTTACAGGGTTGATTCTGCTGATAAATATCCGCTTATAACGGATCACTTTATTACCAAAAGGGTTAGAGGCAAGAGAAATGATCCTCTCTATCATCCTTGCAAGAAACCTATTGAGATTTTATCTACGCTTATATGTTCAGCATCAAAAGAAGGAGATATAGTTCTTGATATGTTCGCTGGTTCTGCCTCAACGATGGTAAGTTGTATCGAGACGGGCAGAAGATATATTGGATTTGAGTTGATGGAAAAGTACTATAATGCTGGCAAAACAAGAATTGAACTCGCTTTGGAAGAACATCCTGAATACAAATTGAAATCAACACATTTGGTTGCAAAATCTGACCTTGCGTTTAATGGTGAGACCTCTATGTTTGATGTTATTGATAATGGCGAAATCGACCTTGCAGTTCTTGATATTTGCAGTAATGGTAATGATATTCCGTATGACTTCTTTGAAAAGGTTATCTCTAAACAGAAAAAACCTAACATCTATATTATGACGGATGCAACTCAGTTCCCCAATGTGCTTATGTACTTTGTGAAACAGGACTACAAGTTCGACATCATAACCAACCATCAAGTAGATGGTACTAAATATCTATTGTTTTTAAGAAAAGGTGGCGTGAAACTATACGGTACATACCATACGAAGCACAAATTTTTTGAAGACAACAGAGATATGTCTCTCCCACATCAGGATAACATTCCAAAAGAACTAATGGAGCGAATTATAACCAATTCCTCTTTATCCGGTGAAACGGTGTTCTGTTCAGGCGGATATGGTACAAGCATTAAATGTTGTATGGATATGGGCAGACATTATGTTGCCTATGAACCTGACATGGACAAGTTTATGCATTGTATAGATGCCATAGAGCAAGAAAAACCTTCTTTCACTGACCAATATACTGGTCAAATCAGTTAACAGGCAAAAGACAATACCATATCAAAGATTAGCTACCTTTGGTACCGGTTTAATATATACAAGATAGAAGCAAGGGACTTGATCAACCCTTGTACTCGGTAAAGCGCTTTACCTTCTAAAAAATTAAATTTTTAGGAGGTAATAAAAATGGCAAAACCATTCAATATTACAACAGTTAATTTTTCGGAAATAGATCCGAAAGCAATAGATGTATATTGTGCAATACACAATGTTGATAAATCCAAAAATCTCGGCGACATCACTAAGATAAACCCCAGAACACTGGAACTTATAAGCTTTCTCTTTGGTGGAAGTCCCTGCCAGAGCTTTTCCACAGCAGGAAAGTTAGATGGTTCAAAGTGGTTCTGTAATGAATGCAGTCATTCCTTTGACCCGTTAGAGTTGGAAAATCTTGATGAACCTGCGTGTCCTCATTGTAGGTCTAATGACATCAAGAAAAGTGAATCTTCACTTATTGTTTATTGGTTAAACATTTTCAAGCATACAAGACCAAAGGTTGCTTTGTTTGAAAATGTGGCAAATCTTACAAGCAAAAGGTTCAAGACATCCTTTGACCTTTTTAAATGCAAGATTGAAAGTTTTGGTTATAACATTTATTCAAATGTTATGAATGCCAAGGATTACGGTATTCCTCAGAACAGAAAAAGAATGTTCTGTGTGATTATTCGTAAAGATGTCGATAACGGCAAATTCAAGTTTCCTGAAATGATTGAAGATGGCAAGGTGGTAGATGACTTGCTTGATGACTGTGCTCACTTGTTTGTAGGTACAGATAAAAGAATTGTCATAGATGATACCGTTTCTCCTTACACAAGAGTAAATCTCGAAAGAGAAGCAGAGGAAATCGTAGTTTCCGAAAAAGGTATTTACAGACCTGCCTGTAAATCTGGTTGGAATGATAATCAGGTTGGCATTAAATATGTTCCCGCACTTAGAGCTTCAAATCCTAGTACCATTGTTTTACAAACGATTGATGCTCTTGATGGTAAGAAGTATGCCATTAGAAGATTGAAACCTAACGAGGCATATCGATTTATGGGATTTGATGATGCTGACTATGAAAAAGCATCAAAACTTTGTGGCAAAACTGCCATTTATCGTCAGGCAGGCAATAGCATTGTAGTTGATGTTATATATCTAATTTTGAAACAACTTTTTGATGCCATGCCATACTTGTTTGAAGATGCCAAAGTCTTATCACTTTTCAGCGGCATTGGAGCATTCGAGAAAGCGATTAATAGAGTTGTTGATGAAGCAAATGCTCAAAACAAGGATAGGTAAAATTATTACATAAACATCTTATTGTGGGGGCGGTTATTGTCTCCGCCCCAAGAGGAGGAAAAATCATGTCGAATTTAAATATATTTGAAATCATTACAGAGAAGATAATTTCTCTTTTGGAGCAAGGTATTATTCCTTGGAAGAAACCCTGGACTGGTACTCGAAATGGTGCTTACAGTCGTCTTACCAAGAAACCGTATAGTTTTCTTAATCAAATGTTGCTTGGGAAATCTGGTGAATGGTTGACGTACAGGCAAATAACACAACTTGGTGGATACGTTAATGAGGGTGAAAAATCAAGCATTGTGGTTTTTTGGAAACTGTTAAGAGTAAGAAACGAAGAAAATGAAGATGAGGTTAAAACCATTCCCGTTCTTCGTTATTACAGAGTTTTCCATATAGATCAAACAACCGGTATAAAACCGCTTAGTATTGAAGAAGAACTTGAAATCCTTACTCCTTGTGAAAATGCTGAAAATGTTATAGAAGATTACATCTCACGTAGTGGGGTTGCTCTCCACATAAAACTTTCCGACAGAGCATTTTACGATCCATCGGAAGATTCCATAACAATTCCGTTGATGGAACAATATTCAAATGAAGCAGACTATTACAGCACAGCGTTCCACGAAATTGTTCATTCAACTGGGCATAAATCACGTTTTGACAGGATCGGAAAAGGTTCACCGTTAAAGCATAGAGACGAGTACGCCAAGGAAGAGTTAGTTGCTGAAATAGGTGCTGCGGCATTGTGTCATACTTGCAACATAGAAACACCCGAAGCGTTTGAAAATTCAGCGGCATATATTCAAGGCTGGTTAGAGATATTAAAAAACGATAACCGCTTAATTGTTCAGGCAAGTAGCAAGGCTGAAAAAGCGGTGGATTACATATTAAACATAGAAAGGAACTGATATTATGATTTGCACTTCTTGTAATAGAGACTTTGACAGAAAGCAACTTAC
Source organism: Clostridia bacterium (assembly GCA_045577675.1). Taxonomy (GTDB): domain Bacteria; phylum Bacillota; class Clostridia; order UBA1381; family UBA1381; genus UBA1738. The sequence continues at coordinate 19,044 of JAZNIV010000102.1, forward strand.
AGATGGTTTGTGTCGAGCGTGTTTAAACTATTTTAATGAGGGCGGAGAGATAAATCCTCTGCCCGAACCCGGGACAATCGGATATGACAACAGAGGTTATGTTGTGTGTCATATTTGCGGTAAGGCATATAAGAAACTCGGAGCACACACCTATCAAATGCATGATTTACTCATAAAGGAATATAAGGAGCTCTTTGGTCTTTGCAATAATACCAAAACCACAGAGCGTACATACTCTCAAACAATGCGTAATTATGCTTATCAGTACAATATGCCCGAACAGTTAAGGATAACTGGTGCAAATACGAGAGTAAAACCCGGTGATACGCATTTACGATTGGGTAAGACTTTAAGATTGCAAGAAAAAATGAGACTGGCGAGAATGTCTCGCCAAAATGCACAAATAAGAAGTAGAAAAGGAGATTTTGACAATGATGAAAGATAGAAATAAAAATAGCATGGAAGCTATGGTAGGAAAAAGATTTCCACTTGATATGAGTTTTCTTCCTACTGATATTTGCAGAATGGAATTACTCGGAAATCCCAGCTTTATAATAAGTATGGGAGATATTACACCTGATGAACTTGCTAATTTCAAAGTACATCAGCCCATGGAGTTTAGATATTTATCGGGTAATGGAGAAAACAAAATTTACGGCATTATTTTATGTAAATTTGGCAACTTGGTTCAGGAATTTGTCTTCAATCCGGTTCCTTGCAAGAAAGAACTTCTTGAATATATGAAAAACGATAACAATGCCTTTTTCACCTTCGCGTTAGAAGGAACAACAAGAGAAATCAAGGCGATGAATTTGCGTGGATTTACAAAAGAAACACGAACCTTTTTGTTCAAAAAGTGGAATGCTATGATTGATGCTGATATTAAGCATGACGATTATATGAATTGGTATCAAGGTATGTGCAAGTATTCTACTGAACAGTTGTGGAATATGGCAGAGTGCATCGGTAAACTTGAACCCAAAACCATTATTAATGACTTTGGAAAGAGGGGGCATCACATATGGAAAAAAAGATAGTATTTACAAAACAGCGAACATATGAAAAATCCAAAGGCAAGATTGTTGTAAACAGCCATTTTTTAAATGACACGCCGATTTCAGAACTTATATATCAAATTATAAGCAAAAACATAGTAAGTAATGTCGCATAAATAACATACCTGATATAGACATTGCCTCTCTGTTGCGATATAATGGAGAGGCAATCAACTATATCGTGTTATTTTGCTATAATCATAGGAGGTAAAATATAATGAATATAGATAACACATACGATGTAGGAATTTATTTAAGACTATCAAAAGACGATAATAACGGGCATTTGGAGAGCATGAGTATAAGCAATCAAAGGCAACTATTAAAGGATTATGTTCTTGAAAAAGGTTGGAAACTGGTTGAAGAATATGTTGATGACGGTTGGACTGGAACAAACTTTGAAAGACCGAGTTTTAAGAGAATGATTGATGATGCTTTAAATGGCAAAATCAACTGTATTATCACAAAAGACCTGTCAAGACTTGGCAGAAATTATGTTCAGGCAGGTTATTATACAGACGAGTTCTTTCCTGAAAATGACATCCGCTATATCGCCATAAATGATAGCATTGATACTATCAATGACGACAATGATATGACTGCTTTTCATCATGTACTGAATGAAATTTACCCAAAACAGGTATCTAAAAAGGTGCGGCAAGTAAAGCGTAAGAGTGCTGAACAAGGCATGTTTATGGGAAGTCAAGCACCTTACGGATACAAGAAATCACCCGATGACAAGCATATTCTTATCATAGACGATGAAGCGGCATTGATAATCAAAAGATTATTTAATGAATTTGCGTCAGGTGATACTGCAAGACAAATTGCAGATAGACTTAACGAAGAGAAAATTGACAGTCCAAGATTTTATCATTATGCAAAAATGGGCAGAGTTAATCCGCTTACAGAAGAAAAGAATGTCTGGGGTAGCGCAACGGTATTGCAGTTATTACGCAATCAGGTTTATATCGGCAACATGGTTCAAGGAAAGCGTAAAACAGTATCTTTTAAAACAAAAAAGATGCGTCAGGTAAGTCCTGAGAACTGGATTGTGGTTGAGAACACACACGAACCCATTGTAGAGCGTGAATTGTGGGACAGAGTACATAGTCGTATGAGAACCAATTCAAGGGTTGCACGAACCAAAGAAAAGACCGTAGGACTGTTTGCAGGCATTTTAAGATGTGCCGATTGTAATTCACCACTTGCGTATATGCGCAAAAAACTTGCTAATGGTGAAAAAGGTCTTTATCGTTGCAGTCGTTATAACAACAACGGTTCAAATGCTTGCGGTACTCATTACATTGAAGAAGACGACCTTTGTGAAATTGTTTTAAACGATATCAGGCATTATGCTGTAATAGCTGAAAACGAAAAAGAAACCATTGCAAACAAACTTTTAACATTGAAAAGTAAGCATGCAATGGCAGAAACAAAGGTTCTAAGAGGTCAGATTACAAATGCAGAAAACAGACTTGCAGTAATTAAGACCACTATCAAAAACCTTTATATTGACAAATGTAGCGGGAATTTGCCAGAAGAAGTGTTCAAGTCAATGATGGAAGATTTCTTGAAGGAACAAAGCGACCTTGAAGAACAAATTCCAAGACTGCATGATGAACTGGAACAGATAAACACAGCGACAGACGAGGTTAATGAATGGTTAAATCTTATCACTGACTTCACAAACATTGAGACCTTAACACGAGCTGTTGTATGTGAGCTTATAGAAAGCATCACTGTTTCAGACCGTCAAAAGGTTGATGATAAGTGGGAACAGTCAATAGGCATACGATACAGGTTCATAGGTAATCTATTGCAGGATGCAGAAACAGGTGCAAAAAAAGAGAACATTGCTTAGTTCCTAACCTAAACAATGTTCTCAGTCCTGATTGTTCAATACTTCTGTCTCGCAAAGTAGAGTATTGAATGATTGGCGGAGAAGGAGGGATTTGAACCCTCGCGCCGGTTTCCCGACCTACACCCTTAGCAGGGGCGCCTCTTCGGCCTCTTGAGTACTTCTCCATCAGATAAAAAATGCATACATCAGTAAATTGCTACCGACACAATTTAATTTGTATGCCTACTCAAATATTAAGTTTTAAAAGTGGAGGAGAGAGTGGGATTCGAACCCACGGACGCTCGCACGTCACCGGTTTTCAAGACCGGCTCTTTCAACCGCTCAGACATCTCTCCAAATCAAAGCGTTTACAACAGAATTTATTATACCAAAGAAAATCCCGTTTGTCAACACTTTTTTTAAATTATTTTATAGCTTCCCGATATTTTTTCAAATCCAGAGCCCAATCCTCATCTAAGCATTTCTTCCCCGAAAAAAATTCAACCGTTTCTGTAAAATAGTCGGAGAACTTTTCAGCCCCTTTTACATTAAGATGCGTCGCGTCAAAGAAGTCACACTTTAAATCAAGCCCGATTTCATCATACTTCTGATTATAGTCAACAAACAAAACTCCTGTCTCCTCAGCAATTTTTTCTACAGAGTTATAGTACTGTTTTTCTTCAATTGTACTATTGGAGGGCGTCTTAACAAGCATCAGCTCCACACCGCTTGCATTGCACAAATCAATGATTTTATAAAGATATTCTTTATTCTTTTTAGAAAGCTCTTTTAAACCGCTTTCTGAATCTGTATCCGTTTTTTTCGCACCTTCAAATTCCTGCGTAAGAACATAATATCCCTTAGAATAGTCGTGCATGTCAGACTTTCTATACTCAAAATCCGCTTTTGTCAGTTCATTCCAACGGGAATGATACTTCATAAACCTACACGCAAGATTAAATCTTTTTCCTCTTGGGACAGAAGCATTTATAAGCTCCAGCTTATTAACAGACATAGGCATATTATCACAAAAGGTATAATTAACCCCGTCATCATAGTACTCATCATTTTTTGAAAACATCAGAACATCAACCACTGCAAGCTTTAAATCCTGCGTTTTAAGTGCATCCACCATATAATGATATGTAGCCCAGACCGGCTGCTGCTGCGTTGCAAAAACGTAGGACTTAACCCCTGTATTTTCCCAGATAACCAAAGGATTAAAGCTGCAATATGCATTTGATGAACCAAAAAACATCACATCATACTCATTTTCAGGACTATTATAAAATCCGTCTATCTTTTCAGTTACGTTCCACCAGCCCTCGGTAGATTTCCGGCTCAAAATACGGTCAGCATAAGAAAAAGCTGCCGCAAATATCAAAACAAAAGCAATTATTCCTGCTGCTTTTCTCATACTGCACCCTCCTTTAAAACTGGAAATATATAAACTGACTTGCTGCAAAGCCCGGCCCATAGATACCGAATATCAGGACTGCAAACAGCAATCCGTAATAAATCGGCCAGCGGGCAAAAATATGCATACCCTCTACTTTTTTAACAACGGAAATCCCTCTATGCTCCCAAACACTTACAAAACACATCACTACAAGCGACAACACAAGCACAACAATATTTGCTCCGTCAAGCCCCATAGACGTAAGCCCGCCGCCGTATACCGACCACGGCTTAAAGTCAGTAAAAATCTTTTTTATAATCAAAATTACCTGCGTCAGGTTTGTGCTTCGGAAGAAAATCCACGCAAAGCAAACAAGCACGAAGGTAACAAGTCTCTGAAACAGCTTATAATGTGCTGTATTTCTGTCAATATTTAAAATAGCACACACAAACCGCCGGAAATTTTTGCTGACACCTCCAACAATCTGATAAACACCATGAACAGCACCCCAAATTACATAGTGCCAGCTTGCTCCGTGCCACAGGCCGCTCACAAGAAACACAATCATCAGGTTAAAATACTTTCTGACAGCACCCTTTCGGTTTCCGCCCATCGGGATATACAGATAATCTTTAAACCAGCTGGAAAGCGAAATATGCCACCTACGCCAGAACTCCGCAATAGATGTGGACAAATACGGCTGCTCGAAATTCTTCATAAGCTCAAAGCCCATAACCTTAGCTGCACCCAAGGCTATAATTGAGTAGGACGCGAAATCACAGTAAATCTGTACCGCAAAGGCGACAGTTGCAACAGTCAGCAAAAGTCCGCTGAAGTTTTCCGGATTATCATACACAGTATTTACCAAAATCGCCGCTCTGTCTGCAATTACAAGCTTTAGAAAGAACCCCCAAAGCATTATCAAAAGTCCGCTTCTTACTCTGTTATAATCGAAATAATGTCTTTCGTGTACCTGTTTGATAAGATTCTTTGACCTTTCGATAGGCCCTGCCACAAGCTGTGGAAAAAAGGACACAAACAATGCATACTTTAAAATATTTTTCTCAGGCTCAAGCTCTTTTCGGTACACATCGACAGTATAAGAAAGTGCCTGAAACGTGTAAAAGGATATTCCCACCGGCAGAATTACATCAAATTTCGGTGTGAGTACACTTAGTCCGAGCATTTGTCTTATGGCGTTTATATTGTCCATAGTAAAATAAAAATACTTAAAATAGAACAATATCGCAAGGTTTAACGTAAAGCTTATGCCCACCATAACCTTCCTTGAAAGCTCGGTTTTGCCTTTATCTATGAAAATTCCGCTGGCATAGGTTATAACCGTTGAAGTTGCCATCAAAAGGGCATACTCGGGATTCCAGCACATATAGAAATAGTAGCTTGCCCCAAGAAGCCATAAATATCTTATTTTATGCGGTATAAGAAAGTATACCAGCGTTACAACAGGAAAAAATATTAAAAACTGCAGTGAGTTAAACAGCATCCGGCATACCTCCTTTTAAAATCATCTTCCCCGGCTTTCCAGCCACACGATAAGTACCGAAACGTCGCTCGGTGAAACTCCCGAAATTCTCGATGCCTGCCCTAAAGATTTCGGTTTTATTTTATTCAACTTTTGTCTTGCCTCAAGACGCAGCCCGTGAATATCCGAATAGTCACAATCCTGAGGAAGCAGCTTGTTTTCCATCTTTTTAAACTGTTCCACCTGCTGCTCCTGACGTTTTATATATCCGTCATATTTAAGGCGAATTTCCGCCTCCTCGCAAACAGCATCCGGTAAAACAGGCCTTTTAGGGTCAACCGATGCAAGCGTTTCATATGAAATTTCCGGACGCTTTAATGCATCGGACATACGAATCCCTGTTGCAACAGGAGATGTCCCATTTTCTTCAAGCACCGGATTGATAACCGACGGCGAGAGAACAATCCCCGAAAGTCTTTTTACCTCACCATCTATAAGCTCCATTTTTTCAAGGAATTTTTTATACCTTTCCTCAGAAATAAGTCCTGCACGGTATCCTATCGGAGTCAGCCTTTCGTCAGCATTATCCTGTCTTAAAAGCAGACGGTATTCACTGCGTGATGTCATCATACGATACGGCTCGTTAGTTCCTTTTGTAACAAGGTCATCAATTAGTGTACCTATATAGCCGTCACACCGCTGAAGAGTTACCGGTTCTTCTCCCTTTAGCTTTAGTGCTGCATTAATTCCGGCAATAAGCCCCTGTGCCGCTGCCTCTTCATAGCCGCTTGTGCCGTTAAATTGCCCTGCACCGTAAAGTCCGTGCCAATCCTTAAATTCAAGTGTCGGATAAAGCTGCGTCGGGTCACAGCAGTCATATTCAATTGCATAAGCCGGACGCATAATCTCAACATTCTCAAGTCCCTTTATGGTACGCAGCATTTTTAGCTGAATATCCTCAGGTAGACCTGTGGAGATACCTTGTGCATACATTTCCTTTGTATCGCTGCCCATCGGCTCCATAAAAAGCTGATGACGCGGCTTGTCCTTAAACTTTACCACCTTATCTTCAATCGACGGACAGTATCTTGCACCAACTCCCTCAACTCTTCCGCTGTAGGTAGGTGTTCTGTCAAGATTGTCAAGAATAACCCTGTGCGTTTCCTCATTTGTGTAGGTAAGCCAGCAGAACGCCGTATTCTCGCCGGGGTCATCTGTCTCAAAAGAAAACGGCACAATCTTTTCGTCGCCGAGTTCCTTTTCCATTACATCATAATTAAGGGAATCGCCGTGAATTCTTGCCGGTGTACCGGTTTTAAATCTACGGATTTCAATTCCTTTATCCTTTAAATTGGCAGAAAGACCGTTTGCCGGAAATGTTCCGTCCGGTCCCGACTCACGTTCATATTCACCAATCATAATTTTGCCCTTTAAGTATGTTCCTGTGGCAATAATAACAGCCTTGGCAGCATATTTAGTACCAAGATGCGTTACAACACCGCAAACATTATTGTCATCATCAAGTATCACGTCTACTATCTCTGCCTGCTTAATCTGCAGATTTTCCTGATTTTCGATGCACTGCTTCATTACACGATGATAGCTTTTTCTGTCAATCTGGCAACGCAGTGAATGCACAGCAGGGCCTTTTCCTACATTCAGCATTTTAGACTGAATGAAGGTTTTATCTGCAGCCTTTCCCATTTCACCGCCTAAAGCGTCTATTTCACGAACTAAATGTCCCTTAGCCGTACCGCCTATACTTGGATTACACGGCAGATTGCCAATGGCATCAAGACTGATTGAAAACATTACAGTTTTCATTCCGAGCCTTGCTGCAGCAAGTCCTGCCTCAATTCCTGCATGACCTGCACCTATTACGGCAACATCATAGCTTGCCAAAAACTCCTCAGGCATCATTCTTCCTCCTCAGCTTCTTCCTGTTCTTCACCGATAAGTCTGCGTTTAATCACTCTTGCGGAACAGAAATCAATCGGGAACCGCATAAAGCTTATCCATAACAGGAAGGTAAGCAGTATTATCGCAATAGATGTCAGCATACTGAATGCAAAATAAGTACATACCCCCACAATTACTGTCAAAATCAGGTTCATAGGCATTGTTGCAATTGCCATAATCAGTGCATTTTTGTAGATTTCACGGAGATTATTTTCAAAGGTAACCGCAAACTGATACAGATAAAAATGCATAAATGTATAAACCAGCATACACAGTATTGAAATAAACATCAGGTATAAAAACAGCGAATTTCCGCCCTTTGCCAGATTATAATAGAATACTATCGCATTAAGCCCCAACACCAAAACAGCAATATCAACAAGGAAAAATACAAGACAGTACTTGAAATTTTCTTTGCATTTTTCAAAAAAATCTGACGTCAGCCACACATGCTCTTCGCGTGCAAAATTACGCAGAATAAATGTATATCCGGCAGAAGCAGGTCCTGTTCCCCATAAAACCGTAAGAATCACCGTTGCCATTAAAGTAAGCTGATGGGCAGCTGTTGTGTCTGTTCCTTCAGGCAGCCTTGCACTGATTATTACAAAAAAGAAAAAGTGGTAAAGAAGTATTACAGGCAAGCTGACAAGAAAGTACAGCATATTTGCCTGAAACAGCTTTCCGAGCTTTCTCCACAAAAGCTCGAAGTACAAGAAAATACCCTTCTTTTTCGGTGCGTCCTTATCAACGCCCTTTCCCGGTTTATCATAATTAAAAAATAATCCCATCTTTTTACATTCCTTTCCAAGAAAACATAGCTACAGGTATTGTATCATAATTTGTTTTGTGTTACAATATATTAGTGATATTTGTTACAAAAAATTAAAAAACCGAGGTGCTACGGGTGAGGGAGATAGTAATAAATAAAAATGATGCAGGGCAGCGGCTTGACAAATTCCTGACCAAGCTTATGCCCAATTTGCCGCAAAGTATGCTGTATAAAAGTCTTAGAAAGGACTGCGTTAAGATAAACGGCAAGCATATTAAGGACGGTGCTTTTAAATTACATGACGGCGATATATTAAAGCTGTATTTAAAGGACGAATTTTTTGAAACACCCGACCCTGACACTGCCTTTATGCGGATTACTCCACAGCTCGACGTTGTGTATGAGGATGAAAATATAATTTTGGTAAACAAAAAACAGGGAATGTGCGTTCATGCAGATGACAGCGGAAGCACGGACACTCTTGTTGAGCATATAAAAGCATACTTATGGCAAAAGGGTGAATTTTTACCGGAGCAGGAAAACACCTTTGTTCCGTCGCTTTGCAACCGCATTGACCGCAACACCGGCGGCATTGTTATCGCAGCAAAAAATGCCGAAGCCCTTAGAATACTTAATCAGAAAATCAAGGACAGAGAACTGGAAAAATCCTACCTGTGCCTTATCTACGGTCATCTTGACAGGAAAAGCGGCATTCTAAAGGGATATATTTTCAAGGATGAACAGAAAAAACAGGTTTACGTTTATGACTCGCCGAAAAAAGGTGCAAAATCCTATGCTACACATTATAAAGTCATAAAGGAATACCCCGAATATTCTATGGTGGAGGCAAGGCTTGAAACAGGCAGAACGCATCAGATACGTGCAGGCTTTGCATTTATCGGACATCCGCTTTTAGGCGACGGAAAATACGGAACAAACGAGATAAACAAGCGATTTCCGTATTCCGGTCAAGCTCTTTACTCCTATAAGCTGAAATTCACCTTTACTAAGGACAGTGGAATACTTGACTATTTAAATGGACGTGAATTTGAGGTTAAGAACGTCAAATTTGCAGAAAAGTAGAAAATTGGAATGGCTATTACTACAAAGGCTTTTGTTACACTTTAAGACATATTCCTCATAACGAAAATAGCTGCCGCAAATGCGGCAGCTTATTAGTTTTCAAGAATTTTCTGAATTTGCGGAAATGGTGCTAAGCTTCGTTTTAGAATACCATTCATCCTTGCGATTGCAATTCCGTAATTTGTCATAGGGATTTCTTCGTCCTCGGCATAAGAAATGCGTGAAGCCATTTCCCGCGAATTTAACATACATCCTCCGCAGTGGATAACCAGTGCATACCCTGATAAATCTTCGGGAAATTCTGTTCCTGATGAAAAAGCAAACTCCAGCTTTTTACCGGTATACTCCGTCAGCCATTTAGGAATTTTTACCGAGCCGATGTCGTCGCACTGACGGTGATGCGTACAGCCCTCAGAAATCAAGATTTTATCTCCATC
>JAZNIV010000103.1:0-7878 GCA_045577675.1 Clostridia bacterium
TCTTGGAACAGCTAAGTCTTCAGGAACAATCGAAAATGGCGAAGCTTTAATCGATGTTTCTAAGGCTGACTGGTGGGATGATGAAGTAGTTCCTTGCGGAGTTACTGCACATACAAACCACAACGAAACAGTTATCTTAGATGGTATTTCACTTGATGATATGCTCTTCCAGATGGGAAAGGCTGTACTTGTTATTAACGAAGAAGATGACGTAGAACTAGTTTACTTCGCTGCTAACACAAAAACAGAAACAAGAGAATTTGCTGCTGAGGACTATGTTCCGCAGGCTAAGCTTGGTGGAAACAATAAGTATGGTAATGAAGCTGGAGATCCATCAGCTTCTCCGACAGTTGCACCATCAACAGGTAGTGGTAAAATCCGTTTTGCTTCTAAGTATATAACAATGGATTCAACAAACGTTGATCTTTATGTAAATGGTAAGTCATATACATCATTTACAAAATCAACATCAAACATCAACAATACTCTTGACACATTCTTAAAGAATGCTCAGGGAACAATTAAGCTTGTTAAGCAGGATACAGACGATGGATACTCAAAGATTTTTGTTGACTACTATGATGTGGCTGAAGTTATTTCGGTTGACTACAAGAATGGTCAGACAACAGTTCTTTTGGCTCCTGCTTCAAATGCTGTTGCATCTGTAAGAAAGCTTGTTGTTAATGATGACGCCGTAGAAGACGGTGATGTTGACATCACAGTTAAGAAGGGCGACGCTGAAATCGAGCTTAAGGATCTTCAGAAGGAAGATATCGTTGCTTATGCTATCGATTTAGCATCTGCTACATCACCTATGACTGACCCTGCATTCATCAGCATTATCGCTACAGATGACACTGTTGCAGGCAAGGTAACAGGCGAAGACACAAATGATGAGAAGTACTCAATCGATGGAGCAGAATATGCTTGTGTAGACTATGGTTCAACTAGTCTTACAATTGGTGATTCTTACACATTAACACTTGACCCATTCGGCAGAATCTTTGATTACGAAGAAGATGCTTCTTCAACAAAGTATGCTATCGTTGAAAAATGGAATACTTCAAACGACACAGTACAGCTTGTTCTTGCAGACGGAACAACAAAGACTTATGAGCTTGCAAGCGGTGCAGTACTTACCGGTCCTAACGACTTAAAGGCAACACCTTCACCTGATATGAGTCCTGTACCATTTGATGCAGTTGATGATTTCATTTATGGTAATAATTATACAACAGGAAAGCTTGATCCTTACAACAGAGTTGTTGAATACACAGTTAAGACATCTGATAACACAATCAGAACAATGACTTGGGCTAATCCAACTGACCTTACAAATGCTGAATACAAGGCAAGCACAAGCAAGCTTGGTTCAGCTACAATTAATGCATCAACAAATATCGTTAATGCAGAAGATTATGCTGGAAAAGCTTCTGATTATGAAACATTTGCAATAGAAAACTTTGCAGACAGAACAGATTATGATGCATACGGCTTCAAGAATTCAGGTTCAACATACAGCTTTATCGTTCTTACAAGAGTTGGTACAGCATTCAACGAGATATCAAGATTTGCTGTAGTAACAAGAGTAAAGGGCCAGAAAACATACAATGGCGAAGATGCTTATGAAGTAGAAGTTCTTGCTGGCGGAAAGACTACATCACTTTACTACTACACAGAACCAACAACACTTGCAACAGGTGATGCTATCTACTTTGAGCTTGACTCAGATGGTTTCGTAAAGGCTACTCACGAAGTATACAGCCATGGTGCAGTTTCTCCATTCACACCGTTCTCAAGCATCTCAGCAATGAGTGGTAAGTACCAGACAGGTAACTGGGATACATCAAACGGTTCATCAGACGGTTGGAGATTCAGCCTCTATGATGACGGTAGTGATATCGCATTGGTACACGCTGTAGTTGCAGAAGTTAATGGCAAGAATGTAACACTTGCTCCAATCCCAACTTCAGGTGCTGACATTGATACAAATAGTGATGTAAACAGCACAAACACACTTGGCGGTAACACATATGCTTTAGCTGATGATGCAGAAGTTTATGTTTACGACACAGCTGATACACAAACAATCAACGAGTACGACAAGCTTTATGTAGGTTCAGTTATCGGTTCAAACTTCTCAATGTTTGAAACAGATAAGAACAGCAAGAAGTACACAATCGACTCAGGCGACCATGATGGTTCAGTTGAAACAGGCGAAGAAAATCGTGACAACTACACCAACTATGCAGTTGCTATGATCGTTGATGGTGACATCGTTGAAATCTACACAATCAATAAATAATTATAGATTATAATTGAATTGTAATTAGATTATAAATAAAAGAGTTGGACTTCGGTTCAACTCTTTTTGTATATCTAATGCTGAAAAGATATGTCCTATATGTCCCATAAAAATGTGTTATTATATAACCATAGAAAAAACGAGGAGGAAAAATATGGGATATAAATGTGCTTTTATGGATAACGAGGTTTATTCGTCAGATGATGTAAACGGAATTATTTCACGGCTGACAACGGCGGGTGTAGTTTTAGCGAATTCCGGAAATGTTTTGGCAGATTTAAATACTGTCACAAGCGAAATAACATCGGAGGGAGTAGAGGACAACCTGGATAGCTGTAAGCTGATGGTAGCTGATGGTGTGTATAAAATCAGTGAAGGTGTATGCTTTATGAACGATGGCTCAACAATAGTTTTCGATGCCGAGGGCTATATAGTTACTCCGATTAGCAATACGTATTGCTATGTATACCTGAAAAGAAACGCACCATCAAACACAATCGATGTTATTGTTTCAGAGGCAGCAGGCGAAGGCGAATTTGTTCCTATTGCAGAGATTAATGAATATGGAAAGGTATTTGACAGGCGTGTTTATTCTAAAGCAAAGGTTAAGCTGACTACAGAAAATTCACTTAAATCATATGTATTCCGGCTTGATATAGCTAACGGACAAACTATGACTGTTGATTTGGGAACAAGCAATTTTTCTAAGCTTATTCTGAATAAGGCTTATCGTATTATCAGCGGCGAAAAGCAGGCTACACCAATGGTGGCAACGTATCATAATGCTTTAGCACTGTCGGACGGCGGAAGTGCCGGAGCAAATCTTGGGGCTAATGCAGGAAACCCTTCGTCATTTGGCGTTACTTTTGCAAAAAACGGTCAATATCTTGATATTACTACAACGGAAAAGTATATATATAATGGTTGGGAATATCATTTTGATGTTATTTAGTATATCTATCTCTATAAATAATAATTGTCCAAATAAAAAGAGCTGAAACTCAGCTCTTTTTGCATATACCATTATTTTTTATAATATCAATTGCTGTATCTGTTATGCTGTCATTGTATTCAAGCCAATGTATATCCTTGTTTCTGCGAAACCAGGTTAACTGACGCTTGGCATATCGTCTTGAATTCATTTTAATAAGCTCAAGTGTATCATCAAGAGAGGCCTTTCCGTCAAAATAGTCATAAAATTCTTTATAGCCTATCCCTTGCATTGCGGTAGATGCTTTATCATAGCCACGGCTTAAAAGCCCTTTAACCTCGTCAATAAGCCCATCCTTAACCATCATATCAACACGACGGTTTATCCGGTCATATAAAACCTCTCTGTCCCAATTAATACAAAAATATATGCTGTTATAAGGGGTGGTTTTTTCCTCTTTAGCATGACCGGAAATTGTCTTACCTGTAACTCTGTAAAACTCAATGGCTCTGATTATCCGCCGCAGATTGTTTGGATGATATTTTTCGGCAGTTTCGGGGTCAATTTCGAAAAGCAGCCTATGAACTGCCTCCTTTCCTTCTGTTTCCGCCATTTTTTCAAGCTCACGTCGAATGGAATCGCTACTGTCGGTTTCGCCGAAGTCTACATTATTAACAAGTGAATCAATATAAAGCCCTGTTCCGCCGACTATAATAGGAAGCTTTCCTCTTTTATGAATATCGGCAATAACATTGTGCGTCATTTCGCAGTATTCAGCAACGGAAAAGGACGCCGAAGGCTCCAGAAAATCCATCATATGATGCGGAATACCTTGCTTTTCCTCCTCTGTAGGCTTTGCTGTACCGATATTCATATATTTATAAATTTGCATACTGTCTGCCGATACAATTTCGCCGCCTAAGCTTTTTGCAAGCTTTACAGAAAGTGCAGTTTTACCTGAGGCTGTAGGTCCGGCGATAACAACTAATGGTATTTTGCTCATACTATCCTCTTAAATTCCTTTTCAAGCTCTTTTTTTGTCATTGTTATAATTATCGGACGTCCGTGCGGACAGGTGTTTATGTTGTCAAGGTCAAGGACAGCCTTTAGCAGTACTTCAAGCTGTTTTATATCAAACGTATGGTTTGCTTTTACTGCAGCCTTGCACGCAATCGTATATAAAGCCCGTTCCATTTTTTCCGTAATAACCCTTGTACTGTTGTCTGCGAAGCGGTCAATTAGTTCAATTATGAGGTTTTTCAGCTCATCCTCATCGAGTGCCTCAGGTGTTGCACGAACAAGGATTGTTGTTTCACCGAAATCATCAAGCTCAAAGCCCATTTCTGAAAAACGTTCAGAATTTTCCTTGAATACTGCATATTCGTTAGCAGTTAAATCAACCGCAAGCGGAATAAGCAGCATTTGTGAGGTCACGTTTTTTTCGGCAAGCTCTTTCTTCAATTCCTCGTATTTTAACCGTTCGTGTGCGGCATGCTGGTCGGCAATTATCATTGTATCGCCCGACTGGGCAAGAATATACGTGCTGAAAACCTGCCCGATAACACGTACATTTTCCTTGTCAAAACCCCATATATCATCGGATTTTTGAGACATTTCTAAAGGCTGTTTTGTGCTGTTTTCAGTTTGCGGCATAGTCAAAGCGGAAATCACATTTTCAAGGGCTTCTTTTTCGGCTTTATTATCAGGTGTTTTTGTAAGCTCAGAAATTTTAAGGCTTATACCGCAGCTCTCAGCAACCTTCTGCTCCAGAGGCTTGTTACTGCCTATCATTTCGCCCTGTTTTCTTTTAAAATACTCCTCGCTCGCATCAAGGGCGTAGCTTGCCCTTTCCTCCGTAGGCTTTGCCGCTTTTGGCGGAGTAGGTTGAGCCTTTGAGGGCTGACTGCCCCAGTTTTTGCCTGCACTTTGGGATAAGGGTGCAGCATTTTGGGTAGCTGAAGCTAAAGTCACCTGGTCCTTTGTACTTACAGTATCGCGTGTAAATTCTGTTCTTACCGGCTTTTTATGCTCTATTTGCGGAACATTCGGGATTGCGTAAAGTGCATTTTCAACAGCATGAAAAACTGCACGAAAAACTTCGCTGTCCTGTGAGAATTTAACCTCCAGCTTGGTCGGATGCACATTTATATCAATAAATTTCGGATTAATTTCTATATTTAAAACAGCCATAGGGTGCTTTCCAATCATTATCTGATTTTTGTATGCGTCCTCTACAGCTTTACATATAAGCGGACTTTTAACATATCTTTTGTTAACGAAAAAGCTTTGAAAGCCCCTGTTCGGGCGAGCTGCGTCGCCTTTTCCTATCATACCGGTGATTTTAACAAGCTCGGTTTCGTAGTCAACAGATATGACCGACTTTGTATAGCTTTTGCCGTAAACGGTATAAATGCAGTTTGCAAGGCTGTTATCGCCTGCGGTAAAATACTTTTCTTTGCCGTCCACTGTGTAGCGGAAGGAAATTTCGGGGTGCGACAAAATAAACCGTTCCATAATATCGGTAACAGCAGCCGCCTCGGTAGCGTCACGTTTTAAGAAGTTCATACGTGCCGGTGTGTTAAAAAACAGATTGTGAACAACAAAAACAGTACCATCAGGAGTTCCTGTATCCTGACAGGTTTCAAGCTCGCCGCCTACACAGACAACGCGTGTGCCGACCTCGTCCTCTTTTCGTTTGGTATAAAGCTCTGTCTGAGAAACTGCACCAATGCTGGAGAGAGCCTCGCCTCTAAAGCCCAGAGTATAAATTGCATCAAGGTCGTTTTCCGTCTTGATTTTGCTTGTAGCATGCCGGAGAAAGGCAATTTCCGCATCTTCGCGGCTCATTCCCTTGCCGTTGTCCGCAACCTTCATATAGGTTATTCCGCCCTTGCGGATTTCCACAGTAACTACTGTCGCACCGGCGTCAATGGAGTTCTCGACAAGCTCTTTAATCACCGACGCAGGTCTTTCAACCACTTCGCCGGCAGCAATTTTATTGGATATGTCTGTTGGAAGCAGGTTAATAATTCCCATATCAATCCTTCGCTTTCTTAGTTAATTCATAAAGTTTATTAAGTGCCTCAATCGGTGTGTAGGTGGTTACGTCCATATTTTTCAGTTCCTCAAAAATTTCTCCTGCAATATTGTCCTCAAAACCGATTTGCATGGAAGCTTCGGGCTGTTTTTTTGCCTTGTAAGCACTTTCGATATCGTCATTTTCTATTCTTTTTAAAATATCCTTTGCCCGGTTTATAACGGTTTTCGGGACACCGGCAAGTGCGGCAACCTCAATTCCATAGCTGTCATCTGCACCGCCGCGTATGATTTTTCTCAGGAAGGTTATGTCGTCACCGTGTTTTTTAACAGCAATTGAGTAGTTTTTAACCCCGTCAAGGCTGTTTTCAAGCTCGGTCATTTCGTGATAATGTGTCGCAAAGAGCGTTTTTGCACCGATTTTGGACTGCATATGCTCGGCAACCGCCCATGCAATTGAAAGACCGTCAAAGGTGGAGGTACCCCTTCCGATTTCGTCTAAAATAACAAGGGATTTTGAGGTTGCGTTTTTGAGAATGTTTGCAACCTCGACCATTTCAAGCATAAAGGTACTCTGTCCCTGTGCAATATCGTCAGATGCACCCACGCGTGTAAAAATCCTGTCAACTACGCCGATTTTTGCGTAGCTTGCAGGCACAAAGCTTCCCACCTGTGCCATAAGCGTAATAAGTGCAACCTGACGCATATATGTTGATTTACCTGCCATATTAGGTCCGGTTATAATAAGCTCGCGGTTATCAGAGGTGTCAAGAGTTGTATCATTTGGGACAAAGATAGTACTTTTTAGTGTTTTCTCAACAACGGGGTGTCTGCCGTCCTTTATGATAAGCTCTCCGCCCTCGGTAACCTCCGGCATAACGTAGCCGGACTTAAATGCAACCTGTGCAAAGGAGCAGAGAACATCGGTTGTTGCAATTATTTCACAAACCTTTTTCAGACGGTCAATTTCCCGGGATACTGCTTTTCTGATTTCCTCAAACAGCTGTGACTCAAGGGCAAGAAAACGCTCGGATGCACTTAGAACGCTGTTTTCCATCTCTTTAAGCTGAGGAGTAATGTATCGCTCGGCATTTACAAGGGTCTGCTTGCGTATGTAGTAGTCGGGAACCATATCAATATTAGACTTTGTTACCTCAATATAGTAGCCGAAAACCTTATTATAACTGATTTTCAGGTTTTTTATGCCGGTTTTTTCCTTTTCCTCTGCTTCTGCAGCTAAAATCCACTCTCTGCCGTCGGTTGCAAGACGTCTGAGTTCATCAAGCTCTTCGCTGTATCCGCCTTTAATTACGCCGCCGTCCTTTAAGGAAATCGGTGCATCATCGTTAATGCTACTGTCAAGAAGCTCTGCAATATCCTGCATTATATCAAAGTTTTTGTTCATTTCCGAAAGAATAGGCGACGAGGTTCCGGATAAAAGATAATTAAGCTCCGGCAGCTTCAGAAGTGAATTTTTAAGGGCTACCATATCTCTTGGGGTGGCTGTGCCTAATGAAATCCTGCTGACAATCCGCGAAATATCGTAAATTCCGGATAGTAGCTCTGATAAATCGTCGCAAAGCATTACATTTTTCACAAGCTCATC
>JAZNIV010000104.1:0-50297 GCA_045577675.1 Clostridia bacterium
ACCGAGGTCAAGACCTAAGACTGATGAATAATACATAGCACGCTTCATTCCGCCTTCGTCCGGAGAAATTACAATTGTATCGTCCTTGTTAAAGGATATATCCGGAACCTGACGTGACAGTGCTTTTATCATTTGATATGTCGTCTGAACATCATCAAAGCCGGACAGTGGGATAGCGTTCTGAACTCTTGCATCATGTGCATCAAAGGTAATGATATTTGATACACCCATATTCACAAGCTCCTGAAGAGCCATTGCGCAGTCAAGCGATTCTCTTGCTGTACGCCTGTGCTGTCTGCCCTCATAGAGCATTGGCATAACAACTGTTACGCGTCTTGCTTTACCTGAAATAGCAGCGATAATTCTCTTTAAATCCTGATAATGGTCATCAGGGCTCATGCGATTTTCGACACCGTACATATTGTAGGTGATGCCGTGATTGAACATATCGCAGATGATATAAACGTCATGACCGCGGACTGTTTCGCTGATAACACATTTAGCTTCGCCTGAGGCAAAACGCGGACACTTGATGTGAGTTATGTAGCTTTCCTCATTTTCGTATCCCTTTCGGAACTGGCGAAGATACCAGTCAATTTTGTCGGTAATTTCCTCGCAGCCACGCATACTGATGATGCTGAGCTGTCCGTAAATTGGCTTGTTAGATGATATTTCCATAATTTCCTCCCACTTTTTTCAAAAAAGTACTTTTCAACTATATTTATAACATATTACGACAACTTTTTCAAGGCTTAAAAACAGTCTTGGAATGTATATTAGCAAACTTTACAAAATTACGGCACATTTTTTTCCTCATTTATACATCTTTTTTATGCCATGTGAGGATAAAAATTTTAAAACTATAAAAAGCAGTATTATTTCAATAGGTAATGCGACAATATTTTTGAAAAGGTGCTGTGTAAGAAATATTAGATAGCCTTTATTTGTTATTATTGACAGCCATAGGGAGTTTAATGCCACATTCAAAAGAAGATTAATCAGGATTTTAGATAAGGAAATCCACAGGATATAATGCTTTTCGTTTTTGTTGTATAGGAATATTCCGAAAATAAGACCGGTGAGCATAGAAGTTATTGTAAAGCCCGGAAAATACGCACCGGACGGAAACAGCAATGCTCCGACTACATCGCCTGTCATTCCTACTAGCATTGCGATAACAGGACCGAAAAGCCAGCCAGCAACAGCGAGCGGGATAAAGGTAAAGGTTATCCTAAGCTCAGGAGTAAGCGGCAGCTTCAGGGCATAAAGCACAACAAACAGTGCGGCAAGAATTGCAGAAACGCACAGTACCTTTGTGCTTTTCAAGCTTTTTAAAGAATTTTTGAACATAAAAAACACCTCCAACTAATATCTGCTACTAAATTAGAGGTGCCTTTAAAATTCCTCTGATTCGGCAGCGGGATGCGAACACCGTACCGCAAGCCGGTTTTGGCTTTTCGTCCGCATGACAACTCCCCGTTCATGCCGGCACTTTACGCACGGAATTCTACTCTGCAATTTGTTCATATGTGTATTATACAATACATATCCCGAAATTGCAACAGTATTTGGAAAAAATTTATTTTAATAAAAAATCTTGACATAACCTGTATATTGTGGTATAATCTGAAAGTTGAGTGTGTGCTGCACTCAGCTTGACATTAAGCATACAGGCCGCAATACCTATGTTTGTTAAATTTTTGTAGGTTTTAAGCCGTCTGTAGAAGTTTTAAAAAACAAGGAGGAAATTAAAATGTCAAATGTAATTGCTATGAAGCAGCTTTTAGAAGCAGGTGTTCACTTCGGACACCAGACAAGAAGATGGAACCCTAAAATGGCTGAATACATCTTCACAGAAAGAAACGGTATCTACATCATCGACCTTCAGAAGACAGTTAAGAAGATTGAAGAAGCTTACTACTTCATCAGAGACATCGCAGCAAGCGGTGAGGACATTCTGTTTGTAGGTACAAAGAAGCAGGCTCAGGACTCAATCAAGGAAGAGGCTGAGAGAGTTGGAATGTACTATGTTAATGCAAGATGGCTCGGCGGTATGATGACAAACTTCAAGACAATTCAGAAGAGAATTGACCGTTTGGCTCAGATTAACAAGATGGAAGAAGAAGGCACATTTGACCTTTTACCAAAGAAGGAAGTTATTAAGCTTAAGGCTCAGAGAGACAAACTTGAAAAATACCTTGGCGGTATCAAGGATATGAAAAAGCTTCCGGGTGCACTTTTCGTAGTTGACCCAAGAAAGGAACACATCGCTATTACAGAGGCTAAGAAGCTTGGTATTCCGGTTGTTGCTATTGTTGATACAAACTGTGACCCTGATGATGTTGATTACGTAATTCCGGGTAACGATGATGCTATCCGTGCTGTTAAGCTTATCGCATCAACAATTTCAAATGCTATTATCGAAGGCAGACAGGGTGAAGACGCTGTTGCACCGGTTGTTGAAGCTGACGATGCACAGGAAGCAGAAGAGACAGTAGAAGAATAATTTTTTTTCGGGGAGGAAATCGAATATGAATTTCACAGCTCAAGACGTTAAGAATTTAAGAGAAATTACAAGCTGCGGTATGATGGACTGTAAAAAAGCCCTGACAGAAACCGACGGTGATATGGACAAGGCAGTTGAATACTTAAGAGAAAAAGGTCTTGCAACTGCTGCTAAGAAGGCAGGCAGAATTGCTTCAGAGGGTATAGTAAAGGTATATGAAGAAAACGGCGTTGCTGTTCTTCTTGAAGTTAACTCTGAAACAGACTTCGTTGCTAAAAATGACGAATTCCAGGAATTTGTAACAAACGTGGCTAAGGTTGTTGCAAGTGCTAACCCTGCTGATGTTGATGCATTAAAGGCTGAAAAGATGGGCGACGTTACAGTTGACGAAGCTTTAACTGCATTAATCGCAAAAATCGGTGAAAATATGAAAATCAGAAGATTTGCACGCTTTGACGGTGCTGTTTGCTCATATTCACACGGCGCGGGCAGAATCGGTGTTATCGTTAAGGCAGAGGGTGCTCTTGATGAAGCTGGCTACGAAGCCGCAAGAGACGTTGCAATGCAGATTGCAGCTATCAATCCGCTTTACCTTTCAAAGGATGTTGTTCCTGAGGAAGATGTTGAACACGAAAAGCACATCATCCTTGCTCAGATTAAGGAAGATCCTAAGAATGCAAACAAGCCGGAAAATATCTTAGAAAAGATGGTTGGCGGGAAGATTAATAAGTTCTTCGAGCAGAACTGTCTTTTGCAGCAGGAATTTGTTAAGGACAGCGACCAGAAGGTTGAAGCATACCTTGCATCAAAGGGTGTTAAGCTGGTTGACTATGTTCGCTTTGAAAAAGGTGAAGGCTTAGAAAAGAAGGAAGAAAACTTCGCTGATGAAGTTGCTTCAATGATTAAATAATCAGGCAGATTTTGAAAAGCATATTAAAACTCACAAAACAACAGTAGCTATGCTGTTTTGTGAGTTTTTTGTTGTTATAAAAAGACTTAATGGTTTCGTATGACGCCTGACCGCCTGTCTGAAATAGGCGGTATTTTTGTTTATCAGATGCTACTTTCGCCACGTCGAAGGTGCAAAGAGTACTAAAAGCGGGAAAATTTCCAGTCTGCCGATTAACATATCTGCTATAAACACCAGCTTTGAAAGAGGTGAAAATATAGAGAAGTTTTGCGTTGGTCCGACCTTTGCAAGACCGGGACCAATATTGTTTATAGTAGCTGTAACTGCTGTAAAGTTTGTTGTAAAATCAAAATTATTGATGCTTACAATCAGTATAGAGGCTACAAAAATCATAATATATGCTGCCATATACACGTTCACAACACGTACAACCTCATGCTCTACAGGCCTTTTGTTAAGAGTGATTTTTCGCGTGCTTTTAGGGTGGACAGCTGTCATAAGCTCTTTGAAAATAGTCTTTGCCAAAATAATTATTCGTGAAACCTTGATACCGCCGCCGGTACTTCCGGCACACGCACCCATAAACATAAGCCCAACCAGAATTGTTTTTGAAAGCTCAGGCCATTTATCAAAATCGGTTGTTGCATAGCCGGTTGTTGTCACAATGGACGCAACCTGAAACGCACTGTGACGAAAGGCTGTTGCCAGACTTTCAAATAAGCTACGACAGTTAAATGCAATTACTATGATAGCGAGCGTTACTATTCCAAGATATGTTTTAAGCTCATCAGAATGAAGTACCGAGCTGAATTTTCTAAGAAGGAGCAGATAGTACAGAGAAAAGTCAATACCAAACAGCAGCATAAATACTGTTATTACACTTTGTACGTAAGGAGTGTAGCTGCCGATACTGCTGTTTAATATGCCGAAGCCGCCTGTACCCGCCGTACCAAAGGACAAAGTAAGTGCTGAAAAAAGGTCAAGCCCGCCAATCAGAAGCAGCACAATTTCAATAAGAGTTAGTGCAAGGTACATTTCGTATAAAATCTTGGCTGTAGAGCGAACCTTTGGTACGAGCTTGCTTACTGACGGTCCCGGGCTTTCCGCTTTGATGAGGTAAAGGTTGTTTCCGCCGGAAAGCGGCAGTATTGCAACTAAAAATACCAGCACACCCATACCGCCAATCCAATGAGTAAAGCTTCGCCAGAACAGCAGGCTTTTCGGCAGTGCCTCGACATCCGTAAGTATGGATGCACCTGTTGTGGTAAAGCCAGAAACGGTTTCAAAGAGTGCGTCAATGAAGCTTGGTATAAACCCCGAAAAATAAAACGGAAGTGCCCCGAAAATACTAAGTATTATCCAGGAAAGAGCAACTGTTATAAAGCCTTCTCTTGCGTACATAGTTTTATTTTGGGGAGGTCTGATGGTAAAAATCAGACCGAAAATAAGACAAAGTGCTATACAGGAAGCGAAGAGAGGAATATATGGCTCTCCCATAACTGCTGCACATACAAGCGGCAGAAGAAGTGCCGCTGCCTCAAAATTCAGCACCCAGCCGAGGGTGTGAAAAATAATTTTATAATTCATAGCGGTTACCTCTTACTCTAAAATATCCTTTATGTCTTTAAAGCCGGCACGTGTTGTTACAACGATAACCGTATCGCCTGATTCAATAACGTCCTTGCCTCGAGGAATAATAATTTTTCCCTTGCGGTTTATGCAGGCAATTAAAATATTGTTCTTTAGATTAAGCTTTTCAATAGGAGTGCCTGCAATCGGCGAATTTTCGCGTATTCTGAATTCAAGAGCCTCTGCCTTGCCGTCTAAAATTATATGCATTGTTTCAATGTTACTGCCGATTGAATTCTTTTTCGCACGAACAAACTTCACAATATATTCCGCAGTAATGTTTTTCGGGTAGATGGTGGTGTCAAGGTCTAAGTTGCTGATAACCTCGTCATATGCAATCCGGTTGATTTTTGTAATCAGCTTACCGTTTGTTTTGCTTTTTGCAAAGAGTGAAAGCAGAATATTTTCCTCATCAATATTTGTCATCGAAACAAAGGACTCGGCATACTCTATTCCTTCCTCTAAAAGAACTCTGTTATCTGTACCGTCCGCATTAATTATAGTAGCCTTTGGCAGTAGCTGACAAAGCTCCTCGCTTCTTTCGGTGCTTTTTTCTATAATCTTTACTTTAATTCCTGTTGCGGTTAAAAGCTTTGCAAGATAATACGCAATTTCACCGCCGCCTACAATCATAGTGTCCTTTACGCGATTGGTTTTAATGCCGATTTTTCGGAAGAAGTCCGCACCGCTTTTAACGGAGGAAACGATGCTTATAAAGTCACCGCTTTTTAAAACAAAATCACCTCCGGGGATAAATGCATCATCTCCACGGACAACACCGCATATTAAAACATCGCAGTCAACCTTCTGGCTCATTTCGGCAATGCTTAAATTGTCAAGAACAGAGCCTTCCGGAATTTTAAATTTGAGTATTTCAACTCTGCCTTTTGCAAAGGTATCAATCTGAATTGCAGTAGGAAAACGCAGTACGCGTGCGATTTCAAGTGCTGCTGCTTGTTCCGGATTGATTATCATAGCAAGTCCTAAATCTTCCTTGAATAGGTGAAGGGACTTTCCGTATTCCGGCTTTCTGACACGTGCTATTGTCTGGCAGCCACCGGCCTTTTTTGCAAGCAGACAGGTCAGAAGGTTAAGCTCATCCGAGCCGGTTACAGCGATTAAAATATCCGCATCGACAATTCCGGCTTCTGTTAAAATATCAATTTCTGCACAGTTTCCTGCAACGCCCATTATGTCATACTGATTAATCAAATCCTGAATAACATTTCGGCGTAGGTCAACAACGGTAATATCATGTTCCTTTTCCTGGCTGAGCTTTTCGGCAATTTTCTGACCGACCTTGCCGCAGCCTACAATTATTATTTTCATTTCAATTTTAACTCCTTTTTTAAAACGGATTAATTCCTGCTCATATTATAGCAAACAGATATGGAAAAATCAAGTAATATATTATACTCTTGTCAATACTTAAAAAATAATTCACCCGTTTTTTTAAAAGTGTAATATTATGCTATTTTTATGAATAAATATAATAGAAAGGATGGTGGGCGGATTTGAAAAAAACAGCTTTTATACTAATTACGTCAGCAATATTAAGTATTTTGTTACCTGTTGTAAGTGCGGAAAATCTCACTCCTGAGGTTAAATCGGCAATTCTTATGGAGGCATCTACGGGGCAGGTGCTTTATGAGCAGAATCCTGACGAGCATCTGCCGATTGCCAGTGTTACAAAAATTATGACCATGCTACTTATTATGGAGCGGATTGAAAGCGGTGCGTTATCTTTTGAAGATATGATAACGGTAAGCGAAAATGCCAACAGCTACGGCGGCTCAACAATGTTTTTAGAAACCGGTGAACAGCTTAGCGTGCATGATATGATGAAGGGGATAGCGGTTGCGAGTGCAAATGACGGCTGCGTAGCAATGGCGGAGCATATTGCAGGAAGTGAAGCAAATTTTGTTGAAATGATGAATAAACGTGCCAAAGAGCTTGGTATGAAGGACACAGTTTTTTTAAATACCAACGGGCTTGATGAGGACGGACAATATTCTTCAGCACGTGATGTTGCGGCTATGTCACGTGAGCTTATAAAGCATAAAAAGGTTTTCGATTACACAAAAATCTGGACCGACTCTTTAAGGGACGGAAAGTTTGAGCTTGCTAATACAAATAAGCTGATACGCTTTTATAACGGAGCAACAGGGCTTAAAACCGGCTCAACCTCAAAGGCAGGCTGCTGTCTTTCGGCAACGGCGGAGCGTGACGGAATGGAGCTTATTGCAGTTATTTTAGGTGCACCGAATACTAAAAGCCGGTTTGCATCGGCAAGTGCTCTTTTAAACTACGGCTTTGCCGGCTACACCGTAAAAAAACAGGTGGAAAAGGGCGAGCCTACAGGAATAGTGACAGTTTCAAGAGGTGTAAAAAAAGAGATAAAGACAGTTGCAGATCATGACTTTTCGGTTCTTGCAGAAAAGGCAAAGCCTGTTGAAATTGAAAAAAAGGTTGTACTTGAGGATTATGTAACAGCACCTGTTAAAAAGGGTGACAAGGTTGGAGAAATAACCTTTTCAGAAAACGGAAAAACGGTTAAAACAGTAGACATTGTGGCTGACGAGGATGCAGAAAAGAAGGGCTTTGGACTGGTGCTTATGGATATGCTTTATCAACTGATGTGCGGAGAGGTCAGGTAATATTTTCCCTTATGCGGGTTGCATAAGGGATTTTTTTATGCTATAATAATGATGTTAAATTTTGTATATAATATTTATAAATGCAGGAAAGGTATAAAAAAATGTTTATAGATAAAGCAAAAATATATATAAAAGCCGGTAACGGCGGCAACGGTGCAATTGCGTTTCACCGTGAAAAGTACGTTGCGGCAGGCGGCCCTGACGGCGGTGACGGCGGCAGAGGCGGAAATGTTGTTTTCCGCGTGGACTTAGGGCTTACTACCCTTATGGACTTCCGCTATAAGCGTAAGTATGTTGCCGAAAGCGGACAGGCAGGTATGCGTAATAAAATGAACGGCAAGCGTGGTGAGGACATTGTAATCTCAGTGCCGCAGGGAACGGTTGTACGTGATGCTGAAACAGGGAAAATTATTGCCGACCTCTATGACCCGGATAAGGACATAATTCTTGCCCGCGGCGGCAACGGAGGCTGGGGAAACGCACATTTTGCGACAGCTACACGTCAGACACCGAATTTTGCAAAAAACGGACAAAAGGGTGATGAAAGAGAGGTTTATCTCGAGCTTAAGCTGCTTGCAGATGTTGGTCTTGTAGGCTTTCCGAATGTAGGAAAATCCACGATTTTATCACGTACCACAAAGGCTGACCCGAAAATTGCCAACTACCACTTTACAACTCTTGAGCCAAATCTCGGCGTTGTTTCTTTAGATGAACATATGAGCTTTGTGCTTGCAGATATTCCGGGAATTATTGAGGGTGCGAGCGAGGGAGTAGGCTTAGGTCACGAGTTCCTGCGTCATATAGAAAGGACAAGACTTTTAATTCACGTTGTGGACGTTTCCGGAATTGAAGGGAGAAATCCGATAGAGGATTTTGATATTATAAATAACGAGCTTGTAAAATATAACCTTGAGCTTGAAAGCCGTCCGCAGATTGTGGCAGCTAATAAAACAGATATTCTGCAGGATGAAGCGGTTTACAAGGAATTTTTGGAGGAAATGAAAAAGCGTGGATATACTGTGTTTGAAATGTCCGCAGCAACCGGAGCCGGTGTATGGGAGCTTATGAAGCATACCTATACAGAGCTTTCCAAGCTGCCGCCTATTCAGGAGTTTGAAATTGAGCTTGATGTTAATGAACAGGAATTTGTTGATAAAACCGACAAGGGCTTTGAGGTTAATAAGGAGGACGGAGTATATGTGGTTTCCGGCAGCTGGATTGAGGCTGTGGGCGGCAGCATAAACTTTTCGGACAGCGAGAGTCTGCAGTTTTTTCAGCAGTCTCTTAAAAACCGCGGCGTTATAGACGCACTTGTTGAGGCGGGCATAAATGAAGGCGACACCGTAAGAATAGGCGATTTGGAATTTGATTTCGTTTGGTAAACGGGGTATTTACTATGGAAAAAGGCTTGGATAGAATGAAGCGAAGAAATGAGCTTAAAAAAAGACGGAATAAAAGGCTTATATTTTTTGCTGCAGTGATTTTTGCGGCTGTGCTTGTGATAAATGCGGTTGTTTCAATGTTTGACAGCGGTACTGTTACTATTACGGTTAAGGAAGGAACGTCAACAAGCAGGATTGCAAAAATCTTAAAGGACGAGGGTGTTATAAATTCAAGGCTGTGGTTTATGCTTCGCCTGACCTTGTCAAAATATAATGGAAAGCTGCAGTACGGCACCTTTAAGATTGATAAAAATGACTCTATCGGTGAGGTTATTGAAATTTTAGCAACCAAGGGTGCAAAGAAAAATACTGTAACTCTTACAATCCCTGAGGGATATTCTGTGGAACGAATAAAGGCGAGGGTAACTGAGCTTGGGCTTTGTACCGATAATGAATTTGAAAATGCACTAAAGAAGGATTACGATTATTCTTTCTTAAAAGCTGTGCCAAAATCAAAGGATATAAGGTATCGTTTGCAGGGCTTTTTGTATCCGTCAACATACGAGTTCTATTCGGATGCAAGTGCAGAAACCGTGATAAAGACAATGCTCGACGAGTTTGAAAAACGTGTGGGAAGTCTTGGGATTTCAGACGACAAAATGTATGAAACTATAACAAAAGCCTCAATGATAGAGAGAGAAGCAAGAATTGCCGCAGAACGCCCGATAATTGCAGGAGTTTTTGAAAACAGACTAAAGCAAAATATGCTTATGCAAATTGATGCTACCGTGGTTTATGCAATTTCAGATGGCATGTATAACGTGGACAGGGTACTTTATAAGCACCTTGAGGTAGACTCAAAATATAACACCTATAAATACAAGGGATTACCTGTCGGCCCTATATGCTGCCCTGGGTTGTCGTCAATAAAGGCTGCGAAAAATCCGGCCTCGCATAAATATCTTTATTATCATACCGACACCAAGAAAAATGACGGAAGTCATATCTTTACCGAGAATTACGAGCAACATACCGGTACTCAATAATTAAAACTATAAGAATGCATCCTGCTAAGGGTGCATTTTTGTGGTTTTGGGCTAAGTTAACAAAGAAAATATAATGTCGTGTTTTGTTTTTATTGCTTGACTGGTGGCGATAAATGTAGTATAATTTTCTTATCCGGTCAAAAAAACACCGCAGTAAAAAAGAGAAGGAACAGGAGAAAACCACTATGGAAGTATACGGAATAAAGCCTAAGAGGTTTACAAAAGAGTGGTGGGGGTATTTTTGGGATTACTATAAATGGCATACAATCGGCGGAGGGTTTGTGGCATTTTTGGTAATAACGAGCTGTGTTCAGTGCATAACACAGACAAAGTATGATTTGCAGGTAGACTACATATCGGAATATGGTATTCTTTCAGAACACGAGGACGCACTCAGGGCGTTGGCAGAAGAGAAAATTGAGGACGTTACCGGCAACGGCAAGAATGAGGTATCAATACTAAGCCTTAATATGTCGCAGGCAAATGACCCGCAAATGATGCAGGCGATGCAGACTAAGTTTGTGATTGAAATGGGATATTCCGAAGGGTATGCATTTATTTTGACAAAGCAGTATGCGGATTTGATGACCGAGCAGGGTGTTTTAGAGCCGACAAGTGCGTGGGCAGGCGAATATGCAAATGACGGCTGTGTTATAAGTCTTTCGGGTTGCACAGCACTTTCCGAAATAGGCATAGACGCATCAGAGCAGGACCTGTATATTGGAATTCATAAAGTGCGTGAAAAGGAAAAGGAAGACGAGCTTGAGGTTAAGCGATATGAAAACGGTGTTCGTTTTGCACAGTATTTGATAAATCAGAGGTGAGTCCGGTGACCGAAGAATATGAGCTGTTTAAGAAATATAAAGAGACCAAGGATAAAAAAATAAGAGATGAGCTTGTGCTAAGATATACGTATATGGCAAAAATTCTTGCTCATAAGTATAACAGCTCGGGTGTGGAATTTGACGATGTTTATCAGGTTGCCTGTATGGGAGTTGTTTTGGCTGTAGAACGGTTTGACCCTGATAGAGGAGTGCAGTTTGCAACCTTTGCAACGCCTACCGTTCTTGGCGAAATACGCCGCTTTATGCGTGACAAGGCAAAATGCATTAAAATTCCGAGACGGCTTTATGAGGTGTTTTGCCGTGCGGAGGCTGTTAAAAAGCATGCCGGAAATCTGACTGTAGAGGAAATTGCAAGACAGCTTGATATGCCGGCAGAAACTGTTGAGGAAGCATATAAAATTGGTGATGCTGCATTTATAAAGTCGCTTGAGGATGAGGCATATACCGATGGCGGATTGAGCTTTGCAAGTATGGTCGGATTTGATGATAAGGGATTTACACTTATTGAAAACCATGATTTTATGCAGTACTGTATGTCAAAAATGACCGAGCAGGAGGCAGAGCTGTTTCATGAGCGGTTTCATGAGGAAAGAACGCAGCGAGAGCTTGCCCGAAAATGGGGCGTTTCACAGATGTATGTGTCGCGGCTTGAGAAAAAGGTTGTGGAAAAATTTAAAGAAATTTATCTGAAAGACCTTGAAAATGTATGAAAGCTGTGATATAATAGTGCAAATGAATATGGAAGGGGAGCTCGTAGACGGGCTGAGAGGGAATTGGTAAATTCCGACCCTGTAACCTGATATGGATAATGCCAGCGTAGGGATTCTGTAAATACGATTTTTTAAGCATATCCGTTTTGGGTATGCTTTTAATTTTGTTATTAAGACACATTAGGGAGATATTCATTAACTTTTTACCAAAGAAAGGAAGTAATGAAAATGACAAAAACAAGAAGGCTTACCGAGATTGCCGTAAGTGTGGCAATGGCTGTAGTGTGCAGCTTTATCAAGGTGTGGGAGATGCCGCAGGGAGGCTCTGTGGCACTCACAATGATACCTATTCTTTTTATTTCTTACAGAAGAGGTGCGACGGCAGGTTTTTTCGCCGGCGGAATTTACGGATTGATTTCCATGGCAATTGCCGGAGTGATTTACCATCCTATGTCAATTTTGCTTGATTACGTGTTAGCATTCGGCATACTTGGCATTGCCGGATTCTTCAAAAAAAGCATTGCCGGAATTTTTGCCGGAACGTGCTGTGCGGTGGCGTGCAGATTTGTCTGCTCGCTTGTGAGCGGTGCTGTAATCTTTGCAAGCTATGCTCCCGAGGGGCAGAATCCATGGATTTATTCGCTTGGATATCAGGCAACCTATATGGTGCCGGAGCTTTTAGTGTCTGTAGCAGTGCTTGTGTTTTTGTGGTACAAGGCACGTACTCTGTTTGATGTGAAAATAGGGTAAAAATAAGACCTCCGAAAATTCATATTTCTGAATTTTGGAGGTCATTTTTTTATACAAAAATATATGTTAAAAGCTTCTGTGTCAGAGTTTATATAACTTCAATCTGACACATTTTCATTGCCAGAAGAGCATTTTCATGACTTTCAGGAGTTACACCGGCACAGCAGGAGGAATCAACAGTAACTTTTACTTCGGGCAGATATGCTTTTAAAAGCATTGCATTTGATATAACGCAGATGTCTGTGCAAAGACCTATTAATTCAATATAATCATATTCGCCGCTTACAACATACTGAGAGAGCTCAATGCTGCCAAAGGTTGGCTTTTCAAAAATACGGCAGTTATGTGATAAAGGTGCAATTTTTTCGTCCAGCTCCCAACCGTCTGTGCCTTTTATACAATGAGGAACGGGCAGATTTTTTCCTTCTTGTGTATCAAGATAAATTGAGCTGTGAGTGTCCTTTGTGAACACAACCTCGCCGTCAAAGCCCTTGATTTTTTCTATAACCTGAGGAACTATTAAAGCGGCTTCGATTGTGCCTAAAGCACCGCTTATAAAGTCCTTCTGCATATCTACAACAATTAAAATTTTCTTCATACTTACCACCTCAATAAAAAATGTGTAGCCGAATCTACACATAAAAAATATATACATAGTTTTGCGTATACATAATACTATTCGCACTATCTATGCTCATTATATAAAATATAAAATTCTTTGTCAACCATTTTTTTAATCCGAAGTAAAATTATCAGAAAATAAAGCTGTCGGTTTTTCTGTCAGCTCTTGACAAATCTTTAAAAATCCGTTATAATACTAAGGAAATAAAAGGGAGTAGCTGACAGTTTATGTGACAATCGGCGTCAATACGGCATATGCCCGCCATTGTATTAAACAGCAAGACTTTTATTGCAGCTTTTGGCTTGCAGTAAAAGTCTTTTTTGATGCTTACTTCAAATTAAGGAGAGGAAAAATATGGAAATTTTACTTGAAAACCTACTGCTTATTGAGTGGAAAATGGTAGTAATGTGGGCAATCGGCGGAATACTTATTTATCTTGCCATTAAAAAGAATATGGAGCCGTCGCTGCTTTTGCCCATGGGCTTTGGTGCGATTTTGGTAAACCTGCCGCTTTCAGGTGCGGTTACGCAAGGCGCAGAGGTGGGAATACTTGATGTACTGTTTAATGCGTGCATTTCAAACGAGCTGTTTCCGCTTTTGCTATTTGTCGGAATTGGTGCGATGATTGACTTTACGCCGCTTCTTCAAAATCCAAAGCTGATGCTGTTCGGAGCGGCTGCACAGTTTGGTATTTTCTTTACGCTTTGTGCGGCAACGCTTCTCGGCTTTGACATTAAGGACGCGGCTTCAATTGCGGTAATCGGTGCAGCAGACGGCCCTACTTCAATATTTGTTGCTAACCACTTCGGCTCGAATTATTTAGGTGCAATTATGGTTGCGGCATACTCATATATGGCACTTGTGCCGATAATTCAGCCGCCTGTAATAAAGCTTATTACATCTAAAAAGGAACGCCGCATACGTATGGAATACACAGAAAAAACTGTGTCCAAAACTACAAAAATTCTCTTCCCGATATTACTTACTGTTATTGCAGGTCTGATTTCACCGCAGAGTGTTGCCTTGGTTGGATTTTTAATGTTCGGTAACCTTATCCGTGAATGTGGCGTGTTAGACTCGCTTTCGGAAACGGCACAGAAGGTACTTGCAAATCTCGTAACCCTGTTTTTGGGAATTACTGTTGCTGCAAGAATGCAGGCTGATGCGTTTTTAAGCGTAGAAACACTTATGATTTTAGGACTTGGCCTTGTTGCCTTTGTGTTTGACACTGTGGGCGGTGTTGTGGTTGCAAAGGTCGTAAACATATTTGCTAAAAAGAAGATAAACCCGATGATTGGTGCGGCAGGAATTTCGGCTTTCCCAATGTCTGCAAGAGTTATTAACAAAATGGGGCTTGAAGAGGATAACCAAAATTTCCTCCTGATGCACTCAATCTGCGTAAATGTTTCGGGACAGATTGCATCTGTTATTGCAGGCGGTCTTATACTTAGAATGTTTGGCTAATTGATTTGATTTTGTTGAAAGGAATAGTAGGTTATGAATTTGAACGGATTTTTAGAAATTATCCCTGCGGCACTTACAGGCTGGGCAAATGTTTTTGCGGTTATCCTGATAGTTGTTGCAATGGTTGTACTATTAAATAAGCTGTGTAAATAATAAAGGGGCTGTAAAAATAGTCTGGAGTGCAAAAAGGCGACAACGCAGAACTTTTACGGGCCTGATTTTTGATTAAATAAGGTAGAGAAAGCTCAAAAAGACAGAGGTTTCTCTATTTTTTTGCCTTTTTGCTATGAATAAAACGTGCCACCAGGCGTACACGCGTACGCCATCGGGTAACCCAAGGCAAAGCCTTGGCTCGTTTTATCCATTCCAAACAATTTTTCCTATCCCCACAAAAAAGGAACTGTATTTTTTTACAGTCCCCTTTTGAATGTTATTTTATAAGTCCTGCTGCCTTTGATGCTTCCATCAATATTATAGGAACAAGGATTAGCAGGAGTGCGTAAATATATAATTTTGCAGGAAGGATTACAAGCCCGAAGGCAATATTAAGCGGTGTAAAGAGTACCAGGAGTACCAGAAGTATTGAAATCAATGCCGCACCGTTTAGCTTGCTGTTTGAGAAAGGCCCTATTTTAAATAAGGAACGCTCAGACCGCATATTGTAAACCTGAATTACCTGTGAGAGTGCTAAAACCGTAAATGCCATTGTCTGTCCGCCTGAGAGTGTTCCCTCTATTGTTTCTCCAAGCCTGAAGCCTATAAGCGACAGGATTGCAAACATAAGGCCTTGAAGTACTACCCGTATTCCAAGTCCGTGAGCGAAGATGCCCTCGTCCTTCGGCTTTGGCTTTTTGTCCATAACATTTGATTCGACTGCCTCCATTCCGAGTGCGATTGCAGGCAGGCTGTCGGTAACTAAGTTAATCCATAAAAGCTGCATAGAGAGTAGCGGTGTTTTGTGCCACAGCAGCATCGCTGCAAATACTGCGATAACCTCGCCGATATTCGTGCCTAACAGAAATCCTACAACCTTTCTGATATTTGCATAAATGCCTCTGCCTTCACGAACTGCCTCGACGATTGTTGCGAAGTTGTCATCGGTTAAAGTCATATCAGCCGCACCCTTTGCAACGTCAGTGCCGGTAATTCCCATTGCACAGCCTATGTCAGCAGCCTTTAGTGCCGGTGCGTCGTTAACTCCGTCGCCCGTCATAGACACAACCTGACCTTGTCTTTGCCATGCCTTTACTATACGGATTTTGTTTTCCGGCGAAACACGTGCGTAGACAGAAATATGCGTAACCTCTCTGTCAAGCTCCTCGTCGGTCATTTGGTCAAGCTCGGCACCTGTTATTGCACGGTCGCCTTCCTTTAAAATTCCAAGCTCCTTTGCAATTGCAGATGCAGTAACTACGTGGTCGCCTGTTATCATTACTGGCTTTATTCCGGCTCCTTGGCAGGTGGCAACCGCTGCCTTTGCTTCAGGTCTTGGCGGGTCAATCATTCCGACTAAGCCCATAAAGGTTAAATTATTTTCAAGCTCATCAGACGTTAGGGTTTCAGGGATTTCATCAATTTCCTTGTAACCGATTGCCAAAACTCTTAAAGCGTCTCGGCTCATTTCTTCGGTGATTTTTTTCGCCTTTTCAAGGTCTCCTGAAATACACCTTTCTGCCATCATATCAAATGCGCCTTTAACGATTACTATGTTTCTGCCCTCAACCTTGTTTACTGTCGTCATAAGCTTTCTGTCCGAGTCAAACGGGATTTCTGCAAGACGCGGAAATTCCTTATTTAAATCATCCTTTGGCATACCGCTTTTATGTGCTGCGTACACGATTGCGGTTTCTGTTGGGTCGCCGATATGCTGCTCGCCTTCGCCCGAGAATATCACCGAGCCGTCACAGCAGAGTGTACCGAAGCACAGCAGCTTTCTTACTTCTTCCGAAATACCTGCAGAAATTTCCTCGACAGCATCAGCACCATCTGTATAGGCTTTCACTAAGGTCATACGATTTTGAGTGAGCGTTCCGGTTTTATCCGAGCATATAACTCCTGCACTTCCTAAGGTTTCTACAGCCGGCAAGCGACGGATTAATGCATTTTGCTTAACCATACGCTGAACGCCAATGGAAAGCACGATTGTAACAATTGCCGGAAGTCCTTCCGGAATTGCCGAAACTGCAAGAGAAACGCGGGACATAAAAATTTCCATAACGGGGATTCCGTTAGTGATTCCAACAACAAATATAATTGCACAGGCAATAAGTGCCACAATGCCAAGATATTTTCCAAGCTGTGCAAGCTTTTTTTGAAGTGGCGTCTGGCTGTCTGATTCGCTGTCTAACAGATTTGCGATTTTACCCATTTCGGTGTCCATCCCTGTTGCAGTAACAACCGCTGAAGCTGTTCCATAGGTAACGCTGCAGCCTGAAAATATCATATTACAGCGGTCACCAAGAGGTGCGTTTTCGTTTATTTTAGCATCTGCGTTTTTCTCGGAAGGCACTGATTCTCCTGTCAAGGCGGATTCTTCACTTTTCAGGCTGACGCTTTTTAATAGTCGTGCATCTGCCGGAATAAAATCACCTGCTTCTAATCGGATGATGTCGCCGGGGACTAAAAGAGATGCATCAATTACCTTTTCAACACCGTCGCGAATTACCCTTGCGTGCGGTGCCGACATATTCTTTAATGCATCAAGTGCCTTTTCCGCCTTGCTTTCCTGCATAACGCCGAGTATGGCGTTCAGGATTACAATGAGCAGAATTAGCAGCGGCTCAAAAAATTCTTTCGGGTTTCCTTCGACGCATGCAATTACAAAAGAAACAGCCGCCGCTATAATAAGTATAAGAATCATTACGTCCTTGAATTGGTCAAAAAACCTCTGAATTCCTGACTTCTTTTTCTTTTCCTTTAGCTTGTTTTCACCGTTTTTCTCAAGTAAAATATCTGCCTGTTTTTCTGTTAGACCGGTGTTTTCGTCAGTAGCTAAATGCTCCAAAACCTTTTCTTTGGATTCACTATAAAATAACAATTTAAATTCCTCCTTGTCATAGTCCGGTTAGTTTTTAAAGTATAACATATTTCACCAATTCTTTCAATAAATAAGTAAATAATTAACAAAATGGTCACATTTTATATTGTATCCCTATTCTTGAAATTTAAGTACAAAAAAAGGGATGTAAAAATAGTCTGGAGCACAAAAAGGCGACAACATAGAACCTTTACGAGTCTGACTGTTGATTAAATATGGTAGAGAAATCTCAAAAAACAGAGATTTCTCTATTTTTATGCCTTTTTGCTATGAATAAAACGAGCCACTCGTCGTACACACGTACACCATCGGGGAACCCAAGGCAAAGCCTCTCGTTTTATCCATTTCAAACAATTTTTCCTATCCCTAAAAAAAGGAACTGTATTTTTTTACAGCCCCTATGAAACTTATTTATGATAGCTTTCGTTTGCAAGAATTTTAAAGCTGCGGTAAATTTGTTCTAAAAGTACAACACGCATAAGCTGATGGGGGAGTGTTATTTTCCCAAAGGAAAGGCGAAGCTTCGATTGCCGTTTTACTTCCTCTAAAAGTCCGAGCGAGCCGCCGATTATAAAGGTGATATGACTTGCTTCCATTGAGATATACTTTATTTTGTCGGCAAGTGCCGGACTTGACATTTGCTGCCCCTCGATGCACAGAGTGACAACATAGCTGTTTTTTGGAATTTTTGAAAGAATGGCACTTCCTTCCTTCTCAAGAATTGCCTCACATTCCTTTTCCGATGCGTTGTCGGGGATTTTTTCGTCTTTAATTTCGATTATTTCGGTTTTGGCAAAACGGGAGAGCCTTTTTAGGTATTCCCCTATAGCATCTGTGAAGAATTTTTCTTTTATTTTTCCTACGCAAATTACTGTTATATTCATTTAAAACGTGACACCTCATATCTTGCAGCAACAGTAAGTGCTGCGTCTTTATTTAATTCTACACCATTTTCGGTAAGGAGCCTGGCAGTTTCGCAAAACGCGGCACTTGGTGTATTGTTCTCATTTGATAAGTGACCGAGCATTATGTGTTTAGTGCCGTTTTTTACAAGCTCCAAAACGGTTTTTGCCGCCGCCTCGTTAGATAAATGACCTGTGTCGCTTAAAATTCTTTTCTTCAAAATCTGCGGATAATGACCATTTTTCAGCATATTAATATCGTGGTTGGATTCCAGCAATACGGCAATACTTCCCTTTAGATGCTCATAAATGTAATCGTTCATTTTGCCGATGTCGGTGGCAAGTGACAGCTTCTTTTCACCAAAGAAAAAGTTATAGCCTACAGGATTTGCTGCATCGTGAGGTATTGAAAAGGGCTTTATACCGATTGAGCCGATTTCAAAATCTATATCAGGTGAAATGTATTTAATATTTTTCTCGTCAATGTTACCGATATCCATACATTCGTGAGTTTTCAAAGTCGCAAAAATAGGCAGGCTGTATTTTCTCGATACAACGCCTGCCCCTTTGATATGGTCACTGTGTTCATGTGTGATAAGCAGTGCGTCAATGTCCTGCGGTGTAAGGTTTACCTTAGAAAGTGCTTCTTCAAGCTTTTTTAAGGAAAGGCCACAGTCTGCTAAAAGTGTGGTTTTTCCGTCGGAAACAAGAGTACAGTTTCCCGACGAACCGCTTACCAGTGATAAAAACATAGTCTGTCTCCTATTCGGTATATACGCAAATTCTTTTGATGTCGCCGCCTAAGGCTGCAAATTTTTCTTCAAAATTTTCATAGCCGCGGTCAATATGATAAATGTCGGTTATTTCTGTAGTGCCGTCTGCCATAAGTCCTGCTATAATCATAGCTGCACCTCCCCGAAGGTCGGTTGCACGTACAGCTGTACCCATCAGTCTTGAAACCCCGTTCACAATGGCAAGCTTGCCTTCAACCGTAATTTCAGCACCCATACGTTTAAGCTCACCCACATAGCGGAAACGGTCGTCCCAAACGCCTTCACGTGCCGTACTTGTTCCGCTTACCGTTGAAAGATATGTAACCAGCTGCGGCTGCATATCGGTAGGGAAGCCGGGATACGGAAGGGCTATAAAGTTGACCTTTTTAAGCTTTTTGTCCTTTTCTACGCACACTCTCACGCTGTCGTCAAATTCCTCAACAGTTACGCCTGATTCTGTAAGCTTTGCGGTTATTGATTCAAGGTGTCTTGGGATAACGTTCTCAATTGTGACATCGCCGCGTGTTGCAGCAGCGGCAATCATAAATGTACCTGCTTCAATCTGGTCAGGGATAATGGAGTGAACACCGCCATGGAGCTTTTCAACTCCTGTAATTTTAATTGTGTCTGTTCCGGCACCGCGGATTTTTGCACCCATTGCGTTAAGGAAGTTGGCAAGGTCAACAATGTGCGGCTCTTTAGCGGCATTTTCAAGCACAGAAACACCCTTTGCCGTAACAGCAGCAAGCATAACATTCACTGTCGCACCGACAGAGGTTACGTCAAAATAAATATGTGCACTCGAAAGTCGATCTGCCTTTGCAGAAACATTTCCATACGAGGTATCGCACTCAGCACCAAGTGCTTCAAAGCCTTTAATATGCTGGTCGATAGGTCTTGTACCGAAATCGCAGCCACCCGGCATTGCGACGGTACATTCACGAAACCGTCCCAAAAGTGCACCGATAAGGTATGAAGAGCCACGCATCCTTCGTGCAAGCTCGTCCTGCGGATGATGCGAATTCACCGGAGTACAGTCAATTACAACAGTATTCTTATCAATAACCTCAATTTCTGCACCCAAATCACGCAGAATATCAAGAAACAATTTAACGTCCTTTATGTCAGGCAGATTTTCAAGTCTGCATTTATCCTTAATCAAAAGACATGCGGGGATAATAGCAACGGCGGCGTTTTTGGCACCGCTTATGGTAATTTTGCCGTGAAGGGGGTTGCCGCCCTTGATTACCAGTTTCTCCACAGTTTCACGCTCCTTAAATCATTATATATAAAAGCAATTAAATTTCAATATAACGCAAGAATTTCATCATATTATATTAAGTATAACATATAATTAACAAAAAAGCAAAGTAATTATTAAAAAAATACAAATTTTTACAAGAAAAAAACAGAGGAACAATTTATTCCTCTGCCAAATCCGTAAAATCAAACTGCACGTGTAACCTTTCCTGAACGCAGGCAGCGAGTGCAAACGTTAACTGATTTTGTATTACCGTTAACTACTGCTTTAATCTTCTTTACATTCGGCTTCCAGGTTCTGTTTGATCTTCTGTGTGAGTGGCTGACCTTAATTCCGAAGGTAACACCCTTTCCGCAGATATCACATTTTGCCATTGCAAACACCTCCTATTTCTCAAAACAATTATCAAAACATAAATATTCTACCACAATTTTTCCCATAATGCAAGTATTTTTATAAAATTTTTTTAAATTATGAAATCTGGCTTTATTTTTTATGAAAAAAAGATAAATATTTGTAAAAAATTAATTGAAATAAAATGGATTTTGGTATATAATAAAAATGTATACTTGTGCCTATATGAAAATGGCAGAAAAACAGTCTGGCATTTGGTGTGGAAAGGAATGTAAAAGTTTATGAACGAATCGATTTTCAAAATACATCTTCAGAAGGTGATTGAAGAGTTTAAGCTTGAGAAAATTTATGCTTCTACCGATATTGACAATATTATGATTGATACACCGGAGCTGAACAGACCTGCACTGCAAATAGGCGGTTTTTACGATTATTTTGACCCTAAGCGTATTCAGATAATAGGCAAGGTAGAGATAACCTATCTTGAACAGTTTCCGAGAGAAAAGCGGTATGAGCTTATGGAGAGGCTCTTTTCTACCAAGTTCCCTGCACTTATAGTGACAAGAAATATGCAGATTTTCCCTGAGATGCTTGAGCTTGCAGAAAAATATGATATGACAATTTTAAGGACCGAGGAAACAACCTCAAGCATAATGAGTGCCTTAATAAGCTACCTTAACGTACAGCTTGCACCAAGAAGAACACGTCACGGCGTTTTAGTTGAGGTTTACGGCGAGGGTGTGCTGATTATGGGTGAAAGCGGAGTAGGTAAAAGTGAAACCGCAATTGAGCTTTTAAAACGCGGTCACCGACTTGTTGCCGATGACGCTGTTGAAATAAAAAGGGTTTCATCAAGGACCCTGGTAGGCTCATCTCCTGCCATTATAAGGCATTTTGTGGAGCTTCGCGGCATAGGCATAATTGACGTTAAGGAAATCTTCGGTATGGGTGCCGTTAAGGACACAGAAAGCATTGATATGATTATACATTTAGAGCCTTGGGTAGAGGGCAAGCAGTATGACAGACTCGGAATGCTTGATGAATTTACAAATATAATGGGAATTAATATTCCGAGCCTTACCATTCCGGTTAAGCCGGGACGAAATCTTGCAATCATTATTGAGGTTGCATCAATGAACAACCGCCAAAAGAGAATGGGCTATAATGCGGCGGTTGAGCTTAATAACAGACTTATGAGAGAAATGCAGAAGCAGTCGGAGGGAATGGACGGAATATGAAATATACGGTAAAAACAGACCTTCATACACACACAATCGCATCAGACCATGCATTTTCTACGATAGAAGAAAATGTGCGTTATGCTTCAAAAATCGGTATGGAGGCTATCGCAATGACTGACCACGTAACAACTCTTGGTGATGCACCGCACAAGTGGCATTTTGAAGCGATAGATTTAATTCCGCCGTATGTGGACGGTGTCAGAGTACTTCGTGGATGTGAGGCGAATATACTGAATATAAACGGTGATATTGATATGACCGAGACCGAGGCAAAAAAGCTTGAAATTGTAATTGCAAGCATACATTCTCCGGTATATGCCGATAACGGCTATGACGGACTTCATACAACCGCTTATATGAATGTTTTGGAAAATCCGATTGTGGATATTTTAGGCCACAGCGGAAATGCAAAATGTCCTTACGATATTGAAAAGGTTGTAAAAAGGGCAAAGGAGCTTAATAAGCTTATTGAAATAAACGCACACTCCTTTGATGCAAGAAAGTCAAGCATTGAAAATTGCCGTAAGATTGCCCTTGCATGCAAGAAAATCGGTACCGGTATATGTGTAAATTCCGATGCACATTTTTCGCATAGCATCGGAGAATTTGACAAAGCCTTTGAAATGCTT
This sequence comes from Clostridia bacterium, assembly GCA_045577675.1. Classification (GTDB taxonomy): domain Bacteria; phylum Bacillota; class Clostridia; order UBA1381; family UBA1381; genus UBA1738. Next base: position 22,719 of record JAZNIV010000104.1, read on the forward strand.
TCCGATATAGATTTCCCGGAGGAGCTTATAATGAACAGAGACTATAAAACACTGAAAAAGTATTTTAGTGCAAGAAAGGAAATCTGACTTCTTTAAGAAAGGCAATTTTTATGGAAATTAAAAAGAATGAATTGATGAAAAATCATACATCCTTTAAAATCGGCGGTCCGGCGGATGAGTTTTGCGAGGCAACCTCTGCCAAGGACGTTATAGAGCTGATTAGCTATGCAAAGGGAAAAGGTATTCCGTATACAGTTATTGGAAATGGCTCAAATCTTCTTGTTGCAGACAAGGGAATACGGGGGCTTGTTATTAAGCTTTCCGGAGGCTTTGATAAGGCTGAAGTAACAGGAAATACTATTAAATGCGAGGCAGGCATACTTTTGTCTAAGCTTGCAAGTATTGCGAAGAAGAACAGTCTTACCGGAGTTGAATTTGCATCGGGTATACCCGGCACATTAGGTGGTGCTGTTTATATGAATGCAGGTGCATACGGCGGAGAAATGAAGGACGTTGTAAAAAGTGTAACCTATCTTGAAAATGAAGAAGTAAAAACAGCGACTTCGGATATGCTTGATTTCGGTTACAGAAAGAGTATGTTTTCGGGGAAGGATATGATTATACTGTCGGTAGAGCTTGAGCTTGAAAAGGGCGATATTGACGAAATTACAGCTAAAATGGAGGACTTTAAGGAAAGAAGAACCAGTAAGCAGCCGCTTTCAATGCCTTCAGCAGGCAGTACATTTAAAAGGCCCCAAGGGTATTTTGCAGGGAAGCTGATTGAAGATTCAGGACTTAAAGGCTTTGCAATAGGCGGTGCTATGGTGTCGGAAAAGCATTCGGGCTTTGTAATAAATACGGGGGATGCTAAGGCACAGGATGTAATTGATTTGATTGAACATATAAAGAAAACAGTTTTTGAAAAATTCGGTGTCAGGCTGGAAACCGAAGTAAAGACACTGGGGGAATTTTAAATGCAGTTTACAATAGTAACAGGAATGTCGGGGGCAGGTAAAACGCAGGTTATCCGTTTTTTGGAGGATACAGGATTTTTCTGTATGGATAATCTGCCGCCTGTTATTATTCCGCAGCTTGCGGAGATGTTCTTTTCCATAAACGGAAAATATGACAAGGTCGCTTTCGTAATTGACTCACGTGTGGGCGAAATGATAAGCGAGCTTTTGGTAAACCTTAAAATATTAAAGGAAAACGGATATGATTATAAGCTGCTTTTTGTAACGGCAAGTGATGAGGTGTTGGTAAAGCGTTATAAGGAAACGCGAAGAGTACATCCGATTGCAAGCTCAAAAGGACTTATGGACAGCATCAAAAAAGAGAGGATAATGCTTGAACAGATATACAATGAGGCCGATGCTGTTGTAGATACATCAGATTTTTCGTTGCAGCAGCTTTCAAAACGGCTGCGTGAAATCTATAACGATGTCACATCGGACAGCTTTCAGGTAAATGTAATGTCCTTTGGCTTTAAGTACGGAATACCGCTTGATGCGGACCTTGTTTTTGACGTTCGCTGCTTTGCGAATCCGTTTTATGTGGACGAGCTGAAAGAAAAAACCGGTAACGATAAAGAGGTTCAGGAGTATGTTATGTCCACAAAATCCGCTGTTGGATTTATGGACAGGCTTAAGGATATGGTAAAATACCTTGTTCCGCTTTATGTTGAAGAGGGTAAGGGCAGTACTACAATTGCTATCGGCTGTACCGGCGGAAAGCACAGAAGTGTGACGATGGCAAACCTTCTTGCAGAAGCACTTGATGGCTACAATGTTAATATAATTCACAGAGATATTACCAGGAGTAAAAAATAATGTCTTTTACGCAGAATATAAAGGCACAGCTTTCAAAAATAGAGAATACCTGCGATTTTTGCGATATTGCAGAGCTTTCGTCTATTGTGAAGGTTTGCACAAGCTATCGTGACGGACAGGTTACGATAACAACCGAGAATGAGGATGTGGCTGAAAGAATACAGCATTTATTTGAAAAGGTTTTTTCGCGGCCTATTGATTATATAAACCGGAACGGCAGCTTTCGTTTCAGCCCTGATACTGAATTTTTTACGGACTGTATGGCACTTCGACTGATGCTGTTTAATACGGGTGAGGCGGAAATCACGCGTCTTGAATGCTGCAGGTCGGCATATATAAGAGGAGCATTTTTGGGCTGCGGTTCAATGCCGGACCCGAAAAAGCGGTATCATATGGAATTTGATGCAAAACACGAAAGCTATGCCCATCAAATTCAAGGTACTTTAAAAGAGCTTGGAATTGCTGCAAAGATTACCTGCCGCAAGAGCCGGTATGTAGTATATGTAAAGGAATACGAGGCAATTGCCGATATTCTCGGTTGTATGGGAGCAGTAGGTGCGGCAATGGAGCTTTATAACATTTCCATTGAAAAGGAAATAAGGAATACTGCAAACCGTCAGGCAAATTGCGAAATTGCCAATATCGACAAGATAACAAATGCAGCCTTTCAGCAGATAGAATGTATAAAAAAGATTGAAAAAACAATTGGCTTTGATGAGCTTCCCGAAACTCTTTCGGAAATTGCAAGGGTACGCCTGAAGTATCCCGATGAAAGCCTCAAAGAGCTTGGAGAGCGTTTAAATCCGCCAATCGGAAAATCGGGAGTAAACCATCGTCTTAAAAGAATTATCGAGCTTGCGGCGGAGCTATAAAATTTGAAGGAGGAAAACCATGACACAATTTGCACATTTACATACGCATACCGAGTTTAGTCTTTTAGACGGTGCGGCAAGCATTAAAAAGGTCATTTCAAGTGTTAAGGAGCTTGGAATGAAGCACTGTGCTATTACCGACCACGGCGTAATGTACGGTGTCGTGGATTTTTATAAGGAAGCACTTTCGCAAGGGATTAAGCCGGTTATCGGCTGTGAGGTGTATATGGCACCAAGAAGTCGTTTTGATAAGGTTTATGAGTATGATTCAAGGTACAGCCACCTTATTTTGCTGTGTGAAAATCAGACAGGCTACAAAAACCTTTCATATATAGTGTCAAAAGGCTTTACCGAGGGCTTTTACTATAAGCCGAGAATTGACTTTGAGCTTTTATCAGGGCATAGCGAAGGTCTTATTGCTCTTTCTGCCTGTCTTGCAGGTGAAATTCCTAAGGCATTATCGCAGGATGACTATGAAAAAGCAAAGGAAATCGCACAAAAATATATAAGCCTGTTCGGAAAAGATAATTTTTTTATAGAGCTGCAGGACCATTCAATTGCAGAACAAAAACGTATTAACCCCAATCTTGTACGTCTTGCACGTGAGCTGGGTGTCGGCCTTGTTGCCACAAACGACGTGCATTATGCAAAACGTGAGGACGCAAAATATCAGGACGTTTTGATGTGTATTCAGATGCAGAAAACGGTTGAGGACGAGGATAGAATGTCCTTTGAAACCGACGAGTTTTATATCAAATCACCTGAGGAAATGGAAAAGCTTTTTCCATATGCACCCGAAGCACTTGAAAATACTGTGCGTATTGCAGAAAGGTGTAACGTTGAGTTTGATTTTGACACACGTCATCTTCCAAGCTATGACGTGCCGGACGGAAAAACAGCATGGGAGTATTTAAATGAGCTGTGCTATAAAGGACTTGAAAGACGTTATGAAGCCGTTACAGAGGAGCTTAAGGAAAGGCTTCGCTACGAGCTTTCCGTTATTAAAAGCATGGGCTTTGTTGACTATTTTTTAATTGTATGGGATTTTATTAACTATGCGAAAAAGAACGGAGTCGGTGTCGGTCCGGGACGTGGAAGTGCTGCAGGAAGTATTGTAAGCTACACCCTCGAAATTACCGACGTTGACCCTATTAAATATAATCTTATTTTTGAGAGATTTTTAAATCCGGAACGAGTGTCTATGCCGGATATTGACGTGGACTTTGCACCGGAGGGAAGGCAGCAGGTTATTGACTACGTTGTTAATAAATACGGCGAGGAGAACGTTGCACAGATTATAACCTTTGGTACAATGAAGGCAAAGCTCGCAATCCGTGACGTAGGACGGGCACTTAATATTCCGTATGCTGAAACCGACAGGGTTGCAAAGCTCGTGCCGAATGAATTGAATATAACTATAGATAAGGCACTTGAAGTTTCGGCAGAGCTTAAGGAGCTTTACGATAATGACCCGAAGATTAAAGAGCTTATTGATACATCAAAAGCCCTTGAGGGGCTGTCGCGTCACTCGGGTACTCATGCAGCAGGTGTGGTTATATGTAAAGAGCCAATTGTAAATTATATGCCGCTGCAGACGAATGATGATGTTTTGACAACCCAGTTTGTAAAGGACACCGTAGAGGGCTTGGGACTTCTTAAAATGGATTTTCTGGGACTCAGAAACCTGACCGTTATCAATAATGCTCTTTCGATTATTGAGAAAACACGCGGAATTAAAATAGACCTTGCAAAGCTGGATTACGGAATAAAAGAGGTCTATGACTTTATATCAACAGGAAATACTGAGGGTGTTTTCCAGATAGAAAGTGCCGGAATGAAGTCCTTTATGCAGGAGCTAAAGCCTACAAATCTTGAAGATATTATTGCAGGAATTGCTCTATACCGTCCAGGACCAATGGATTCCATTCCAAAGTATATTTATAATAAAAATCATCCAAACGAGGTGACCTATAAGCATCCTATTCTTGCGAACATCCTTGATGTAACCTACGGCTGTATCGTGTATCAGGAGCAGGTGCTTGAAATTGTGCGGTCAATGGCAGGCTATTCTCTTGGAAGTGCTGATATGCTAAGGCGTGTTATTTCAAAGAAAAAAGCCGATAAGATGGAGATTGAACGCAGAAACTTCATTTACGGAAAGCAGGACGATGAAGGAAATTGGGTAATTGACGGCTGCATAAGACGTGGCATTGATGAAAAGGTCGCAATTACAATTTTTGATGAAATTAATGAATTCGCAAATTATGCATTTAACAAATCCCATGCGGCGGCATATGCATTCATAACATATCAGACGGCATACTTAAAAACTTTTTATCCGGTTGAGTATATGGCATCGTTAATTTCCAGTGTAGAGGATTTGGATAAAATTAACGGATATTTAGTGAATTGTAAAACTCTCGGTATAGACAAGCTTCCGCCCGATATAAATATGAGCGGTGAGGGATTTACTGTTGAGGGTAATAATATCCGTTTCGGTCTGACGGCTGTTAAGAATGTGGGACGAAGCTTTGTCCACGCAGTTGTGGAGGAACGAACCCAAAACGGATACTTTAAAAATTTTGCGGACTTTATTCACCGTATGGCGGATAAGGAAATGAATAAACGTGCTGTGGAAGGTCTTATTAAATGCGGTGCTTTTGATTCGATGGACGTTAAGCGTTCACAGCTTATGAATGTGTTTGAAGCTTTAATAGACAGCGAGATGTCAGCCAAAAAATCTAATATAACAGGTCAGCTTTCGCTTTTCGGCGATGATGCGGGAGATGCAAACGAAGAAACCGAGCTTCCGGACGTTGCAGAATTTGCGAAAAAGGAGCTTTTAGCCTTTGAAAAGGAAACTACCGGAATTTATTTTTCCGGTCACCCTATGGAGGAGTATGAACAGCAGGCAAGGAAAATTACCTCGGTAAATATAGGAACGGTACTTGAATCTGTGGTACAGGACGAGGATGGAAGCTTTGTGGAAACAGCAGGCGGCGTAAAGGACGGACAGTTTATTAAGCTGTGCGGAATCATCACTGCAAGGAAGAATAAGACTACAAAAAACAATTCACAAATGGCTTTTTTAAAGCTTGAGGATTTATACGGAGGTCTTGAAATTATTGTTTTCCCGAAGGTTCTTAGCAAATATAATCAGCTTTTAAAGGAAGAAAGTGTGGTTTTACTTGAGGGAAGGATAAGCATTCGTGAGGATGAGGAGCCTAAGCTTTTATGCGAAAATGCTATGCTGCTTACAGGAATAAAACCTGCGTCCTGTGACAATGCTATTAAAGCGGAGAAAAAGCTTGATCCGGAAACCATAAAGGGTATGAAAACCTTATATATAAAGATGGGAACCTTTGATGAAACAGTCCTAAAAACAGCGGTCAGGCTTTTGGAAAGGTATCCGGGAGAGCTTCCTGTATGCTTCTTCTGTGCTGATTCAAAACGCAGAATATATGCACCCGATTATTGCCGCACAAGAGAAGATGACGGCATTTTGGAGGATTTGACGGCAGTTTTTGGAAAAAATAATGTAAAATTCAGCTAAATATTTAAAAAATATATTGAATTTTGTTTAAAAATGATATACAATGTTGTCTTAGTAAAGTTGATAACCGCTCAAAGAGGTTACAGCTTCGGTTAATTATTATTTCAGGGTTGCTGAATAAAGAAATACAGAATCCGAAAAAAGACGGAGTAAGCTATGTGGACAGTAATTTATATGTCAAAAGATGAAAACGATGTATCACTTTTAAAGCAAATGCTTTCAGATAATGATATTATTGCAATGGTACGCGAGAGTGACGGATATTTTGAGGTATTAGTACCATCTCAGGAGGTAAGTCCGGCACATAATATTATTATAGATACAGAAATTTAAATACTTTAATTTTGTATACCTGTTTAAAAGAGGAAGATGTTAATGTCAGCATATTGGGAAAAGGTAATTTACAAAGGATTAAAGTAAAATAAAAAGTCAGAAAGGGAATGATAAAATGGCAAAGGAAATTAAAAAAATCGGTGTACTTACAAGTGGTGGCGATGCGCCGGGAATGAATGCGGCAATCCGTGCCGTTGTAAGATGCGGCATATATAACGGGATTGAGGTTTACGGCGTGAAGAAAGGCTATAACGGTCTTATTCACGGCGATATGGAGCTTATGGAGGCAAGAAGTGTAGGAGAAATTCTGCAAAAGGGCGGTACAATTCTTCAGACTGCACGTTGCCTTGAATTTAAGGAGGAGGCCGGTGTTAAAAAAGCAGTTGACAGTGCTAAAGAGTTCGGTCTTGACGGGCTTGTTGTAATCGGAGGAGACGGCTCTTTCCGCGGAGCAAGGGATTTGTGTCGTTTGGGACTTCCGACAATTGCTATGCCGGGTACTATTGATAACGATATAAACTGTACCGAATATACAATCGGTTATAATACCTGCCTTCATACTGTTATTGATGCGGTTGATAAGCTACGTGATACATCATCAAGCCATGAAAGATGCTCAGTAATTGAGGTTATGGGAAGAAATGCAGGATATATTGCAGTAGAAGCAGCAATCGCTTGCGGTGCTGAGGTTGTGCTTGCTCCTGAATTTAAATATAACTTTGAAAATGACGTTATCAATGTAATAAAGAAGGGTATTGAAAGAGGTAAAAAGCACTGCATAGTTATTGTTGCAGAGGGTATCGGCGGAGCCGAAGAGATTGCCAAGAAGATTGAAGCGGAAACAGGGATGGAAGCAAGGGCAACAATCCTCGGTCACGTTCAGCGTGGCGGTTCACCTACAGTTCAGGACCGTGTAATTGCAAGCAGAATGGGTGCTAAATGCGTTGAGCTTCTTTTGGACGGCTTCCAGAACAGGGTTGTTTGTATGCGTGACGGAAAAATAACTCATTTGGACATTGAAGAAGGTCTTGCTATGAAGAAGCAGCTATCTCCTGAGCTTATGGGGCTTATCAGAAAATTGTCGGTATGATTTTAAGAATTTAATCATAAATAAGTGTTGGGAATACTCAACACTTATTTGGTTATAAAGAGGAGAATGGTATGAATAGATTAAAACCGGTACGGCTTATGCCGGCATTTAAGGACTACCTTTGGGGAGGAACAAGGCTTAAAGAAAGCTATAACAAAAAGTCAGACCTTGATATAGTTGCCGAAAGCTGGGAGCTTTCCTGTCACAAGGATGGACAAAGTGTGATAAAAGACGGAGAATTTGACGGAAAAACATTAACCGAGTACATAGCTGCTGTCGGGGAAGATGTGCTTGGGAAAAAAGCGGACAGGTTTAGTTATTTTCCGCTTCTAATCAAGTTTATTGATGCTAAAAATAATCTGTCAATTCAGGTTCACCCTGATGATGAATATGCTAAAAGGGTTGAGGGTGAATACGGAAAAACCGAGATGTGGTATGTTCTTGAAGCAGAAGAGGGTGCCTATCTTTATTACGGCTTTAACCGCGATATTACCAAGGAAGAATTTAAGGAAAGAATTAAAAACAACACAATTTTAGAGGTTTTAAATAAAGTCCCTGTAAAAAAAGGCGACGTTTTCTTTATTGAATCGGGAACTGTGCATGCAATCTGTGAAGGCATTGTGATTTGTGAAATTCAGCAGAATTCAAATACAACCTATCGTGTGTATGATTATGACAGACGTGATAAGGACGGAAAGCCGCGTGAGCTACATATTGAAAAGGCGATTGAAGTTTCAAATCTTAGTAAAGCACCGGAAATTGAGGTTAAGCCCGACAACGGAGTCTTAGCAGAGTGCGGTTATTTTACAGTGAAAAAGCTTACTGTGAAAGGAACGGCGTCTGAAAAAATCGATACAGCTTCTTTCAGAAGTGTAGTTGTTGTTGACGGCTTTGGAAAAATGACCGTTAGCGGCGAGGAGCTTGAGCTTAAAAAGGGCGACAGCATTTTTGTGCCGGCACAGGACGCGGAAATTGAATTTGAAGGTACACTTGAAATAATAATATCATTGATATAGGAGAAAAATTATGTATTATATAGGAATTGACTTAGGCGGAACAAATATTGCTGTAGGCATTGTTGACGAAAACGGAAAAATTATTGCAGATATGTCAGTACCCACTTATGCTGAAAGGGATTACCGTGAAATCGTAAAGGATATGGCAGAGGTTTCAAAGGAGGTTATCAAAAAAGCGGGAGTGACGATTAAAGAGGTTAAGGCTGTCGGAATCGGCTGTCCCGGCTCAATTGATAATAAAAATGGTGTATGCACATATTCAAATAACATAAATATGGAAAATGCTGAAATCGCAAAGGAATTTAAAAAGCATCTTGACCTTCCCGTAAACCTTGAAAATGATGCAAACGCTGCAGCTTTGGGTGAGTATGAAATCAACGGAAACGGAGCAGAAAGCTTTGTATTTGTTACATTGGGAACAGGAGTTGGCGGCGGCGTTATTATAGACGGTAAAATTTACCGTGGCTTTAACGGTGTTGGTGCAGAGCTTGGACATACTGTAATTTCAACAGACGGAGAGGAATGTACCTGTGGCAGACGTGGCTGTTGGGAGGCTTATGCTTCGGTAACAGCACTTATAAGGCAGACAAAAGCGGCTATGGAAAAAAATCCCGAAAGTCTTATGAATGAAATGGCAAAGGCAGAGGGTAAGGTAAGCGGAAGAACTGCCTTTGATGCAGCGAAAAAGGGTGATGCTGCAGCACAGGAGGTTGTAAATAAGTACTTTGAATATATTGGTGAGGGTATAACCAATATGGTAAATATTTTCCAGCCGGAAAAGGTTGTAATAGGCGGAAGTATTTCAAAGGAAGGCGATTATCTGTTAAACCCGGTTAAAGAGTATGTTAGCAAGAACGACTATAACAGACATATGAAAAAAGCAAAGGTCGAAATTGCAACTCTGTTCGGTGATGCAGGAATTATAGGTGCTGCGTTGTCAGCTAAGGATAAATAATATGAAAATTGTAATTCTCGACGGAAAAACTCTCGGCGATGATATAAAGCTTAATATCTTTGACGGTGACGTTGAAATTTATGATACAACCGAGCCGGAAATTGTTGAAGAGCGGATTTTAGATGCTGAGGTTGTGATTTTAAATAAAATAAAGCTTAACAGCTCCAATCTTAAAAATGCAAAAAAGCTGAAGCTTATATGTGTTGCAGCAACCGGCTATGATAATATTGATACAGATTACTGCAAAAAAAGGGGAATAGCGGTATGTAACGTTAAGGGGTATTCAACGCAGTCTGTTGCACAGCTTACTGTTTCAATGGTGCTGTCGCTTATGATGCACCAGAAGGAATACTGTGATTTTGTCACAAGCGGAGAGTACACAAAAAGCGGTGTGGCAAACAGGCTTTCTCCCACATACTATGAGATAGCCGGAAAGACCTGGGGAATTGTCGGTCTTGGTGATATTGGAAGGCAGGTCGCAAAGGTTGCAGAGGCATTTGGATGCAAGGTGCTTGCCTTTAAACGCACTCCTGATGAAAGCTATAACTGCGTAAGCCTTTCAGAGCTTATCGAAAAGTCTGATATTATTTCGGTGCATCTTCCGGCATCGGAGGAAACCTACGGAATTATATCAAAGGATGTAATTAAAAGGATGAAAAAGAACGCAATTTTTGTAAATGTTGCACGCGGAGCTGTTGTTGATGAAGAGGCACTGTGTGATGCGGTTTTAGAGAATAAAATTGCGGGAATAGGTGTAGACGTATATTCAAAGGAACCGTTTGACGAAAACCACTGCTTTAACAAAATAATGGGACGCAGCAACGTGATTTTAACGCCGCATATAGCATGGGGTGCTTATGAATCGCGAGTGCGGTGTCTTGAAGAAATCAAGAAAAATATTGAAAGCTTTTTTAGGGGCGAAAAGAGAAACAGAATAGTGTGATGAAAAACTGTATCGTAAAATTGCGGTACAGTTTTTTAAAATCTGCGTATTTTATGGCAAAAGAGGTTGAAAAAGTGCGAAAAATGTTATATAATATATTTTGTATAACTATGTTTATTATTAGGAGTGAATAATTTGGATAATATACAGACATTGCCTTTGTTGCCGCTTCGTAATCTTGTAGTTTTTCCGCATACATCTGTAAGCTTTGATGCTATCAGAGTTAAATCGGTGCGGGCTTTGGAGGCTGCGGTGCAGGGTAATAAGGAGATTTTTCTTGTAACACAGGAGGATATTACAAAGGAAAATCCGTCGGTTTTGGATTTATATAAAGTGGGCGTTGTCGCAAGAGTTAGCCAGACTATGAGGCTTCAGAGCGGTGTTACCCGTGTTATGGTGGATGGTCTTTATCGTGCACGTCTATCGGAAATTCTGACTGATTCGCCGTATAGCCGCTGTGTTGTGGAGAAATTGGAGGAAAACGAAGTTGACCAGATGATAATAAATGAGGGCTTTGTCAGAAGTCTTGAAAATGCTTTTGATGAATACTTCTCTCTCGGCAAAAATCTGCCTCCGCAGAATTTTATCGCATCAAACGGTAAGGTAAGCCCCGGCAGATTTGCAGACAGCATTGCATCAAATGTTAATCTTAACTATAAAATAAAGCAGGAAATTTTAGAAGAATGTGATGTTTATGTCCGCATTGAAAAGCTTGTTGCTGCAATCGGAAAAGAAATACAGGTACTTAAAATTTCCAGAGAAATTGATGCCAAGGTCAAGAAGAATATTGACGAAAATCAAAGAGAATATTATCTTCGTGAGGAACTAAAGGTAATTGAAAAGGAGCTTGGTGAAAAAGAGGGAGTAAAGGGTGAGGCTGATGCATACCGTGAGGCTATAAAAAAGCTGCGTCTTAAAAAGGATATTGCAGAAAAGCTTAATAAAGATGTTTCGCGATTTGAAAAAATGCATACATCATCGCCGGATAGTGCTGTTTTGAGAAACTATCTTGACACAGTTCTCGGCCTTCCGTGGAACAAGCAGACTAAAGAAAGCATAGATATAGAAAACGCTAAGGAAATTTTAGATGCCGACCATTACGGACTTGAAAAGGTAAAGGAAAGAGTGCTTGAATATTTATCTGTACGCAAGCTTACAGGCGGAAAGGAAGGCTCAATTTTATGCCTTGCAGGACCACCGGGAACAGGAAAAACCTCGATTGCAAAGAGTATTGCACGTGCTTTAGGAAGAAAATATGTACGGATTTCGCTTGGCGGTATTCACGATGAGGCGGATATTCGAGGTCACAGAAAAACTTACATAGGTGCTATGCAGGGACGTGTAATGTCAGCGGTAAACGAGGCTAAGGTGAAAAATCCGCTCATACTTCTGGATGAAATTGACAAAATGGGACAGGACTATAAAGGAGACCCCTCTGCAGCGCTTTTAGAGGTTTTGGACGCAGAACAGAATTTTGCATTCCGTGACCACTTTGTAGAGGTGCCGTTTGACCTTTCGGGAGTGCTGTTTATTACAACTGCAAATACCTTGTCGACCATACCCCAGCCACTCCTTGACCGAATTGAGGTCATTGAGGTTTCGGGATATACTAATCAGGAAAAGGAATGTATAGCTAAACAATATCTGCTGCCTAAGCAGCTTAAAAAGAACGGTCTTGACAGCTTCAGGATTACTGTTAAGGACGAGGCAATCTCTGACCTTATAAACTACTATACACGTGAATCGGGTGTGCGGCATTTAGAACGTGAAATTGGTTCGTTAATGCGTAAGGCTGCTAAGAAAATATTAGAGGAGAACAAAAAATCTCTTACAATTTCCTCAAAAAATCTAACCGATTATATGGGGAAACACAAATTTTTGGTGGATATGATAAATGATAAGGACGATGTGGGAATTGTACGTGGGCTTGCTTGGACAAGTGTCGGCGGCGATACATTGTCGGTTGAAGTGAATGTTATGGCAGGCTCGGGAAAAATAGAGCTTACCGGAAATCTCGGAGACGTTATGAAGGAGTCAGCGATGGCTGCCGTCAGCTACATACGAACAAGGGCGGATATGCTTGGAATTTATGAAAAATTCTATAAAATCTGCGATATTCATATTCACGTTCCGGAGGGTGCTACCCCGAAGGACGGACCTTCTGCCGGAATTACTATGGCAACTGCCATAGCCTCTGCACTTACAGGCTATCCGGTAAGACGTGATGTTGCTATGACAGGAGAAGTTACTCTTCGTGGCAGAGTTCTGCCGATTGGCGGGCTTAAAGAAAAGTCTGTTGCGGCATACCGTGCAGGAATTAAAACAGTAATTATACCGGCTCGGAATATACCTGACCTTGATGAGGTTCCGGCTGTGGTAAAGGAAAATATTAAGTTTATACCGGTATCGGATATGGACGAGGTACTGAAAACGGCTTTGGGAAAGAAGAAACGTTCTGGATTTAGTATACCGGAAGAAGAATAAAAGCGAGGTGCTGTTATGAATTTACACAATGCAGAGCTTACCGTTTCTGCGGTAAGAAAGGATCAATATCCAAAAACGGGATACCCGGAATTTGCTTTTGTAGGACGTTCAAATGTAGGGAAATCATCAATGGTGAACAAGCTTTTAAACAGAAAATCTCTTGCGAGAGTAAGCTCTACCCCAGGAAAAACCATTACAATCAACTTCTACAATATAGACGAAACAATTTACCTTGTTGACCTTCCCGGCTACGGCTACGCAAAACGTGCCAAAACTGATGTTGAAAGCTGGGGAAATATGATTGACGATTACCTTTACCGACGTCAGCAGCTCAGAAAGGTTATGCTTTTGGTGGATTCGCGTCATGAGCCTACCTCGGATGACAAAATGATGCTGGAATGGATTCGTGCAGCACAGCCTGATGAGGGTGTAATCGTTATTGCAACTAAAACGGATAAGCTTTCTAAAAAGGAGCTTGAAAAAAATCTTGAAATGCTCTATGGCGAGCTTGAGCTGAATGAGGACGACATTTTAGTTCCGTTCTCAACGAAAACCGACGAGGGAAAATACACCGTCTGGGATATGATTGAGCTTATGAGAGCAGGAAATATGGAGCTTTAGTTTTGTGCTGTCCGGCACGGAAGGATATGATATAATAATGAAGAAAAGCATTGCATTTATACTGCTTGGCGTTGTCTGCTTCTGCATTTTTTACGGAATAAGATACCTGGAAAATCCGGTGGAAACCCAGACAGTGATTTCAGAGGTTTATGAAAACAAAATAGATACATCCGGCTATATTGTCCGCACCGAACAGGTATATAACGCACCGGTTTCGGGAACTGTGTACCATTATATTCAGGAGGGAACGCGTGTCGGCAGGAACAGAGTGTTGTCTACTGTGTATACAGGCGGAATTTCTCAGCAAACACTGCAGGAGCTGAATAACATCAATAAAAAGCTTGCAGAGCTTGAAAATGCCGGAACTGATGCATCATATATGGCAGGAAGCGCAAGCAGTGAAGAGGATATTGAAAACATAAAAAACAATATCATAAAAGCTAAAACAGAGCATAATATAGCTAAAATAGCTGATTACAAGGCACAAATTAATGCGATAATAACAGGCAGTGTCAAGAATACTAAGGGGCAGAGTATTGATGAGCTTACAAACAGAAAAAATGCCCTCGAAGCAAGTATGAACAGCTTAAAAAATGATCTGTATTCACAGATGTCAGGTGTGTTCTCAGGAAATGTTGACGGTCTTGAGAGGATTTTGACACCGAAAGATGTGATGTCATATAAGGTAGCAGATTATGAAAATATTGCAGAAAAGGTAAAGGAGTATAAAACCACAGCAGCCTCCGGTGAGCCTGTCTGCAAGGTTGTTAACAATCACACCTGGTATGTTATGATGACTGTGGATAAGGAAACTGCCGAAGGCCTTAAAAACGGACGAAGGGTCAAGCTTCGTTTTGGATATTTACCCGGTATTGAGGCTGATGCTACCATAGAGTACATATCTACCGAAAACAGTGAAACAGATAAGAATGTAATTGTTGTAAAATGCGAGCAGTATAAGGAGGGTGTATACTCTTTAAGGTTCTCAAAAATTGAGCTGATACTGGAAAGCTATGAGGGGTATCGTATTCCTGTTTCTGCACTGCGTGTTCATGACGGAGTTAAGGGTGTCTTGGTTAAAAATGCCGGTGCTCAGCTTTTTAAACCGTGTAATGTGGTTTATACCGATACCGTAGGCGGAACCGTTATTATTTCTCCTGTAAGCGGTACGCAGAATATGCTTCGTGATTATGACTGTATAGTGGTAGGTGAAAAATAATGTCTTATATTGAAGAAAACTTAAAGGAGATTCGTCAAAAAATCAGGATTGCGGCGGAAAAAAGCGGCAGAAGTGAAGAGGATGTGACGTTAATAGCTGTAACCAAAACTCACCCTGTTGAGGCAATTAACGAGGCTATTGACCTCGGTGTGACCGATATAGGCGAGAATAGGGTTCAGGAAATTATGGAAAAATATGACCGTGTTAAGCCGGTACGCTGGCACCTGATAGGTCATTTGCAAACCAATAAGGTCAAGTATATTATCGACAAGGTGCATATGATTCACTCGGTTGACTCAGTTAAGCTGATGGACGAAATTGAACGTCAGGCAGAAAAAAAGGGAGTCGGCGAAATAAAAATTCTGATTCAGGTAAATATAACAGGTGAAGAAACAAAATCAGGAATAGATATATCTGGGCTTAACGAAATGATAGAGCATGCAAAATGTCTGAAACACGTGAAAGTTTGCGGTTTGATGACAATTTTGGCGAAATTTGACAGTGAGATTGCCAACAGATTACATTTTCGTGACATAAATAGCAAATTTATTGACATATCACATAATAAATATGATAATATTACTATGAAATTTCTATCTATGGGTATGAGCGGAGATTTTGAAATTGCCATAGAAGAGGGTTCGAATATGGTACGGGTTGGTACGGCCATTTTCGGACAAAGAGATTACTCTAAACAAAAATAAAATATTGTAGGAGGAAGTATTCATGGGATTTGTAGATGCTGTTAAGGATTTTGTCGGTTTCGGAGATATTGACTACGAAGAAGATATCGAGATGGAAGAGGAAGAAGTCGAGGACAGATATGAAGAACGTGCACCTCTGTTTAAGAGAAATAAGGTTGTCCCTCTTGACCGTCAGGCTGCTTCACCAAGCATTGTTGTACTAAAGCCGAAATGCTTTAACAGTTCAACCGAGGTGGCAGACCAGATTAAGCAAAGACGTCCTGTTATTCTTGATGTGGGCGGACTTGATCCTGAAGAGGCAAGAAGAGTTGTAGACTTTATTGCAGGTACAGTTTACGGTTTGAATGGTGATATTCAGAAGGTTTCAGGTGGTATATTTATTGCGACACCGTCCTCCTATGATATCGCAGGCGAATTTTTGAAGGACAAATCAGGTGCCGGCTTTGACTGGAGTATGTTTAAATAATGTATTAAGGTAAGGCGGAGGGTACTCCGCCTTATGTTATATTTTTGGAGAATTTTATGGCTGATGATATTTTTTTGAAAAAGATACAGGATGTGTATAAGCTTTGTGAAAAGTATCATACGCCGAGATTTTCAAAGTTTCTTGATGAAACGCAGCAGGCTGTCCTTAAAAAGGAAGGGCTTTTTGGTGGTATTCTTTTCGGGGGGCATGAAGGTGCAGAGCGGTGTATCCTCGGTGTTTTTCCGGAGTGGCAGGAGCCTGATACTACGGAGTTTCCGATAAAAGCTTTGGAAATCACCAAAAAGTATGAAAAGAGCCTTACTCACAGAAACTATCTCGGAACAATTTTATCACTTGGAATTGAACGAAATAAAATCGGAGATATTCTTGTCGGGGAAAAAGCCTCCTATGTGTTTGTGCAGGAGGATATTGCCGAGTTTATTAAGGATAATATCCGTAAAATTTCCGGCTGTGGTGTTGAAATCAGAATTTGCAATGCTGATGAAGTGACAGTGCCGGAAAAACAGTTCGAGCTGATAGAAGCAGTTGCGGCATCCCTTCGTCTTGATGCAGTTATAGCATCGCTCTTAAAGCTGAGCCGAAGCGAGGCAAAGACATTTATAATGTCGGGAAAGGTTTCTGTAAATCATATTGAAAGACAGCAGACCGACTATATTTTAGCCGAAAATGACCTTTTATCGGTAAGAGGCTATGGAAGGGCAGAGCTTTTTGAAATAGGCAGCAAAACAAGAAGTGACAGAATTCATATTAAGTTAAAGAAATTTATTTAGGGAGAGTGAAGTTATGTTAACACCAATCGACATTCAAAGACAGGATTTTGAAGTAAAGCTGAGAGGCTACAATGCCGACGAGGTTGATGATTTTCTGGATTTGGTAGGTAAAGACTATGAAAAGCTGTATAAGGAAAATGCAGAGCTTCGTGAGCAGATTAAGCAGCTTAACAGATCGGTAGAACAGTATAAGGCTATGGAGGCAACTCTCCAGCAATCAATTGTGCTTGCACAGACAGCGGCTGAGGATATTAAAAAGAGTGCGGCTGAAAAGGCAAACGTTATCGTAAATGAAGCACAGTCAAAGTCGGAAAATATGTATCGCCAGCTTGACCAGGACATTCAAAATAAGCGTAATGAGCTTGCGAGTGTTCAGGTTGAAGTTTCAGGATATAAGCAAAGAATTAAAGGAATTTGCTCTGCACTACTTGAAATGTTGGACAAATTGGAGTAAAATAGTAGGGATAGCTTTTGTTATCCCTGATTTTTATATATAGAAAGGATAAATACTATGTGCGAAAATTGTAAGGACTACACTAAATCGGTTAATCTTCCGCAGACAGAATTTCCGATGAGAGGAAATCTCCCTCAAAGAGAACCGGAAACTCTTAAATATTGGGAAGAAATTGATTTATATAAAAAGATGACCGAAAAGAATAAAGGAAAAACTCCGTTTATTCTCCATGACGGACCGCCATACGCAAACGGCGACATCCATTTAGGTCATGCACTTAATAAAATACTTAAGGATATTATTGTACGTTATAAGAGCCTTCGCGGCTTTTATGCACCATATGTTCCGGGCTGGGACACACATGGTCTGCCTATTGAGCAGCAGGCTATTAAAAAGCTCGGCATTAACCGTCACACAGCCGGTCCTGTTAAATTCAGACAGGCTTGTCGTGAATTTGCAAAATCCCACGTTGAAAACCAGAAGGAGCAGTTTAAAAGACTGGGTGCTATCGGTGACTGGGATAATCCGTATTTGACACTTAACAACGAGTTTGTTGCAAAGCAGATTGAAGTTTTTGGCGAAATGGCGAAAAACGGACTTATTTACAAGGGCTTAAAGCCGGTTTACTGGTGTCCGCACTGTGAAACTGCACTTGCCGAGGCTGAAATCGAGTATGCAGAGGATAAGACAACCTCAATTTATGTAAAATTTGCAGTTAAGGATGACAAGGGACTTTTTGAAGGACTTGAAAACGTTTATTTTGTTATCTGGACAACAACTACATGGACACTTCCGGGAAACCTTGCTGTATGCTTAAATCCTGACCTTGAATATTCACTTGTTAAATTTGCAAACGGCGAAATTTATGTGCTTGCAACAGAGCTTATAGATACTGTTGTTGCTTCTGCCGGACTTGATGCAAATTATGAAGTTGTAAAAACCTTTATGGGACAGGAGCTTGAGCTATTATCATGCCAGCACCCGTTCTTAGACCGTGAATCCTTAGTCATTGTTGGCGACCACGTTACACTTGATGCGGGTACAGGCTGCGTTCATACCGCTCCGGGCTTTGGTGCAGAGGACTATATCGTGTGCCAGAAATATCCGCAGCTTGAAATTGTTGTTCCTGTTGACAGCCGCGGCTATCAGACAGAGGATGCAGGTGAGTTTGCAGGTATTTACTATGAAGAATCAAATGAAAAGATTTTAGATAACTTAAAAGCAAGCGGTGCACTTTTAGCAAGTCAGGAAATTGTTCACCAGTATCCACATTGCTGGAGATGTGACCACCCGATTATTTTCAGGGCTGCAGACCAGTGGTTTGCATCTGTTGACGCATTAAAGGATGATGCTGTTCGTGCTATTGAAGGAGTTAAGTGGATTCCTGAATGGGGTGAGGACAGAATCAAGTCAATGGTTGTTGACAGAAGTGACTGGTGTATTTCACGTCAGAGAACATGGGGTGTGCCGATTCCGATTTTCTACTGCAAGGACTGCGGTAAGGAAATTATCACAAGTGACACTATTTCAGCGGTTGCAAAGCTGTTCCGTGAAAAAGGCCCTGATATGTGGTGGGAGCTTGATGCAAACGAAATAATTCCGGCAGGCACAAAATGTGAGTGCGGCTGCAGTGAATTTACAAAAGAAAAGGATATTATGGACGTTTGGTTTGACTCAGGTTCTTCTCATATGGCTGTTTGTGATGAGAGAGACGACCTCGTATGGCCGGCTGATGTTTACCTTGAGGGTAACGACCAGTACAGAGGTTGGTTCCAGTCCTCGCTTTTGACAAGTATTGCTGTTAGAAAACAGGCTCCTTATAAAACCGTAATTACCCACGGTATGATTCAGGACGGCGAAGGCAGAAAGATGTCAAAGTCAAAGGGTAACAGCATAAGCCCACAGGAAATTGTGGATAAATGGGGTGCTGACGTGCTTCGTCTGTGGGTTGTTTCGGCAGACTACAGAACAGATATGCGAATGAGTCAGGATTCCTTAAAGCAGCTTTCAGAGGGCTATAGAAAAATCAGAAATACTGCAAGATATATTCTTTCAAACATCAATGACTTTGACCCGAATAAGGATATGGTTGCATACAGCGATATGCTCGAAATTGATAAGTGGGCACTTTTAAAGCTTAATGATATTGTTAAGAAAACACTTGAGGCATATGACAGCTATGAGTTCCACACACTCTATTCCGCAATGCTGAATTTCTGTATTGTTGATATGAGTAACTTCTATCTTGACGTATTAAAATCAAGACTTTATACAGAAAAGCCGGATGCTATGGAAAGACGCTCAGCTCAAAGTGCTATGTATATCATTCTTGATGCAATCGTTAAGCTTTTAGCACCTGTTCTTGCTTATACTTCAGAGGAAATCTGGAAGTTTATGCCGCATATTGACGGCGATAATGCAGTAAGCGTTATGCTGAGCGATATGCCGGAGGTTAAGGCAGAATATGATGATAATGCTCTTGCCCAAAAGTGGGATATGATTATTGAGGCAAGAAATGACGTAAACAAGGCTCTTGAGCCAATGCGTAATGATAAGGTTATCGGAAAATCGCTTGATGCAGAGGTTTTGGTTTATGCTACCAAAGGAAGCGAAATGGCAGAGGTTCTGAAAGGAATGGAATCAGAGCTTGCTGAAATCTTTATCACATCAAAGGCTTCTGTTGTTACAGAAGATGCTCCGGAGGATGCATTCTGCGGCGAAGCTGTAAAGGTTACTGCAAAGGCAAGTGAACACGAAAAATGCGGCAGATGTTGGGTTCGTTCAGAAACTGTCGGAACAATCGAAGGATATGAAGGAATCTGTGCTGATTGCGTGAAGAAGCTGACAAAATAATAGGATTAATAAATATTATTCGTTAGTTGTTAATGCATTTTCCAAAATAATAAAAAAATTTTAAAGAAAAGGCTTAAAAGCCTTTTCTTTTTTTATATTTTGTGATACAATATAAGGTATATTTATATGGGAGTGTTTTAATGCTTATTTGGATAATAATTGCAGCGGCAGTCGTTGCCGTTGACCAGCTTGCAAAGCTGCTTGTTATGACTAATCTTAATTCTACGGATATTATTCATATAATACCGGGACTTTTTGACTTTGTTTATGTAAAAAATACCGGTGCAGCCTTTAGTATACTGTCGGGAAATACCGCGTTATTGGCTGTGATTTCTGTTGTTTTTTGTGTTGGTGTGGCTTTTTACTGGCTAAAAACCAAGCCAAAGGCACGACTTTTTAAACTTTCGCTGACGCTTTTGTTTGCCGGTGCTTTAGGAAATGCCATTGACAGGATTTTCCGTGGGTTTGTTGTTGACTTTATATCTACCGCATTTATGCAGTTTCCGGTTTTTAATATTGCGGATATTGCAATCACAGTTGGTGCGACGATTTTAGTGATTTACCTGTTATTTTTCGATAAGGAAGAGATAAAAGATGGAGAAAATAGTCCTGAAGGTACTAAACCCGAATAATCTGCGTATTGATAAATATATAGCAGAAAATGCCGATGACATATCCCGAACATATGCACAGGATTTGTGTAAAGACGGGCTTGTAACGGTTTTGGGTAAGGCGGTTGACAAAAAATACAAGCCGCAGGATGGTGACGTGATAGAAATTTTAATGCCTGAGCCGGAAAGTCTTGATTTGGTGGCTGAAAACATTCCACTTGACATTGTTTATGAGGATGATGATGTTATTGTTGTGAATAAGCCTCAGGGGATGGTTGTTCATCCTGCCGCCGGAAATACAAGCGGAACCTTGGTTAATGCACTTTTATATCATGCAGGGGATAACTTATCTGCAATAAACGGTGTTATAAGACCGGGAATTGTGCATAGAATCGACAAGGACACCGCCGGACTTTTGGTGGTTGCGAAAAATAACGATGCACATTTAATGCTTTCTGCTCAGTTAAAGGAACGCAAGGCATCAAGAAGATATTATGCACTTGTAAACGGCAGGGTTAAAGAGGGCGGAACTGTGAATAAGCCGATTGCAAGGCATCCCAAGGATAGAAAAAAAATGGCGGTCGTTGCAGGCGGCAGGGAGGCGGTTACACATTACAGTGTGCTTGAAAGCTTTAACGGCTATACTCTGCTTGAATGTGTGCTTGAAACCGGAAGGACGCATCAGATAAGGGTGCATATGGCATCAATAGGTCACAGCCTGGTAGGCGACAGGGTATACGGAACAGGTAAGGAAAAAATAAAAACCGAGGGTCAGCTTCTCTTTGCAAAGACAATCGGCTTTGTTCACCCAAAAACAGGTGAATATATGGAATTTTCGGTAGATTTGCCGGAGTATTTTGAGAAAATTTTAAATAAGCTTAGAAGGAGTGATTACCGTGGCTGATAAGCTGAAGGTGTGTGTAATATTCGGAGGACAGTCTCCGGAGCATGAAATTTCAAGAAAGTCTGTAACATCTGTGCTTAACAATCTTAACAAGGATAAATATGACATTTCTGTTATCGGCATTACAAAGGACGGAAGATGGTACCTTTATGAGGGTGATATTGCCAAAATTGAGTGCGGAGAATGGGAAAAGGAAAATAATAAACGTGCGATTATTTCTCCGGATGCAGGAGAAAAGGCAGTTCTTGTTTTTGAAGAAAACGGTATAACAAAAATTCATCCTGACATAGTTTTTCCCGTACTTCACGGCGAATATGGCGAGGACGGAACAATTCAGGGACTTTTAGAGCTTGCGAATATTAAATATGTTGGTATGGGTGTTTTAGCATCGGCAAACGGTATGGATAAATCGTATACGAAGATTGTGCTTGATTCAGCCGGCATTCCTCAGGCAGACTGGGTTGTGGTGAAAACAAGCGAGAATCGTGATAAATACATAGAGGAAATTGAAGAAAAGCTTGGCTATCCTTGCTTTGTTAAGCCGTGTAACACAGGCTCGTCGGTTGGTGTCGGAAAGGCTCATAACCGAGAAGAATTAATTTCTGCACTTATAGAAGCGGCTAAGTTTGACCGAAAGATACTGGTTGAGGAAAATATTGACGGTCATGAGGTTGAATGTGCTGTTTTAGGTAACTTAAATCCTGAAGCTGCTGCAGTTGGCGAGATAGTGCCTACCGTTGAGTTTTATGATTTTGATGCAAAATACAACGATAATTCAACTAAACTACATATTCCTGCAGATTTGCCGAAAGATATATACGAGAAAATCCGTGAATATTCACTAGCAGCATTTAAAGCTCTTGACGGAAACGGATTATCAAGAGTTGACTTTTTTGTAAAGTACAGCGATAATTCTGTGCTACTTAACGAAATTAACACAATGCCCGGCTTTACAAATATAAGTATGTATCCAAAGCTGTGGGATGCTGTAGGACTTGGATATTCGGAGCTTTTGGATAAACTGATT
The DNA here is from genome assembly GCA_045577675.1 of Clostridia bacterium. Classification (GTDB taxonomy): domain Bacteria; phylum Bacillota; class Clostridia; order UBA1381; family UBA1381; genus UBA1738. The sequence continues at coordinate 45,444 of JAZNIV010000104.1, forward strand.
GAGCTTGGACTCGAAAGGGTAAAATAATGGATAACAGAAGTATCGGAGTTTTTGATTCAGGGCTTGGGGGCCTGACTGCAGTAAAGCAGATTATGGAGGAAATGCCCGATGAAAGCATAATATATTTTGGTGATACGGGACGTGTGCCGTATGGTACGCGCTCCACCGAAACTATAATTAAATATTCAAGAAATGATATTAATTTTTTGCTTAGCAAGAATGTTAAGATGATTGTTATTGCTTGCGGAACAGCAAGCTCAGCGGCACTTCCTGCCATAAAGGATGATTATGATACACCGATTATCGGTGTTGTTGATGCGGCGGCTCTGGCTGCTTTGAAAGCTACCAAAAACGGAAGAATAGGTATTATAGGAACTCCCGGAACCATAAAAAGCGGTTCTTATGAAAAGCTTATAAAGGAAAAAAGACCGGATATAGAGATTGTAACCCGTGCCTGTCCGCTTTACGTGCCGCTCGTTGAAAACGGGCATTTTGATACTAAAGTAGCTGAGCTTGTGACCGAGGAATACCTTGCGGAGGTAAAAGCAGCCGGTGTGGATACGCTGATTTTGGGCTGTACGCATTATCCGCTCCTGAAGAAAACCATTGCCCGGTTTATGGGTGATAATGTCACCTTGATTGACGCAGGTGCCGAAGCTATAAAAGCACTTAAAAATACACTTGGTGAGGAATTACTTCACTCAAGCAAGAGGGATAAAGAACAGTATCAGTACTATGTCAGCGATAATGTGGACGGTTTTGAAAATTTGGGAGGACTGTTCCTTGAAAAAAGGATAAATGGTCAGGTGGAGAAGATTGACATTGAAAAATTCTAAAGAAAATGCTACAATAACCTTGGTAAGCAGACAAGCTGCCGGAGATGAAAATGAAAAAATGGAATTTACAACAACCGGTGGCTTTTATATGCGTGACGGCAGATACTATATAACCTATGAAGAACATTCCGATATGGGGATGGGGGACTCAAGGGTTTTATTAAAGATTGAGCCGGATATGATTACAATGCGGAGAATGGGTGACTTCGGAACAGTTATGGTATATAAAAAAGGCGAGGTTACCGAGTTTTTATACCGTGTGCCATACGGTGATATGACTATGAAGATTAAAACGGTAAAAATAGAAAACAGCTTGTCAGAAAGCGGTGGAAAACTGACCTTTTCCTATCTGCTTTTTGTCGGCGGAGATACCATAAGTACAGAAATTGATATTTCTGTAAAAGCAGAAAGGGAATAAACTATGAGTAAAATAAAGCTTTTGTCATTATTTTTGTCGGCTGTAATGCTTTTTTCGCAGCCGGTGCTTGCAGAAGAAAATACAGAATACAATAAATTTGAGCAGATTTCAAATTATGCAGCTAATTTATACATAGATGACAGTGCAAGAGCCGATGATATTATGGATGCGGCTATTCAGGCAGTTGTTAAGGACAACCCTGAGCTTATGAACCAGCTTATTAAGGCAGGCTTTCAGAGCCTTGATGAATACACCGAGTTTTACACAAAGGAAGAGTATGAGCTGTTTAATAAAAATATGAATCATATTGTGTACGGAATCGGTGTAATCATTCAACAGATTGACGATTATGTTACCGTAATGAGCTGCACTGAGGGCGGCGGTGCAGAAGCAGCCGGAGTTATGAGCGGCGACCAGATTTCAAAGGTTGACGGCGTTGATGCAAAAGGTCTTAGTGTTGACAAGGTTCAGGATATGGTTGTCGGAGAGCTTGGAACGGAGGTTACTATCACCTTCCTGCGTAACGGTGAGGAGTTTGAAAGAACGATTGTCCGTGGAGAGGTTAAGGGAACAACTGTCGGCAGCAGTATTCTTGAAGGGAATATAGGCTATATCAGTATTTTGAATTTTGCGGAAAATACATATGACGAATTTATGAAGGTTCTTGCAGAATTTGATGAAGCTGAAGTTAAAAAGATAATTTTGGATCTTCGTGATAATCCGGGCGGATACCTTGGCTCAGCTATTGAGATTGCAAGGGAGATTGTTCCTGAAGGCGTGATTGTAAGCACGGTTTATCGTAATGAGTGGGATAATGCGGTTGCATATTCCGAGCTTAAAGAAACAAAGTATGACTTTGCAGTATTAATAAATGAAAACACTGCCTCGGCAGCCGAGGTTCTTGCAAGTGCTATCGGCGAAAGCGAAGCAGGAATTTTAATCGGTCAGATAAGCTACGGCAAGGGTGTTATCCAGCAGATGTTTGAAATATGGGACGGCTGTGCTTTTAAGATTACAACAGGAAGATATTTCACACGTAACGGCAACGACATTCACGGAAACGGAATTGACCCGAATGAGTACGTTGACAATACAACACGACAGATTGATATTACAAAGTATGCAACCTTCGACTATAAAACAAAGCCGAAAAGCGGTGAAACCTCGCCAAACGTGCTTGCAGCAAAAGAACGTCTTAAAGTTATGGGATATTACGGCGGAACATTAGACGAACGCTTTGATAAAAGCCTTGAGTATGCGATAACAGAATTTCAGGCAGATAATGAGCTTTTCCCATATGGTGTGCTTGATGTTTCAACTCAGGTGAAAATGGAAAATAAGTTTTATAAATTAAGAGAGCTTGTGGATAATCAGCTGTATTTTGCCTATGAATACTTTGGCGGAAACAGAGAGGATTTGGAGTAGTATTAGTGCGGTGCTGCAAAATGCGGCACCGTTTTTGCATAATTAAAGTCATTTTTCATAAAAACTGCGGAAAAATTTTACTGTATTTTTACATACAAAATGAAAAAAATGTTGTAATTTGACTTGAATATTATCAGATTTGTGATATAATTAACGTAGTGTGCTAAAAGTATAGCAAATTTTGAAAGGAGAAATCTACATGAAATATTCACGTGAAGTAGAAGAGATGTGTCCTTTAGCAAAAGGTGCATATCACGGTCCTGCTCCAATTCCGGAAGAAGGAAAATGGGTACAGGTAAAAGAAATTAAAGACATTTCAGGTCTTACACACGGCATTGGCTGGTGTGCTCCTCAGCAGGGTACATGTAAGCTGACATTAAACGTTAAGGAGGGTATCATTCAGGAGGCTTTGGTTGAAACAATCGGCTGCTCAGGTATGACACACTCTGCTGCTATGGCTTCAGAAATCCTTGTTGGAAAGACTCTTTTAGAGGCTTTAAATACTGACCTTGTTTGTGATGCTATTAACACAGCTATGAGAGAGCTTTTCCTCCAGATTGTTTACGGAAGAACTCAGACAGCGTTCTCAGAGGATGGTCTGCCAATCGGTGCAGGTCTTGAGGATTTGGGAAAAGGTCTCAGAAGTCAGGTTGGTACAACATATGCAACCTTAGAGAAGGGCCCAAGATACTTGGAGCTTGCTGAAGGCTACATAACAAAGATTGCAGTTGACGATGAAAACCAGATTATCGGATATAAGTTCGTTCACCTTGGAAAGATGATGGAAATGATCAGAAAAGGTATGGACGCAAACGAAGCACTCGAGAAGGCTTCAGGTCAGTACGGCAGAGTTGATGATGCTGCAAAGCTTATCGACCCAAGATGCGAATAATAAAGGGGAGGTACGAAGATTATGGCATTATTTGAAAGTTATGAAAGAAGAATTGACCAAATCAACGCAGAGCTTGCAAAGCACGGTATCTCTTCAATTGAAGAAGCTAAAAAGATTTGTGATGATAAGGGCATAGATGTATATAATATCGTTAAGGGTATTCAGCCGATTTGTTTTGAAAATGCTTGCTGGGCTTACATTGTAGGTGCTGCAATTGCTATTAAGGACGGCTGCACAAAGGCTGCTGACGCTGCTGAAAAGATTGGTGTTGGACTTCAGTCCTTCTGTATCCCGGGTTCTGTTGCTGACGACCGTAAGGTTGGTATCGGTCACGGTAACCTCGGTGCAATGCTTCTCCGTGAAGAAACAAAGTGCTTCGCATTCTTGGCAGGTCACGAATCCTTCGCTGCTGCTGAAGGTGCTATCGGTCTTGCAAGATCAGCTAACAAGGCAAGAAAAGAGGACCTTCGTGTAATTCTTAACGGTCTTGGAAAAGACGCTGCTCAGATTATTTCAAGAATTAACGGCTTTACTTATGTTCAGACTAAGTTTGACTACTTCACAGGTGAGCTTACAATAGTTAAGGAAACAGCTTATTCAAACGGTGAAAGAGCAAAGGTTCGTTGCTATGGTGCAGACGATGTTCGTGAAGGTGTTGCTATTATGCACAAGGAAGGTGTTGACGTTTCTATCACAGGTAACTCAACTAACCCGACACGTTTCCAGCATCCGGTTGCAGGTACATACAAAAAAGAATGTATCGAGCAGGGTAAAAAGTACTTCTCTGTTGCATCAGGCGGTGGTACAGGTAGAACACTTCACCCTGATAATATGGCTGCAGGTCCTGCTTCTTACGGTATGACAGATACTATGGGAAGAATGCATTCAGATGCTCAGTTTGCAGGTTCTTCATCAGTTCCGGCTCACGTAGAAATGATGGGACTTATCGGTGCAGGTAACAACCCAATGGTTGGTATGACTGTTGCAGTTGCAGTTGCTATCGAAGAAGCAATGAAATAATATAACAAACCTAAAAAACATATTCTTTCGGAATATCCGTTAGAATATGTTTTTTAGTCTATTTTATTGAGGTATTTAATATGTTAGAGCAAAAGATTAAACAGGATAATATTTGTATTGAAAAAAATATTAAGGCAATTAGAAAACAAAAGAATATAAAGCAAATAGAAGTTGTGCGGAGAATGCAGCTGATGGGAATAGACATAACCAGAGAATCTCTGGTGAAAATTGAACGAGGTATTCAGCATATTTATGCAACACAA